>JBKOVL010000232.1:0-26974 GCA_046723895.1 Actinomycetota bacterium | reverse complement strand
CGCGTTGTTCGTCGCGCACGCGAGCGCGCGCGGCGACGCGGCCTTGATCGATATCTCGCTCTTCCGACGTCGCGGCTTCGCCGCTGCGGCGGCGCTCAAATTCCTCCTCATCGCAGCGCTCTTCGGCTAGGTGATCCTGCTGCCGCTCTACTACCAGCTGGTTCGCCACGAAACCCCGCTGCAGACCGGACTGCTCCTCATTCCGCAGGGTGTCGGTGCGGCGGTAGCGATGCCGCTCGCGGGGAGGCTGACCGACAAGAGCGGCGCCCGTATCGTCGTTTCCGTGGGAATTGTGGTGGCGATGCTCGGGATGTTCGCCTACACGCAGGTCGGGGCGGACACGTCCTATGCCTATCTCGTCGCCGCCCTGTTCGTGCTCGGCATCGGCATCGGCAGCACCGTGATGCCGTCGATGGCCGCCGCCTTCCAGACCCTCGCCCGCCGGGAAACACCTCGGGCGACGAGCGCGCTGAACGCGATTCAGCGCATCGGCGGCGCGCTCGGCACAGCAGTGTTCGCGATCGTGCTCCAGCGGGCGATCGCGGGCAATGTGCCGGGGTTCGACGGTGGCGTGCAGGGGACGGCAGAGCTGGCCAAGCAGCCCCAGACGCTTCCGCTCGTCGCAGATGCGTTCGGGACGACGTTCTGGGTCGCCGTCGCCCTTATCGCCGTCTCCCTCGTGCCGGCCCTCCTGCTGCCACGGGCACAGCCGATGAAACAAGCCGACGAGGCTGCGACCTTCGCCGGCGAAGAGCAGAGAAAGGCGGCCTGATGCCGGTTGCGGCGACTCTCTACGACTGGCTCAAGTTCGTGCACGTCCTCGCCGCGATGATCTGGGTCGGCGGCCTGCTCGCCGTCGGTGTACTTGCGATCCAGGTTCTTCGCAGCCGCGACCGTGACGCGATCGCCCGCCTCGTCGCCAGCCTGGGCGTGATCGGCCCGTTGGTGTTCGCACCAGCAATGATCACCGTGCTCGGATTGGGGATCTGGCTCGTCGTGGACAGCGACGCCTGGGACTTCGGCCAGACCTGGATCTGGCTCGCCCTCACGCTCTTTGCCGCCGCCTTCCTCGTCGGGGCGATCTTTCAGAGCCGGGCCGCGATCAGCGCCCAGCGGGCCGCCACCGCGGGCGACGACAGCGAAGCAGTCCGCCAGCTGCGCCGCTGGGCGTGGGGAATGCTTCTCATCCTGCTCCTCCTCGTCGTCGTCACCTGGGACATGGTGATCAAGCCGGGTCTCTAGCGAGCGATTGCGACGAACGCGAGCGCGTTCTCGATCCGCAGCGGCATCACATCATTCGAACCAGTAGTCGAGCGTGATGTCGGCACCTTGGCCGAGCTCGGCGCTGAAGCCTCCCTCCCCGCGCAGGCCTTTGAGCTCGCCGGTGCCCGACCCGGGAACCACGAACCAGCTCCCGGAGACGGTCGAGCCCTTCACCGTCCCCTCGTCCTGGAGGACGAACGTCCCCGACCGGCCGCCGAGGCTTCCGGTCACACGCTCGACCCCGACGAAGCTCGCCTCGTCCTCGCCGGCGGTCACCTGCAGGAACGTGGCCACCCCCTCGCCGGCAATGTCGCCGGAGAAGTCCTCGACCACATTGATCCGCACCAGCGGCGGTCCCTCGGCCGGCTGATCGTACGGCGTCGGCTCGTAGGTCTTGACGTCGATCTTGCCGGTCGCGTGCGTGCGCTGCTCGTCGACACTGCTGATGCTCATCACCCACCCTCCTTCATGGTCGTCGGCCTCGTCGCCGTCCAGGATGCCACGGCCGGCGCGGTGCGCGCGCGCGCGACCCAAGGTCACGCCGTTCTTGGAGAACGATGCGTTCCGCCGACGATCGGGCAGCCTACCGAGCCTCCGCACGGCGGTCGAAATTCACTGTGCGGGGCGTAGTCGGCGCCGTTCTATGCGAGGAAGCGGACAATTCCGCCGTCGACGCGCAGCAGCCGTTCATCGCCCTCGAGGCCTGAGTGGACCGGCGACCGAAGCTGTCCTTCCACGCGCGGTGCGCATCAGGTTTGGGCCTGTTGGTAGGTGAGGACGACCACCCCGGTCGCGAGCCTCTCGGTTGCGACGAGTCTCAGGGCAACCTTTGCGCCCTCTCGGAAGAGCAGCGTTCCGCGACCGACGAGGAGCGGATGAACCCAGAGCCGCAGCTCATCGAGCAACCGGTGCTCCAGCAGCGTCTGCCCGAGAGGGCCATGGCCGTACACATGAGCAGGTCTCGACCTTCCTCCTGCTTCAGGTCGGCGACAGCACCGGCGTGATCGCCCGTTCTCGGGCCTCGTCGTCGAAATACGGCTCTGCCCAGAGCTGCGGGTCGCCAATCCCGCCGTCGAGCGAGACCAGCGTGGATTCGATCACCTTCCGCACAGCTGCCTCCTTTACCTACCGTCCCGGCGAGCTCACCTGCTCTCGCCGGCCCCCCGGAACGAATTCTCATGAACTCACATCCTCGAGGAGCTCAAGCGTCTCGTCATTGTTGGGTTCCGTGTCCGGCGGCTGCCGTTTGGGGCGCTCCCGGTGGGTCGCGACCGCGATGACGACGAGTCCGACCCCGACCAGGTCGCGTGCGGTCGGGATCTGCGTCAAGACGACGATGCCGACGATCGTCGCGGTTGCGGGAAGCAGCGAGACCATCAGTGAGTAGCTGGCACGACTGAGACGGGTCATCGCCAGCTGGTCGGACACGTAAGGGATGACCGACGAGCTGACGCCGACGCCGATGCCGGCGCCGATCGCGACCGGATCGGGTAGTGCCCCGGCGGCGCTCCAGCCGCCGATCGGCGTGATCGCGACCGCGGCGATGAGCATCGCGGCCGCGAGCCCGTCGATGCGATTCAGCAGCGGGTTGCGGGCGACGCGATGCGCGAGCACGATATAGAAGGCGAACAGGGCGGCGTTGGCGAAGGCGAACGCGACGCCGAGCGGCTGGCCCTGGAGCCGAACGTCCGTCAGCACATACACGCCGGCAACGGCCAGGGCGAGCGCCACGCCGTTGCGGCGCGAGCGCACACCCAGCGCTGCGAGCAGGATCACGGGCAGAAACTCGATCGCGGCCACGGTGCCGAGCGGCAATCGGTCGATCGCCAGGTAGAAGCAGCTGTTCATGACTGCGAAGACGGCGCCGAGGCCGGCGAGGAGCCATAGCGTCGAGCGATCGAGACAGCCGAGGGCGCGCCACGGCCGCCGCCAGGCGGCGAAGACGAGGCCGGCGCTGACGATCCGCAGCCAGGCGACGCCGAGCGGCTGCACGCGCGCGAACAGCAAGACGGCAAACGCGGGGCCGAGGTAATGAAAGACGGCGCTGACGACGAAATACGCCTGCGGCGGAAGCTCGCCGATGTGGGCGCCGAAGCGGAGACTTGACCTGGCGGGCGGGACGGTGGACTCGAGGTGGCCGGCGATGCGAGGATTGTTCCCGGCGCCCGCCGGTTTGGACATAGCGAATCAAAGGCATTACCCTTACGGCACGATATGAACAACGGAGTTCACCGCCCCAGTGACATTGACATTCCGCTGCTCGACCCGACCGACCGTAGGATCATCGGCGAGCTCACGCGGGACGGCCGTGTTCCGCTCGCCGAGCTCGGCCGCCGGGTCAGCCTTTCTCCGCCGGCGGTCGCCGAACGCGTCAAACGCCTCGAGCGGTCCGGCGTGATCACCGGCTACCGGGCCGAGCTCGACCCGCGCAAGCTCGGCTATCAGCTGACGGCGATCGTGCGCGTCAAACCGGCGCCGGGACAGCTGCCGCGGATCGCCGAGCTCGCCGGCGAGATCCCCCAGATCGGTGAGTGCCATCGCATCACCGGCGAGGACTGCTTCTACCTCAAGGTCTACCTGCGCTCGATCGCCGAGCTCAGCACCCTGCTCGATCGCTTCCTCGTCTACGGCGAAACGACGACGTCGATCGTCAACGGATCGCCGATCCCGGCACGCCAACCGCCGCTCGACGACGAATAGCACGACGCCGAGCACCGCCGAGAGGAAGTCCAGCTCGGTGCTGAAGCCGGTCAGACACGGCCACGAGACTGCCTACTGCGGGTGCCTGGCCCCCACAGCGGGCGGCGGCGCGGCCACCAGGATTCGGAACATGGGATGCTCTGCCGGATCGGGCAACCGTCGGCATCTTCCCGACAGGCGATCCTGCGATTCTGCCTGGAAATGCACCGGTTGCGCTGGCACGCGAGCGACGCAGCCCCTTCAGATGCGAAGGAAGCGGAGGGCGCCCAGCATCCCCCCGACCCCCAACGCGACGCCGATCGCCCAGGCGACGGCGGCCTCGCCCGTGGGCGTCGAGAGCTCGTAGAAGTTGCGCAGGAACGGGACCGCGAGAGCGAGCAGGAAGAGCAGCGCCATCGCCGCGCACAGCGCACCGACGGCGAGCCGCCGCCGCCCGGGCTGGCTCTCGAGCCGCATCACGACAGCAAGCCCGCAGACGACCACGATCCCCGTGGCGACCGTGCGCGAGCGGGTGAGGCCGAGGTCGAACCCGTACCGCGCGAGGAGGTAGCCGGTGGCGATCCCGATCCCGACCGCGACACCGGCCGGGATCGCGAACCGCGCGACCGAACGCAGGAACCGCTCCGGCCGCCACGGGCCCGAGCTCGGCGCCAGCGCGAGCACGAAGGCGGGGATGCCGATCGTGACCGTCGATGCGATCGTGAACTGGCGGGGGAGGAGCGGAAAGGTGGCGGTTGGGATCGCGACGGCCAGGCCCGCCACCGCAACGAACACCGACTTGGTCACGAAGAGCTGTGCCACGCGCTGGATGTTGCGCAGGATCTGTCGGCCCTCGGCGACCATCCCCGGCACGACGCCAAAGTCGTTGCGCACGAGGACAAGATCGGCGACCGAGCGCGCCATCTGTGCGCCCGAGCCTTGCGCGATCGCGAGACGCGCCTCCTTGAGGGCGGGTACGTCGTTCACCCCGTCGCCGACCATCGCGACCAAACGCCCAGCGGCCGTGAGGGCGTCGACGACCGCGCGCTTGCCCTCCGGTGAGATGCGACCGACGGCGGGAGCGGCGAGGACCGCCTCGAGTAGAGCCGCGGGCTGAGACGGCAACGCCTCGCCGTCGAGTGACTCTGCCGATCCCTGCACGCCGGCGTCACGGGCGATCGCGCCGACCGTGGCCGGGGCGTCGCCGGAGAGGACCTTCAGGTCGACGTGCTGGGCGACGAAGAAGGCGACCGTTTCTGCTGCGTTCGGCCGCAGCCGTTCGGCGAGCACGACGAGGCCGAGCGCTCGCACGTCCTCCGGAAACCGCGGTTCCACGCCCGACCTCTGCAGCGGTGTCGCGAACCGCCCGAGCGCCAATACGCGCCGCCCGGCGCTCGCCTCGCTGCGCGCCTGCTCCGCAAGCCTCGGGTCGACGGCTGCGAATCGCTCCGGCGCGCCCAGCACGAGCCGGTCGTCGCCCAGGTCGAGCGCGCTCCACCGACGCCGGGAGGAGAACGGAACCTGCCCGACCACGCGGCGCCGGTCGACATCCGCCAGCCCGGCATCGGCGATCGCCTGCAGCGTGAGGTTGCGGGAGGGGGCGCTGGCGGCGTAGCTCGCGAGCGAGCGCGCGAGGCTCTCCTCGTCGACCCCCTCGGCCGGCACGAGTCCAACCAACCGCAGCGTCGGCTCGGTCAGAGTTCCGGTCTTGTCGGTGCACACGACGTCAACCGACGCGAGCGACTCGACCGCGTTGAGCTGCTGCGCGAGCACACCGCGCTGGGCGACCTTGAAGGCCGACACTGCCGCGGTGAGGCTGATCAGCAGGATCAGGCCCTCCGGAACGAGATTCACGATCCCGGCGGTCAGCAACTGCACCCGCGCGGCTGCCGTCTCCACGCGAGTGAATCCGGTGACGGTGAGCGCGACCGCGAGCGGGAGGGAGAACGCGACGAGCAACAGGAGCAGCCGGTCGTTTGCCCGCTCGAGCGGGGAGCGCGGGTGGCGGAACGCGCGCGCCGTCGTAGTCAGACGCGCCGCACGGCTCTCCGGACCGACCGCCGTCACCTCGAAGAGCGCAGCCCCCTCGACGGCGAACGAGCCCGACCACACCTGCTCGCCCGGGCCGCGGACGGCGGGGTCGGACTCGCCCGTCAGGTTGGCCTCATCGAGGGCGAGCCCGTCCGCCCACACCACCACTCCGTCCGCGACGACCTGGTCCCCGGCCGCCAACCGTGCGTGGTCGCCCACAACCACCTGGTCGACGGGCAGACGGCGATCGGCTCCGCCTCGCACGACCACCGCCTCGGGCGCCACCAGCGAGGCAAGCCTGTCGAGCGCGCGCTTGGAGCGGATCTCCTGAAACGATCCGATTGCGATGTTCGCGATCAGGATCCCGACGAAAAGCGCGTCCTTCCACGAGCCGAAGCTGATCGTCAGCACGCCGAAGACGAAGAGGATCCCGTTCGGGATCGTCAGCGTATTCGCGCGGACGATGCTTGCGTAGGAGCGGCTCGAGCGCTGGCGCGGGAGCTTCCCCCTCGCCTCCAGGCGCCGTGCCGCCTCGGCCTCGGTCAGGCCCCCGGCGGCGATTTCAGTCGTTGCGGCGATCCAGTGACGGTACCGAGCAAAACGCTTCGCCCTGACTCCAGGCACAACCAGCGGCCTCGCCGCAAACCTCGCGCCGAGCTGTGACACGCTCGGACGCCCGCCGGCGCGGGCGGTAAGGGCTCGGTGGCCGTCCGGTTCGCCTAGGAGTACATCCTCAGCGAAGGCAGCGCGACGCGAAAACCATGACGAGGTTGAACAGGCCGGCGTCTTTTCCCGGCACGGTCGTTGTCACGGGCCCGACGCTTTCCCTCGACGGCGGAGATACTTGTCGATCTCGCGGCGCTCCCATTCGACGCCGAATAGTCCCCCGATCCCGAAGAGCACGAGCCCGGTGATGGCGACGCCGATGCCCGAGCCCATCATGGGCCAGTAAAACCAGATGGAGCTGCTGTCATCGGTCATGTCGATTGCGAACCACATAAAGCAGAGGGCAATCCAGACCCCCAGAACGATGTAGAAGATCCGCTTGCGGCGCACATGGCGCCGAGCTTCCTCCAATGCCTCGGGCTCGTGTTCCATCGCGGTTCCTCCCTTGCTCTAGGTCGAGACTGGGGCCGCCGTGTGTGTGGCGATCGCCTGCTCGAGTAGCCCGAACGCGGCCCCCTGTGGGTCGGTGAGCAGCACGGTGCGCCCGATCGGCCTGAGGGCCGGTGCGCTCAGGGCTCGTCCTCCGTTCGCCTCGGCCAGAGGGCGCCGTGGTCGCCGACGAGCTCCGCGCCGCCGCGGGAGCGGCCCTGCCGGAGCGACACGACGCCGCCGGTCGGATCCCGTACGCCGACAATGCGGCCTGCGTCCAGCAGGTCGTGCGGCTCGCGGAGGAGGGTGCCGCCGAGCTCGCGTGCGCGAAACGCGCTGGCGTCGGCGTCCTCGACCGCGATGTACGGCGTCCAGTGCGGCGCGTCCGGCGCCGCCCGTGCCTCGCGTGTCCGCCGGGGGAGCACAACCTCCTTGCCGGTGTGGCGCAACACCGTGTGGGTGCCGACTTCTCCGGCGGGCAGATCGCTGCTCTGCCACCCGAACACGCGCTCGTAGAAGGCCTTCGCACGGGTCAGGTCGGAAGTGGCCAACCCGACCCAGCAGAAGGCGCCCGTTTCGTGGCGGAGCACCGCTAGCCTCGACTCGACTCGAGCGCTGCGCGTGCGCGGCGACCTGAACCGACGCTTTCGAGCTGGAGCCGCGGTAGCCATTCGAGCCAGCCCGGGAGGTACCAGTTGGTATCTCCGAGAACCTTCATGACGGCGGGGAGAACGACAGAGCGGATGACGGTCGCGTCGATGACGAGCGCGGCAGCAACGCCGAAGCCCATCTGCTGGAACATGATCAGCTCGCCCGTCGCGAACCCGGCGAAGACGGCGACGATGATCAATGCCGCTCCGGTGATGATCCGCGCGGTCGAGGCGACCCCGAAGGTGACGGCATCGGTCGTGTCACCCGTCTCGTCGAAACGTTCCTTGATCCGGCTGAGCAGGAAGACCTGGTAGTCCATCGAGAGCCCGAAGAGGACCGAGAACAGGAACAGCGGTACCCAGGCCTCGATCGTGTCCACTTGGTCGAAGCCGAACAGGCCGGCGCCGACGCCGTGCTGGAAGACGAGCACGAGCAGCCCGTAGGCGGCGCCGACGGAGAGCAGGTTGAGGGCGACCGCGGTTGCGGCGACGACGAGCGAGCGGAAGACGACGGTCAGGAAGAGGAGCGTGAGCGCGAGCACGAGCGCGATCACCCAGGGCGCGGGGCCGATCACCGAGTCGAAGTAGTCGATGTTCTCGGAGGTCGTGCCCCCGACCAGCACCTCCGCCCCGCTGTCCTCGAATGCGGCGGGCACGAGCGTCGAGCGCAGCTCGCGCACGGCGGAGATCGCGTGGTCGCCGGACGGGTCTCCCCGGACCGGAACCGAGAGCAGCGCGACGCGGCCGTCTGACGAGCGCTCGATTGTTCCGCGCCCGAAGCGCGGGTCTGCGGCCAGCGTGGCGCGCAGTCGACTCAATGCCTGTCGCGCGGCGGCTTGCGTTGCGCCCTCGGCGACGACGATCTCGACCGGGTCCGAGGTCGCCCGCGGGAAGTCGCGCTGGAGGGCGGCGAAGCCCTGCTTCGACTCGAACCGGTCGGGGAGCGCGGTCACGCCACTCGTGCCGATCCGCATCCCGAAGATCGGAGAAGCGGCAGCCAGGAGCACCGCGACCGCGAGGGCGAGGCTCAATCCGGGCCGGCGCACGACGGCGCGCACGATCGCACCCCAGAAGCGGCCCTCGGGATTGACGGCCTCGAGCGAGCGCCTACCCACGATCGGGATCCGCAGCGCATCGACCCGGTCGCCGAGCAGGGCGAGCAGCGCCGGCAGCAGCGTGGCCGAGGCCAGGACGGAGACGATCCCGACCAGGATCGCCCCCACGGCGAGGCTGCGCATGATCGAGCTCGGGACGATCAGCATCCCGAACATCGCGATCACGAACGTCGTGCCGCTGAAAAGCACCGCTCGGTTCGCGGTCGTCGCAGTAGCGGCGATCGCATCGAGCTTCTCCCCGCCCCGGCCGCGCTCCTCGCGGAACCGGGAGACGACGAACAGTGAGTAGTCGATCGCGAGCGCGAGCCCCATCCCGGTCAGCATGTTGATCACGAAGACCGAGAGACTGAACGCATGCGCGAGCACCGCGACCAGCCCGAGCGCGATCACGATCGACGGCAGCGTGATCAACAGCGGCACCAGCCCGGCGACCACGGCTCCGAACACGAGCAGCAGGACGATCAGCGCAGCTGGCAGGCCCACCCTGAGCTCACCGTGCTGCAAGTCGCTCTGCGAGAGCTCGTTGAAGTCGCGGTCGAGCGTCTTCTGGCCCGTGACCGCGACTGTGAACCCCGGGCGTGCGTCGGCGCGCTCGACGGCGCCGACGATCTCGTCGATCCCGTCGTCCGACGCCTCCGAGAACTGCACCATCGTCGCGTGCCGGTCCCGCGAGAGGAGCGACGGGTCGCCGGCGTCGAGATAGGTACGAACGCTGTCGACGCCGGCGCCGCGCACGTCCGAGGCGAGCCCTCGCACGAGCGCCTTGAACTGCGGCGTGTCGACGGTGTACTGCGCGGAGCGAACGACCACGATGTCCGTGACCGCTGCGCCTACTGTGGGTGGAAAGGCCCGGGACAGCACATCCTTGGCCCGCTCGGACTGCGGATTGTTCGTCGGGTTGCCTTCCGTCGTGAGCGCGCCGCCCAGCAGGATCGCGATCGCCCCGACTGCGACGACCATC
The DNA here is from genome assembly GCA_046723895.1 of Actinomycetota bacterium. Taxonomy (GTDB): domain Bacteria; phylum Actinomycetota; class Thermoleophilia; order Gaiellales; family Gaiellaceae; genus DATBLE01. The sequence goes on along the minus strand of JBKOVL010000232.1, from coordinate 17,180 downwards.
AGGACGATCCAGGCGCCGACCGCCCGCCACGGGTGGCGCGCGCTCCTCAGGACCAGGGCCGAGAGGTTCACTCGCACGGTTCTAGGGCCCGTGGGCCGCCGCCCGCAAGACACCGGATTGGGGGTCTTCAGCCGATCCCCAACCTTGGGGATGGCGATCAGACGATCAGAATTCTGGGTCTGGCTCGCGAGGAGCCAGCAGCAGGCGTGTCAGCGCGACCCGCGAGTCGACGCCGAGCTTGCGGTAGATGCGCTTCACGTACTGGCTCACCGTGTGGCGGCTCAGATGCAGCTGCTCGCCGATCTCGCGATCAGCAAGACCATCCACGACGAGCGTCGCGACCTCACGCTCGCGCGCCGTCAACGCCTGCAGCGGCCCGGCCGACCTGCCGGGCCGCTCACGGTCGAGCTCGAGCACGGTGACCAGCCCGCGGCCCTCGCGCGGCAGCCGGCTCGAATACCCGTGGAGGCGGCCCCGACCCCCGTCCAGGTACTCGACATCGATGTGACGGGAAAACCCGCCGCGCTGCTCACCGGGCGGCGCGAGCAGCCCATAGAGCCGTTCCTCTCCTTCTCGGAGCTGTGCCAGCAGCCGCCGAGCGGCCTCGTTGAGGCGAACCTCGAGCGCCTCCGGATCGCTGACCACAATCGCGCTCCCGGTCAGCTCGAGCGCGGCCCGCGCCCGCTCGAGCTCCTGCTCGAGATCCTCCCGCTCGCGGATACCCTCGACCGCAACACCGACCAGCCGGCCCAGCGCCTCCGCCAAACGAACCTCACCCTCGCTGTAGCCCCGGTCGGGCTCGCTCGTCCCGAAATTGATCGTCCCGATCATCTCCTCCCCGCATACGACCGGTACCTGGACGACATGGCGCATGTCGTGCATGCACACGACGCTCGTGTAGACCGGAGACTCGAGCCACTCCTCCATCGACATGAGCTCGAGGTTGTACGCAGCGCTCCCGCCGGCAAGGAGGCGGGCGAGCAGCGGGTCGGTCTTCCTGCCCTGAGGAAGCCGCTCGTATCGCGCCAGCATCGTCTCGCTGACGTTCACCGGCGCCGCACGCACCGGACGCCCAGTCAACGGATCCAAGAGGTACAGGGTGTACATCGGGGCATGGATCAGCCTCCCGAAACCCCTCACCAGCCGCTGCTCGAGCTCGGCCAGATCCGCGGACGCGAACAAATCCGACGCGAACCGCAAGAACGCCACCGCCCCCTCGCCCTCCGCGCGGGCCGCCGCCACGTCCTCCCGCGTTTCAGACACTCGCGATCACCGACCCGGTTCCCGTCCAGGCACGAACGCGATCGAGAGTCATCGTATTCCCTCGTGGGGCGAGACCGTTCGCATCAGGAACCTCAGTGCGAGCGTGACGAGCGACCCCGCTGTCGGGTCGCCCCTTCGGAGCATGTCGGTGCCGTGCGCGGCGCCGGCGAGGACCGGGGGGCGTTGCAACTCAGACCCGGAACGAGAGACAACCGCCGCTCCCCTCGGCGTCTCCTGCTTCATGCGACACTTCGATCATTCAATACTGTCATGTCAATCTTGAACTGTCAAGCTTGGACTGTCGCTCCGACAAGGGCCGATCTCTCGTTTCGAAGCAGCGCACCCCGACGTCCAGGTCCGGCTCGAACACGTCGAAGAGCCTGAGGAGCTGCGTCGTGTGCGCTCAGGAGATCTCGATCTGGCAGTCGTGTTCCGCGTGCGGGAGCGGTGGGAGAATGGGCGCCCTCGACCCGACGAGGGCTTCGACGAGGTGTATCTCGCAGACGATCCATACCGCGTCGCGCTCCCGCTCACCCATCCGCTCGCCCCGCGCCGCACGCTCGGGCTGGCCGAGCTGGCCGCTGAGCGCTTCATCGCCCCGCCGGGCGGAGGGTTCCATCCCTACCGCATACTGCTCGAACAGCTCTGTGCCGAGGCCGGCTTCGAGCCCCACATCGCCCATGAAGTCAGCGACGTCACGGTCGCGCGCGCGTTCGTCGCCGCAGGGCTTGGCGTCGCCCTGTTGCCCGATCTTGCGCTGCCGCCGCCCCATCTGGATGTCGCGGTGCGACCCGTTCGGGACATCCAGCCGTTTAGATCGATCCACGCAACGTGGCTCCGCGACCGGCGAGTGCCGGCCGTCGGCCGCATGGTTCGCTACCTCGCCGACGCCGCGAGAGCCAGGCTCGGCTGAAGGCTCGCTCGACAAGCCGATCAGGGAGCGATCCCTAGACTCGAACGGTGCGGATTAGCTATCGAATGCAGTCGCTCGTCCGAGCTCTTCCCAACGCGCGAGCTCCGCACGGAGCATGTCGTGCTTCGCGCGGATCGCCTCGACAGCGTCCGTCCCGAGCGCCAGGCGAAGCGGCGGGTCGCCGGCGTCGAGCGCTGCGATGATCGCGGCCGCTGCCTTGGCCGGATCGCCCGCCTGGCGCCCGTCCTCGCTCTCGACGTACGCACGGGTCGCCCCGACCGTAGCGGCGTACGCATCGATGGGCCCAGCCGCATGCAGGCTGCGCCCCAGCAAACTGGTTCGAAACGAGCCTGGCTCGACGATCAGCACGCGCACCCCGAAAGGCGCCACCTCGGCTGCAACAGCCTCGGAGAGCCCCTCGAGCGCGAACTTCGCGGCGCAGTAGGCAGAGAAACCGGGCGCCGTCACCTGTCCGCCCTGCGAGCTGATCTGGACGATCGCGCCGGAGGCCTGTGCACGCATCCGCGGCACGACCGCCCGCGTGAGCGCGGCCGGCCCGAAAAACATCGTCTCCATCACACCCCGTAGGTCGGCGAGGCTCGTCTCCTCGAGCGCGCCGACAAAACCGATCCCGGCGTTGTTCACCAGCACGTCAACGCGCCCGAAGCGCTCGACGGCGGCGTCCAGCGCGGGCTCGATCGCCTCCTCGCGGGTGACATCGAGCCCGAGCACGAGCACGTCGTCCTCTTCGAGGTCGGTCAGAAGCTCGGGTCGTCGCGCCGTGGCGACGACTCGCTCACCGCGCTCCCGGGCTGCATCGACGAGGGCGCGCCCGAAGCCCGACGTGGACCCGGTGACGAACCAGACACGAGCATCTCTCTCGCTCACCTGAAGCCTCCTCCACGGTCAACCGATGCTTCTCGTGTCCTACCCTTAACGATGCGGGGTGTGCTGAGCAGGTCGCGATCCGAGTCCGGCGGCGCGACGCGTGCAGGCCGGACGGGTCCCTCTTTCCTATGCGCCGTGCTCGAGTACCTCCTTCAGCTTGCGCAGGTTGGTCGGTAGCTGCTTGCGCGCCTGCGGTCGGATAACGAGCGGAACGAGCAGCCTTCCGATCCCGTGGCCCTCGAACTCGAGGGAGATCGTCACCTGCGACGCAGCAGCGTCTCCGAGCGGCTCAATCGCTCCTCTAGCGGTCGCCGTCACCGGACCACCGACGGCGCGTACGGACCAGGTCCTGGGAGGGTTCAGCGCGCTGATTTCTTCCGGGGCCGTCATCTCCCTCGGCCCGACCCGCCGTGTAATTACTGCTCGAGTGCCGACTGCAGGCGGCGCATCACCTTCCGGGCGTACCGAGATCACGCTGCCTTGCCATTCAGGGAAGTGCGAGAAGTCGGTCGCGTAGGCGAAGACCTCCTGGGCCGAGCGGGCTATCTCGGTGCTGCCGACGATCGCTTGCATCTCGTCTCCTTTCTCGGTGGTGACGTCAGAAGCCGCGAAGTTCTTGGCTCCAGGTCGAGGTCGATCTCCTTGTCTGTCACATTTCCCGGGTTTCGTCGGTCACCTCTCTGACGAATCGCGACGAAGGAATGTGACCGATGGACGAGACCGGCTGGCTGGCAGAGCGGTTCGAGGAGAACCCGCCTCGCCTGCGGGTCTTCGCCTACCGCATGGCGCGGCCCGCCAGCTCGCGAGCCGCGCCCGCCGCCGGGTGCAACGAGCACCGAGAGTTCCCGATGCCGACCTCGCTGAACAGAAGAGCTCGTGTATAGGCGAGCGTCACGGATTCGCCGTTACGGACGTCACGACCGCGGCGCGGAGGTGACGAACGTCATGCCGAAGTCGTGACGGCCGGCTCTACCACCGAGCAACCGGCGGCATGCAGGATCGAGTCATGACCCAATCGCCTGTTGTCGAGCTCAGCGACCTCGTCAAGTCGTTCACTACGCCGCAGGGCGTCGTTCGCGCCGTGCGCAGGGTTGACCTGTCGATCCGCACGGGCGAGATCGTTGCCCTCCTCGGGCCGAACGGTGCTGGTAAGTCGACGACGATCGACATCGCGCTCGGGCTCCTCGAGCCGGACGGCGGCACCGTCCGCGTCCTCGGCCGGTCGCCTCGTGCGGCGACCGAGGCCGGCGCCGTAGGTGTGATGCTTCAGAGCGGCTCACTGATTCGGGACCTGACCGTGCGGGAGGTGGTCACGATGGTGGCCTCGCTGTATGCGATGCCTCTCGACGTCGACGAGGTTCTCCACCTCGCCGAAATCGAGCCGATCGCCGGCCGGCGCACGCAGAAGCTGTCCGGGGGCGAGGCGCAGCGAGTCCGGTTCGCGCTCGCGCTGGTTTGCGATCCGGAATTGCTCGTCCTCGACGAACCGACGGTCGGGATGGACGTCGAGATTCGCCACGCCTTCTGGATGACGATCCGCGAGTTTGCTGCGCGCGGCAAGACCGTTCTCTTCGCGACGCACCAACTCGCGGAGGCCGATGCGCATGCAGACCGGGTGGTAGTCATGGCCGAGGGTCTTGTCGTCGCCGACGGGCCAACCAACGAGATCAAGGCAGTGTCCGGACGGCGCACGATCCGCGCCACGCTGGCGGACGCATCGCCCGCCGCCCTGCTCCTGCCGGGAGTCGAAGGCGTCGAGCGACACGGCGACATGGTGGTCCTGCGTTGCACCGATGCAGATCGAGCATTGCGTGGACTGCTCGATGCGTTCCCAGAGGCTCGTGGGATCGAGCTCGTGAGCGCCGGCCTCGAGCAGGCCTTCCTCGAATTGACGGGCGCGAACGGCGAGTCCGAGACGGACGCCGAGGAGGTCCTCCGCTGAGAACGTCGAGGTATGTCCGCTACGAGCTGATGCGCAATTTCCGGAACCGGCGCTTCTTCGTGTTCACGGTCGGGTTCCCGCTCGTCCTCTACCTCCTGATCGCCGCACCGAATCGGAACGAGGACAGCCTGAGCGGAAAAGGGATCTCCGCGCCGCTGTACTTCATGGTCGGGCTGGCCGCACTCGGGGCGATGAACGCCGTCGTCGGTACGGGTGCGCGGATCGCGACCGAACGGTTCCTCGGTTGGACGCGGCAGCTGCGGTTGACCCCCTTGAGCCCACGCGCCTACTTCGGGACGAAAGTCGCCACCGGGTACTCGAGCGCGCTGCTGACGATCGCCGTGCTCTTCGCGGCCGGCATCTCGCTCGGAGTCAACCTATCGGCGGGCAAGTGGTTGCAGATGACGGCCTTGCTGCTGGTCGGCCTGCTCCCCTTCGCAGCGCTCGGGATCGAGCTCGGCCACCTGCTCGGGGTGGAGGCGGTCGGGCCCGCGATCGGTGGGCTGAGCGGGCTGCTCGGCTTCCTCGGCGGCGTCTGGTTCCCGCTCGGGGACGGTGTCATGCGCGACATCGCGCGGGGCCTGCCGTCGTTCTGGCTCGTGCAGGCGAGTCATGTGTCGCTCGGCGGGCAGGGCTGGAGTGCGACCGGCTGGCTCGTCATCGCCGGTTGGACAACGGCGCTCTCCCTGCTCGCCGCACACGCGTACCGCCGCGATACGAGGCGCGCATAGCCGCTGGTCGCGCGATCGGGCACGATCTGCAGATGAAGCCATCCGCCGCCGACGAGAGCTCGGATTTCCCCCTGAGCAGAGGGCGCGCCCGGATCGGCGTCCTGCTCGGCCTGCTCTTCCTCGCGGGTCCCCTGTCGGATCTCCTGCACCAATCGCTCAGCGGGGCGCATCTGGCCGCATTGTTGCTCGGGCTCGGGCTCTTCGTGGCGCTCTACCTCTCCCTCCTGCCCCCGAGCGCGTGGCTCTCTCGACTCGGACCGGAGGCGGCTCTGCTCGTGCTCGGGTCGCTGCCGGTGATCGCGATCGTGTTGCTCGCCGCCGGCGCGCCGACGTCGTTTGCAGCCCTGTTCGTCTATTTCGTTGCCGCGGCGGGGGTGCGCCTGCCGGCGCGCGCCGCAGTCGTCGTGACCCTGCTGACCGGGCTCGGGGTCGGCATCGCCGGATCGCTGCACGGCGACAGCAGCAGCGCCGTCGCCGCCACCGTGCTCACCATCCTCTCGATCGGCGTCCTGATGACCGCGTTCGGCAGGATCGCCCGCGCGAATCGCGAGCTCCATGGGACGCGCGAGGAGCTCGCGCGCCTCGCCGTGTCGGAGGAGCGACTGCGGATCGCGCGCGATCTGCACGACCTGCTCGGCCACAGCCTCTCGGTGATCGCCCTCAAGAGCGAGCTCGCGCGGAAGCTCGTCGAACGCGAGCCGATGCAGGCGGCAGCCGAGCTCGAGGACATCCAATCCGTCAGCCGCACCGCCCTGGCCGAGGTGCGGGAAGCGGTCCAGGGCTACCGGCGGCTCGCACTTGCGGAAGCGCTCGAGAACGCCCGGGCGGCCCTTGCCGCCGCGGGCATCGACTGCGAACTCGCGGACATCGACGTGGCGCTTCCCGCAGAGGTCGATACCGTCCTGGCGTGGGCAGTGCGGGAGGGCACGACCAACGTGATCCGCCACAGCCGGGCGCTGCACTGCGCAATCCGCGTCCACGCCGACGAGGACAGCGCGGCGATCGAGATCGAGGACGACGGCAGTGCGGCCGCGTCGACCGGACGCGGCAGCGGCCTGAGCGGGCTGCGGGAGCGAGCGCAGCGGGCCCGCGGAGAGCTCGAGGCCGGCGCCCGCCCCGGCGGAGGTTTCCTGCTCCGACTGACCGTCCCGCTGGCCCGAGCATGATCCGCGTCCTCATTGCGGAGGACCAGGGGATGGTGCGCGGGGCGCTCGCAAGCCTGCTCCGGCTCGAGGACGACATCGAAGTCGTGGCCGAAGTCGATCGAGGCGACCAGGTGCTCGCCGCGGCGAACAAGACTCGACCGGACGTCGCGCTCCTCGACATCGAGATGCCCGGACTCGACGGAATCTCTGCTGCGGGCGAGCTTGCCCGCGAACAGCCCGAGACACGCTCGCTCATCCTGACAACATTCGGGCGCCCCGGCTACATGCGCCGCGCGCTCGCGCAGGGCGCAAGCGGCTTCCTGCTGAAGGACGCGCCTGCAGGCGAGCTGGCTGCGGCGATTCGCGCCGTCGCCGCCGGTCGTTCGGCTATCGATCCAACACTGGCGGCGGCGGCGATCGTAGAGGGCGAGAGTCCGTTGACGCCCCGCGAGCATGAAGTTCTGGCCGCCGCCGCGAGCCATGACACGGCCGCCGACATCGCCGCCCGGCTTCACCTCTCCGAAGGCACCGTGCGGAACTACCTCAGCGCCGCCATCCGCAAGCTCGGAGTACGCAATCGCCGCGAGGCAATCGAGCTCGCGAACGAGAAGGGTTGGCTCTAGCCGCTCACGACGTTCGTCTGCCACTCGACGAAGCAGGCCGGATCTGTCACGTACGCGAAGACCTTCCGGGCGGCCGCCTGATCTCGTTCGTGGTTGTGATCGGCGCCATCAGCCGTCCTCGGTCAGCAACGCGGCGAAGCGTTGCAGGTAGAGCGGCCAGCCCTCGTCACCGGCGACGCCCTCACGCACGCCCTCCCAGCCATCGCCGTGACGGTCGAGGTTGCGGTGCTCGAGCTCGACCAGGGTCCGGTCGGGTGCTTCTGAAATGAAGCGCACTTCGACCTCGCTGGTCTTCGCCAGATCGGTCTCGAGCTGCCAAAGGGGGCTGATGTCCCAGCTGATCACGACCCGCTGCGGGGGCTCGTAGGCGAGCACGCGCGCCCAGCGGCACTCGCTGCCGTCGACGCCGCGGTCGTAGAGGGAGCCGCCCGCGCGTGGCTCGAACACCGTCTCGGCGATCTCCACCTCGAGCAGATTGTGCTCCGGCGGCTTGAAGCGGCCGAAGTCCTCGGTGAAGGCCCGAAAAGCGCGCTCGATCGGCGCCTCGACCACGATCGAGGTCCGGATGGACGTCTCTGCTGCCTGTGTAGTCATCGCTCCTCCTCTGCCTGTCTAGTCATCGCTCCTCCTCTGTTGGTTGCTCGACGACCCGCTTGTAGGCCGCCAGTGCCTTGCTCCAGAACCGCTCGAGGTCGGCGCGCAGCGTCCCGAGGCCGTCCGGGTCGAGCTGGTAGATCCGTTGCTTGCCGGCGCGCCTGTCCAGGACGAGCCCGGCGTCCTTGAGCACCCTGAGGTGCTGCGAGACCGCGGGCCTGCTGACCGGGAGCTCGCTCGCCAGCTCGCCGACCGCCCGCGGACGGTCGGCGAGGCGCTCGAAGATCGCCCGCCTGGTCGGATCGCCGAGCGCCGTCCATCCGCTGGTCCGGTAAGCGTGCACTAACGCGTAAGTCTACGCTTACTCGACTTGAGTTGTCAATGCGGCCCGGAGTCGCGATCGCCGTCACCATCGTGTTGCCGAACAAGACAGCGGATGTGTGCGGAGGCTCAGCGAAGCTGCTTCGGGACGACGTATTCCGCCAGAGTCGCGTCCGCCGGCGCCAGTCGACTCCAGGTCTTCGCCAGCGCGAGTGTTGCGAGCGCCGCCGTTGGGAACTTTGCCTCGAGTCGCTCCAGCTCGTCGCCGGTGGCGGTGAGGGCGAGGGCAAGCTGGTGGAGGCCCGGGTTGTGTCCGATCAGCATCACCGAGCCGACCGAGTCGGGCACGAGGCGAAGGCGCGCGAGCAGCTCGTCGGAGGATGCGCCGTACAGCTCGTCCTCGAGCATGACCGTCGAGGTGGCGACCGCGTGCCGGATCAGCTCGAGCGTTTCTCGTGTGCGCGAGGCGGAGGAGCACAGAACGACGTCAGGTTCGACGCGGTGCCGGCGAAGGTGTTTCGCGATTCGCTTCGCATCCCGGCGACCCCGTGGCGCCAGCGGCCGCTCACGGTCGGCGAGCATCGGGGCAGCCCAGCTGGACTTGGCGTGCCGGAGGAGATAGAGGGCATGTACTTGTTGGCTCACCAGAGCTCAGCTCCGCGCAGTCCGAACGTCAGCGCATCGGACTGCTCGTCCAGAAGAGGTCGTGGACGGCGCCGCGGACGTGCTTGACGATGTCCTCGAGTGGGACGTCGCCGTACATGCCGGCGGCGCCCATCATCGCGCTGGTGACCGCGCCGATCGAGCACGCCATCCGCACCCGATCGGCGAGCGGGAGCGCAGGGTTGGCGAGTAGGCGGCGGAAACGCTGTTCGATGTCCTCGTTCTCGGCTTGATGGCGCTCGTTGTCCGCAAGCTGCTCGAAGGCGCTCCGGTTTCGCTGATGGAGCAGGAACAGCTCGCGGTTCGCCAGCACCTGATCGATGAACTCGTCGAGGAGGCCCGGCCAGGCAGCGACGAGCTGACCCTCGTCGAGTGAGTCGAGCCGGTCGAGAAGGTCGCTGCCCAGGGCGTGAAGCCTGAGGTGGAGCGCGAGGAGGATGTCCTCCTTGCGCGCGAAGTGGTAATAAAGCGCGGCCTTGGTCACCCCGAGTCGCTGCGCGATCTCCCGAAGCGACGTCTTGTCGTAGCCCTGCTCGTTGAAGAGCTCCAGCGCGACGTCGAGGATCCGCTCCTGCGTGACACCGCGAGGCCGTCGCGGGCCGGCGGCTTGCTCGGCTGGGACGCGCTCCGACGGCATCGGACGGAGTTTACTTGACGGCCGGTCAGTAAGCATCTAGGCTCATCAGCTTCCTACTTGCCGACCGGTAAGGAGACGAGGTGACGAGTTGAGGACGGACGTGATGATCGAGGCGCAGGCCCTGCGCAAGCGGTTCGGGTCGACGCTCGCGCTCGACGGTCTCGACCTCGCGGTTCCGGCCGGGGCGATCCTGGGCGTGCTCGGCCCGAACGGCGCCGGCAAGACCACCGCGGTGCGAATCCTGACGACGCTCACCGTCCCGGACGAGGGATCGGCCCGCGTCGGCGGGTACGACGTGGTGCGCGAGGCGGGCGCGGTGCGAGCCCGCATCGGCGTCACTGCTCAGGACGCGACCCTCGACCAAGTGCTCACCGGACGGCAGAACCTCGTCCTCGTCGGACGACTGAGCGGACTGGCCGGCAGCGAGGCGCGCGCGCAGGCGGCGACTCTGCTCGCGCAGTTCGACCTCAGCGAGGCCGCCGATCGGATGATGAAGGAGTACTCGGGCGGCATGCGCAGACGGCTCGACCTTGCCGCCAGTCTCATCACCCGCCCGCAGGTGCTCTTCCTCGACGAGCCGACCACCGGGCTCGACCCGATCAGCCGAGTCCGGATGTGGCAGATCATCCGAGAGCTCGTCGCCGACGGCACGACGCTGCTCCTCACCACCCAGTACCTCGACGAGGCCGACGCGCTCGCCGACCGAATTGTCGTCGTCGACCACGGTCGCGCGATCGCCGAGGGGACGGCGGCCGACCTGAAGCGGCAGACAGGCGGTGCTCAGCTCGAGGTCACGCTCACGGTTGCAAACACCTCCGCCTCCTCGGTGGTTGCCCCATTCGCCGCCGGCCAGGTGCACGTCAGCCACGACGGTCGTCGGCTGCGCGCGCCGCTCGTGCATGCCGCCGGAGTGGCAACCACCATCGTCCGCGCTCTCGACGACGCCGACATCGCCGTCGACGACGTGCAGGTCCACCAGCCCTCGCTCGACGACGTCTTCTTCGCGCTCACCGGCCACGGCACCGAGGAGAGGGTCGAGACCGACGAGCACGAGCTCCCGCAAGCAGCCTGATGCGACGGTTGGCCGACATCGCCGTTCTCACCGGGCGGAACCTCGCGCACATCAGGCGCGAGCCGCTCCAGCTCTCCGACGTGACCATCCAGCCGGTTCTGTTCACCCTGCTCTTCGTCTACGTGTTCGGCGCGGGGGTGGCGCTGCCCGGCGGCGGGAGCTACGCGGCCTTCGCGATCGCCGGCCTGCTCGCGCTGAACCTCACCACCTCGTCGATGGGCACGGCCGTCGGCCTCAGCACCGACCTCAACGGTGGCGTCATCGAGCGGTTCAGGACGTTGCCGATGTGGCGGCCCGCCGTCCTCGTCGGACGCTCACTCGCAGACCTCCTCACCGCGACCCTCTGTGCCGCCATCGTCGCCTTCACCGGCCTCGCGATCGGCTGGCGACCCGAGGGCAGCCTCGCCGCGACGATCGGCGGCTTCGGGATCTTTCTCCTGTTCGCCTATGCACTGTCCTGGGCGTGCGCCTGCCTCGGCATCGTCAGCAAAGGACCGGAATCTGCGCAAGGGGTCGGGCTCGTCATCCTCTTTCCGCTCGCGTTCGTGTCGAACGCCATGGTTCCGACCGAGCGCATGCCGACGATCCTGCGGGTGATCGCCGACTGGAACCCGGTGAGCGCCGTCACCGCCGCCGCCCGCGAGCTTTTCCACAACCCGAATCCATCCGCGACGATGAACGCTTGGCCGATGCAGCATCCGATCGTGACCTCGCTGCTCTGGTCGCTCGCGATGCTCGCGGTTTTCGCCCCACTCGCAACGACCCTCTACCGGCGCCGCACGACCGACTGAGCACGGCGCTCCGTCTCGGCGCAAGGAGGACCGTCGCTGGTTCGGTAGAAGGCTTCCGCGATGACGCGTGGGCGCGACACTGCGCTGAGCGCGCGCGGCCGAGTCGTCGGTTGGCTGGCCTGGTTCGCCGCGCTCAATCTGCTCTGGCTGCTGTTCATCTCGACGTGGGTCTGGGAAGAGGAGATCCTCGGCGGGGTCGCCGCGGCGGTGGCGGCGACGGCCGCCGAGGCGGTGCGCGAGCAGGGCGTAGCCGGCTTTCGACCGCGTATGCGGTGGCTGCGGCGGGCACCTGCCCTGCCGTGGCTGGCACTCCGGGACAGCGGCCTCGTTCTGGGCGCCTTGGCAGGCCAGGTGTCCAGGCGCCGCCCTGTTCAGGGGCGGTTCCGCCTCGTGCCGGTGGTGCTCCCCGACGACCCGGACGAGCAAGCGGCCAAGCGAGCCCTGCTCACCGCCGGCGGGTCGTTCGCACCGAACTCGTACGTCCTGACGATCGACACGCGGAGAGCTCTGATGTTGACGCACGAGCTGGTGTCGGAGGAAGCGTCCTGACCGCCTACTTCGCCGCCGCGGCGGTGCTGCTGGCCGGGCTCGCGCCGCTGACCGCCTTCTCGATCCGGGCCTCGGCGCCGGACGGGCTGGTGGCGCTCAACCTGGGCGGCTTGATTGCGACCCTGGTGCTGATGCTGCTCGCCGAGGCGACCCAGCGGCAGCCGTTCTTCGATCTGGCAGTCGTATCGGCGGTGCTGTCCTTCGCGGGCGGACTCGCTTACGCGCGCTTTCTGGAGCGCTGGCTGTGACCGTCGGCGAGGGCATCGTCTGGTCCTTGCTCGCGGTCGGCGTGGCGGCTCCCTTGCTCGGTGTGGTCGGTGTGCTCGTTGCCCCCGACGTCTACGTCCGGTTGCACTTCGTCGGGCTGGGCTCGATCTTCGGCCCGTTCGCGCTGGCGCTCGCGGTCGTGATCGACGAGGGCCCGTTCTCGCAGGCCGGCTTGAAGTCGATCCTGGTTGCGATTCTCCTGCTCGGGCTGAGCCCGGTCCTCGTGCACGCGACCGCGCGCGCCGCCTACGTGCGCGAGCGCGGCAGCCTCGCGCTCCCGCCCGATGCCGAGGAGCGGGGCCAATGATCGGCGTACAGGCGGTGGCGCTGCTCGTGGTGGCGTTGGGAGCCTGGGCGACCGTCGTGGCCCGCGATCCGGTCCGACAGGCGGTCGTCGTCAGCCTGTACGGCGTGACCCTGGGAATCTTGTTCTTCTCCTTCCAGGCCCCTGACGTGGCGCTCTCGAACATCGTGATCGGCGCTGTGGCAATGCCGACGATGATCCTGCTCGCAATCGCCAAGACGAGGAAGTGATGCACTCGGTCGGCGCGCCTCCGCGGCGGCCCGGTGAGCTCTCGTTCGCCGCCCGGAGGCGGTTGTTTCTGACCGGCGGGGCCGGCCTGGCCGGGTTGATGTTGTGGGGCCTAGGCGGCCTGCCGGACTACGGCGACTTCTCGCCCCTGTACGGCCAGCTGATCAATGACGTCGCTGTGAAGGAGCGAAGCACGACAGCGGTGGTCGCGGCGGTCAACTTCGACTACCGCGGCTTTGACACGCTGATCGAGGAGTTCATCCTGTTCGCGGCGTCACTGGTGCTGGTGCTGCTGCTGCGCCGCTTGCGGGAGGAGAAGCGCGGACCGCCGGCCGACGAGGAGCGACGCGTGCATACAACGAGCGCCGCCGTCCGGCTGACGTGCGTCGCGCTCGTCGGCCCAGCCGTCCTGCTCGCGATCTACATCACGACGCATGGGCATCTGACGCCAGGCGGCGGCTTCCAGGGCGGCGTGATCGCGGCTACTGCGCTGCTGATCGTCTATCTGGGAAGCGACTACGCGACCATGCAGCGCGTCGGCCCGATCACCCTGGTGGCGACCGCTGAAGCTGTCGGCGCCGCGGGTTTCGTGCTGATCGGTCTGGGCGGGCTGATTGCGGCGGCTGCGTTCCTCGAGAACTTTCTGCCGCACGGCACCGCGGGGGAGCTGATCTCGGGCGGGACTATCCCGCTGCTCAGCCTCTCGGTCGGGCTCGAGGTGTCCGGGGCCTTCGTGCTGCTGCTCTCCGAGTTCCTCGAACAACTGCTGGAGATCCAGCCGAAGCAGGGCGGCGAAGATTGAGCTTCCTACCGTACGTGGTCGTCGTCTGGATCTGCCTGATCGGCCTGTACGGGATCGTGACCAGCCGAAACCTGCTGCACACGATCGTCTGCGTGGCGGTCGTCCAGTCGTCGACGTACGTGCTGCTGCTCGCAATCGGCTACCGCAAGCACTTCGTCGCTCCGGTGTTCATCGACATTCCGCGCGGCACGCCCGCCGTCGATCCTGTCGTACAGGCTCTGACGCTGACCGACGTGGTCGTCGGCGGGGCCGTGACCGCGGTGCTCCTGGCGGTCGCGGTGCAGCTGCACAAGCACCTGGGCACGCTCGATCCCGATGAGCTCGATCCTCTCCGCGACTGAGCTCCCCGACCTGGCGCCGCTCGCGGTGGCCGTACCGTTCGCTTTCGCGGCAGTGCTCGCGGCCAGGTTGCCGTTTCCGTTTCGAAAGCGGCATGCGGAGCTCGTCGCGGCCCTCGTCGCCCTCCTCGTCGGTGTGCTCTGCCTGCTGCTGCTCATCCGAGCGCTCGACCGCGAAGGTCCTCTCGTGTCCTGGATTGGAGGCTGGCGGCCTCGACACGGAGTCGCGGTCGGGATCAACGTCGCCGTCGACCCGTTCGGCGCCGCCCTGGCGCTCCTCGCCGCCGTGCTGGTCGGCGCAGCCCTGGTCTTCGCCTGGCGGTTCTTCGACGCGGTCGGGCCGACCTTCCACGCCCTGATCCTCGTCTTCCTCGGCGCCTTGACCGGATTCGCGCTGACGGGCGACCTGTTCAACATGTTCGTGTTCTTCGAGCTCATGAGCGTCTCCGCATATGCGCTCACGGCGTACCGGATCGAGCGCCCCGCCTCGCTCCAGGGAGCCTTGACGTTCGCGGTCACGAACAGCGTCGGGGCGGTGATGATCCTGTTCGGGATCGCGCTGCTCTACGGGCGAACGGGGGCGCTCAACCTCGCCCAGGTCGGGAATGCGCTCGCCGGCAAACCGAGCGACGGACTCGTCGTGACGGCGTTCGCGCTCATCACCGCCGGGTTCCTCGTCAAGGCCGCGATCGTTCCCTTCCACTTCTGGCTCGCCGACGCGTACACGGTTGCACCGACCCCGGCGGCGATCGTGTTCACAGGTGTGATGAGCGACCTCGGCATCTACGCGGTCGCCCGCATCTATCTGACCGTCTTCCAGGCTCCGCTCGAGCCCCACGTCGCGGGACTGCGGCCCGTGCTTCTGGGCTTCGGCGTCGTCACGGCGCTCGTCGGGGCGGTGATGGCTCTGGCACAGGACCACCTCAAGCGGCTGCTGGCCTTTGTGACCATCAGCCAGATCGGGCTTGCGCTGATCGGGATCGGGCTCCTGACCCCGCAGGGCGACGCCGGGGCCGCCCTGCTGATCCTGGCCGACGGCCTGCTCAGAGCCGGGCTGTTTGTCTGCCTCGGCGCGGTTCTGCACCGCTGCGGATCGCTCTACCAGTCCCTGCTGCACGGCCGAGGCCGAGTCCTCCCGCGGCTGATCCCGATCCTCTTCGCCGCCGGGACGATCGGGCTCGCTGCCCTGCCTCCACTCGGAGCGTTCCCGGGCAAGGCCCTGATCGAGATGGCGGCCGCCGACATCGGCTACGGCTGGGTGTCTGCCGTATTCCTGGTGGCCACGCTGCTCACCGCAAGCGCGCTCCTGCGGGCCGGCGCCCGCGTCTTCCTCGGCTGGGGACCTGCGCTTCCCGCCCCGACCGATCGACGCGAGCCACCCACCGAGGAGAGCGAGCTCGTCGGCTCGCGCGCGCGTGTCCCCGGCGTCATGTTCGCCAGTGCCGGGATCCTGATCGTCGCAGGACTCGCGGTCAGCGCCATGCCGGGCGTCATCACCGAGGCCCAGCGGGGCGCACACGCATCCGCCGACCGTGCGGCGTACGCGGCAGCCGTCCTCGGGCGCCCGATTCCGCCGGGCCCGTCGATCGAATACCTCCACCCGGGCGCGGTCGAGGTCATCCTCGGCCTGGTCACGGTGCTCGGCGCAGTCGGCCTCGCGGCGGTCATGGTCCAGCGGGTGCGCCTGCCCGTCACGCTGCCCAAAGAACTCGTGCGCGCCGCCGAGTGGACCTCGTGGCGGCTACGGCGGCAGCACTCCGGCCAGATCGGCGACTACGTTGCCTGGGCGACGGTCGGGTTCGCTCTGCTGGCCGGCCTCTTCGCCGCTGTCACGTAGGCAGGGCCGCCGCTCGGCAGCACCGCCAAGCCGTGACGAGCAAGCGAGGCGATCGCGCCGTACTCAGCCGGCGACTCCAAGCTTTGCGCGCCGGCACTACGAAGCGCGCTTCGCGCAGATGTAGTTGGCGTACGCCCCTTCCGGTCCGTAGTCGGCGGTGACGATCTCGAACCCTGCTCGGGCCATCATCGGTTCGAGTAGCCAGGTGAAGGTGCTGTATTCCTCACGCAGGTGCGTCTCTAGGTCCCCGCGCGTCCAGCCATCCTCGGGCCGATCGGCCGCGGCCGTCTGAAGCCAGTTGGCGATGCCCGCTTCTGCTTCCGAGAGGTCGAAGGCGAAGACCAGGTCCCGGAGTTGAAAGATGCCGCCGGCCGCAAGCAATGCTGCCACTCGGCTGATCGCGACGCCTTTCCAGAGGTCAGGGAGGTGGTGCAGCGCGTTCCTCGTGTAGATGAAGTCGGGTGCCTCACCCTCGTGCTCGTAGCTCAGGAAGCCTGCTTGCACGCACTCGACATCGGCGCCGACAGCAGCGGCCTTGCTGCGGATCGCGTCCAGCATCGCGGGAGAGACATCGACGGCGATAACGCGCTTGCAGATCCTCGCGGCAGCAACGGCAAGAGTGCCCGTGCCGGCACCGAAGTCGATCAGCGTGCTGTTCGCGCCGAGACCACGGGCGCGAAGCGCATCCAGGTCTTCGGCAGGATCGAAACCAGCCTTCTGGTCGTAGGCAGCGACATAGGCGGCGTCGAGGTGCTCAGGGCCGGCAAGCGCTATCTCTCGGAGAAGGTCGTTGCTCATCTCCGGGCGAGGTCAGGGCGCCTTGCTGAGCCGCCGGCGTGCGTGTCCGTCGCGGTAGTCACGGCCTTGCACCGATGTTGCCATCAGTGGCCGGCTGGAGCTGCCGAAGGCTCGAGCTGCTCCTGCGGCACGGCGCGCGGCCGGCCGAGAAGAAGCAGTGCGAGGGCGAAGCCGATCCCGGCGAGGATCGCGACCGCCCAGAACGCCGACTGGAACCCTTCGGTCTGCGCGACCAGCCGGTTGGCGCCGGTGTTCGCCGCCAGGTAGTCCTCTGTGCGGGAGACGGCCACGGTCGTGACGATCGCGACCCCGAGCGCGGCGCCGATCTGGAGGCTCGTGTTGCTGGGCCCGGAGGCGAGCCCCGACTCGCGCTCGGGGACGCCGGCGAGGGCGGCGATCGAGGCGGTGACGAAGGCGAGGCCGACGCCGGGGCCGAAGACGAGTAGCCCGAAGAAGATGTCGCCGAAGTAGCTG
>JBKOVL010000273.1:0-8639 GCA_046723895.1 Actinomycetota bacterium | reverse complement strand
AGTCGAAGGTGATCAGCAGGTCGCCCGCCGACCGGTTCAGCGTCTTCGGCCCCGTCGTGGTCAGGTTGGGCTGCGCCAGCTTGTTGATCTCGAAGTCCATGTTCGCGCTGCCGAGCACGTTCGTGCGCTCCCAGGCGAGATACAGGAAGTTACTGTTGCTCGCGAACTCGGACGCGACGTAGAACCGGGTCAGGTCACTCTTTTGCGGCGGAATCGAGCCCGTCACTACACTGACGTTCGGGTCGTCCTCCTTCGTGCCCTGCCCGAACGAGTTGTCCCCTGTCCCGCTGGCCAGGTCGTCGCCGCGAACACGGTTGGGCGCGTTCACCCAGTCCGTGTTGCCGGCCGTGTTCACGACGAGGTTGCCGTCGTTGCCCTCGAAGGTGCTGTCGGTCAGGTTTGCGCCCGATGCCGCCACGAAGAACACCCCGAAGACGGCCGCAGCGGCCAGCGTCGTTCCGATCAGCCACGAGCGACGACTGCGCCGGTGGCGGGATCTAAATGCTCCCATCTGTCCCCCCTTCCTAACTGGTAGTGACTTCCGAGAGAAGCGAAGAGGCCGACCAGAAACCGGCGCCTACGCCGGCTGCCTGTCGGCCCGCAAGAACCCGTTGTGTCACTCCGGCCCCCTTTGGCTGGCGGGACGCCGTGAGTGGCGAGTCCGGCACCCCTCGACCTGTGCTACTTGTCCGCGACTCTAGGCTCCGGCCGGCGTGCCGCCTAGTCTGTCGATCGTGTAATCGCCCACTACGGCGAACGCTGTAGGCGATGCTGCGCCGCCTACTTGATTTCACGGCGTGTCGGTTAACCATGGGTTTGCGAATACCACCCGGACGTCGGCGGGATCAGGATCGAGGACCTCGTCATCGTCGGCGACGACGGCCCGGAGGTGCTGACGACGTTCACGAAGAAGTTCGCCACGGTCGCGCAGCTACGCGCGCCCGCCGATGGCCGCATACCAGAGAACACGAGGGAGGCGACCCAGGAGCCGCCTCCCCGGGGTTCGCTACTCGTCTAGAACTGGAGCACCACGGCGGCCGTGCCCGGGATCTGGAACGTCGTGTGGCCGCTCGCTAGCGTCGGACTGCCGACGACGACGTCGGGGTGCGTCGCGTCGTAGAGCCACATGGTGCCTGTCCCGCTCGTCCCCAACGCTGAGAGATCGGCGTCGACGGCGTAGGTCGTGTGGGCGGCGCTGTTCGCGACGAGCAGGTACAAGCGGCCGGCGGCGTCCTCGGTCGCGATCGCGAGCAGGTTCCCGGTGCTCGTCGACGCCTGGTGAGTGGGACGGCCGCCCTGGAGCGCCCGCAGCGCCAGTCGGAACGCGTAGTAGCTCGACCGCTTCGTCCCATCGGCGGCGACCAGGCCCTGGAAGTTCTGGAAGCCGCCGCTGAAGCCGTTCCAGTCGTAGAAGGTGAAGAGGTGGCTGCCGTCGACGTGGTCGGAGCCGGGGCGCGAGGCGCGGATCAGGTTTGCGACCACCCGCTTCACCGCGGTCGAGGCCCTGTCGTAGCCGTCGAGGTAAGTTGACCACTCGGAGAGCCAGAGCGGGTAGCTCGAGTTGCCGGTGCTCGCCATCCAGCCGTGCACGGTCTCCACGTAGTCCGTGATGTCCGAGCTGTAGTCGTGGATATCGACGGAGTCGAAGAACGCCGCGACCTGCTGGAGCGCATCGAGCGGCCAGCTCGAGCCGCCCGAGGTAACCGGGGCGTAGACGTGGTAGGCGCGACCGGGAAGGAAGTTCCTGTAGACCCAGTCGATCGCGTCGTGCGTGTACTGGACGAGCTGGAAGTACTGGGCCTCGGTGCCGCCCCAGCCCTGCCCGCGGTTGTTCGGCTCGTTGTGGACCTCGAAGTCGTCGACGCGGTAGTCGTTGCGCACGTTGAGCCAGTAGACGGTGGCGAAGACGTGCTCCCACCACTCGTTCCAGTCGGCGTTCGTGACCGGGGGGTTCGGCGACCAGCCCGGGTTGCCGTTGTTGTCGCGGTTGCGGATCGTCAGGACCGGGCGGATCCCGTGCGCCGCGAGGCTCGAGAAGATCGTCCGCGCGTTGCCCTGCCAGATCCCGCTGTCGCCCGACCACCAGTAGTCGCTTCCGTTGGGGGGGCTCGTCATCGCGTCGTCCCACCAGCTCCAGTTGACGACATTTGGGTCGGTCTTGATCTGGTCGATCGTGGGCTCCCCGTAGACGCCGTCGTCGTCCTGCCACTCCCAACGGGACATACCGCCGTAGATGCGGTACGTGTTGACGCCCGCGTCCTCGAGATCGGCGACGTCGAACCGGACGTTGCCCTCGGTCGCGCCGATGAACGCCGTGCTCACGCCCCACTGGGCGCCGGAGACGGCGATCGTCGCCGGAACTGCAGGCGCCGCCTGCGCGCGCGAGACGGCGGCGCCGGGTAGGGCCACGGCGAGCCCGAGCGCGCCGGCGCGCTCAACGAGCTCGCGCCGGGTGAATCTGCGGGAAGGAGAATCGGACATGACCATCACCTCCAGTCGCTAGACACTGAGGCATATGCGCTCGTCCGGGGAGTTGTATCCTGGCCCCCCAGGCGACGAGAGACGCGGATGGACCGAGCGCGGATATATGCAGGTGACGACTAATCAGTTCAAGAACGGCATGCACATCGAGGTGGACGGTGCGCCCTGGCGCATCGTCGAGTTCCAGCACGTCAAGCCCGGCAAGGGCGGGGCGTTCGTGCGCACGAAGCTGAAGGCACTCGAGTCCGGCGCCGTGGTCGATCGAACGTTCCGCGCCGGCGAGAAGTTCAACCGGGTCCACACCGAGGTCAAGAACGTCCAGTACCTCTACGACGCGGGCGACGACGTCGTCTTCATGGACGCGGAGAGCTACGAGCAGATGCACCTGCCGCGAGGGTCGGTCGAGGAGGCGCTCGACTTCCTCGAGCCCTCCAGCACGGTGCAGCTGCTGATGGTCGACCGGAAGCCGGCCGGAGTTCAGCTCCCGGCGTCGGTGGAGCTCGCCGTCGCCGAGACCGAGCCCGGCGTCCGCGGGGACACCGTCTCGAACGTGACGAAGCCGGCCAGGCTCGAGACCGGCGCGGTCGTGCAGGTGCCGTTGTTCGTGAACGTGGGCGACCGGATCAAGGTCGACCCGCGCGAGCGGCGCTATATCTCCCGTGCCTGACCGGGACTAGGCGCCCCGCGGCACGACCTTGAGGGTCAGCGCGAAGGTGCGCTGGGCCGAGCCGCCCGCATTCGCGTAGTCGAGTTTCAGCTCGGTCGTCCCGCGCCTGATCGCCTTGAACATCAGAATCGCGACGCCGCCGTATCCGGTGACCGTCGTCTTTCGCAGCGCGGGCACGTAGGAGGTCGCGTCCGGCCGGATCACCCGGCGGTTGACGGCGGCGATGTGCCAGGCGTAGCCGCTGGCGGCAGGCCGAGAGGACAGCGAGATGACGATCGCGTCGCCGACCTCGATCGTCACGTCCTCGCCGTTCTTGTTGGCGCCCACGCCGACCACGCGAGTGGCCGCGGCGGTGCCCGCGGCAACGAGTGCGAGGGCGAGTGTCACGACGAGAGCGAGGCGCACGCAGCGGTGGACTTTAGACGATCGATTCCCAACCCAGTCGCACCCGCGGCTGGGGCCTGCACGCGTCGCATTGCGACCGCCTCGCAGCGGTAGGCTCCCGCGCTAGATGCCGGCGCTCGTCGACACGACCATCCGGCTGCTCGGTCAGGAGCCGCTCGCCGGAGTGATGCCGACCGCGGAGCAGCTACGGCTTGCCGAGATTCTCGATTCTGCGGGCTTTGCCTACCTCGAGGTCTCGGGCGGTGGGTGCTTCGACTCAGCCGTCAAGCGCGGCGTCGAGAGCCCGTGGGAGCGGATCCGCGCGCTCCGTGCGCGGACGAAGACGCCGCTCGCGCTCGCGCTGCGCGGCCGCTTTCTCGTCGGCTCGCGACCGGTCGGCACCGACTTCGTGCGCCGGTTCGTCGCCTCCGCGGCCGAGAGCGGGATCGACGTCTTCCGACTGCACGATCCGCTCAACGACGTTTCCAACCTGCGCGAGGCGAGCGAGGCGATCACCGCGGCCGAGCGGGAGTTCGACGCGGGCCTTGTCTACAGCCCCGGCCCGTCGGGCGAGACGGACGCGCTCGTCGCGCAGGCCCGGCGACTCCCCGAGCTAGGTGCGGCGCGCGTTCTGATCCACGACCCGTCGGGCTCGCTGGAGCCGCACCGCGTCCGTGAGCTGGTCGAGGCCCTGCGCGAGGCGAGCGGCCTCCCGGTGGGCCTCTACTGCCAGGGAGCGGGCGGGTCGGCGCTCGCGGCCGGGATCGAGGCGGCGCGCGCCGGGGCGGACCTGCTCGCCGCCGCCGTCTACCCGGTTGCGCTCGTCCTCCACCGCGCCTCCGGCGAGTCGATCGCGGACGCGCTCGAGGGCCTCGGTCTCGGGACGGGCGTCGGCGTCGCTGCGCTCTGGCAGGCCTCGGACCTCGTCGACGAGCACATCAGCGACCAGCCGGTGACGCCGCTCGCCCCCAGGATCGCGACGCGCGCAGCGCACCACAGCCTGCCGGCCGGCCTGACCGCCGCGCTCGACCTGCAGCTGCGCGTGCACTCGGCGGGGGACCGCCTCGACGAGGTGATCGAGGAGCTGACCCGCATCCGCGCAGAGGCCGGTTGGCCGCCGCTCGCCGCCCCGATCGGTCAGGTGCTCGCCTCGCAGGCGCTCCGGCACGTCCTCGCTGCCGAGCGCTACCAGACCGTTGTCGACGAGCTTCGCGACCTCCTCGCGGGCCGGTACGGCGAGCCTCCGGGAGAGATCTCGCCGCAGGTCCGGCGTGCGGTCGAGCTCGTGTCGGTCGGGGCCGACCCTCCGGCGCAGGCGCCGGAGCTGGACGAGCTGCGCGTGCGCTATGCGGGGGTCGCGGCCAGCGAGGAGGAGCTGCTCCTGCTCGCGCTCTTCGGCGAG
This sequence comes from Actinomycetota bacterium, assembly GCA_046723895.1. Taxonomy (GTDB): domain Bacteria; phylum Actinomycetota; class Thermoleophilia; order Gaiellales; family Gaiellaceae; genus DATBLE01. The sequence continues at coordinate 3,705 of JBKOVL010000273.1, read as the reverse complement.
GAGGCGCGGCCGCTGCTGCAGGCGATCCGCGGTCGCGGGCAGGAAGACTCGCTGGAGGGCGGCGGCGTCGACGCGTCACGGGCAGAGCGCATCCGCGAGATAGTCAGGATCGTCCAGGAGTCGGGGGTCGGCGAGGTAACGATCGAGGATGCAGGCCTGCGTGTGACGGTCCGCGGGACACCCGAACTCGCCGAGGGCCTTCCCGCCGCCGGGCAGCCCGCGCCGGCGGTCGACGAGGAGGAGCTCACGACCGCGGCAGCCCCGGCCGCGCCGCCGGTCGATGCGGACATCGTCCGGATCGAGGCGCCGATGGTCGGCACGTTCTACCGCGCGCCCTCCCCCGAGGCGCCGCCGTTCGTCCAGGAGGGCGACGCCGTCGCCGTCGGGCAGACGCTCTGCATCCTCGAGGCGATGAAGCTGATGAACGAAGTCAAGGCGGAGCAGGAGGGAATCGTCCGCCGGATCGTCCCGGAGAACGCCCAGCCGGTCGAGTACGGCGAGCTGCTGTTCGAGCTCGAGCCCGTCGACGGCCGCCCGCCGTTCTTGTAGTGCCCCACTGATGTTCACCCGCGTGCTGGTCGCAAACCGCGGCGAGATCGCCGTCCGCGTGATCCGCGCTCTGCGCGAGCTCGGGATCGAGGCGATCGCCGTCTACTCGACGGCCGACCGCGACGCCGCGCACGTTCGCCTGGCCGACCGCGCCGTCTGCGTCGGGCCGCCGGCACCGGCGGACAGCTACCTGAACATCGCGTCGGTGGTCGCCGCAGCGGTCACGACCGGGTGCGAGGCCGTGCATCCCGGATACGGCTTCCTCGCCGAGAACCCGGCCTTCGTCAGCGCATGCGTCGACAACGACCTCGTCTTCGTCGGCCCCGACGCGAAGGTCATGGCGCAGATGGGGGACAAGGTCGAGGCGAAGGCGGCGATGCGCGCGGCCGGGGTTCCGCTCGTGCCCGGGACCGAGGAGGCGACGACACTCGCCCAGGCATGGAACCTTGCGGCGGAGCTGGGCTTTCCCGTGCTGCTGAAGGCTGCGGCGGGCGGAGGCGGGCGCGGGATGCGCCTCGTCTCCTCCCCGGACGAGCTGGAGTCGGCCTACGCGACGGCGTCGGGGGAGGCCGACACCGCGTTCGGCGACGGCAGCATGTACCTCGAGAAGGCAGTCGTCCCCGCCCGGCACGTCGAGATCCAGGTGCTCGCGGACGGGCGGGGCGGCGTCCTCACCCTTGGGGAGCGCGAGTGCTCGATCCAGCGGCGTCACCAGAAGCTCGTCGAGGAGTCGCCCTCCGCGGCGCTCACCCCGGAGCGCAGGGAGGAGATGGAGGCGGCGGCGGAGCGCGCGTGCCTCGCGACCGGCTACCGGAACGCCGGCACGCTCGAGTTTCTGCTCGGGCCGGACGGCGACTTCTACTTCATCGAGCTGAACGCCCGCCTCCAGGTCGAGCATCCGGTCAGCGAGCTCGTCACCGGGATCGACATCGTCCACGAGCAGCTGCGGATCGCGGCCGGGGAGCCGCTCGCGCTGACGGGCAGGGCGCCGCGCCAGGGCCATGCGATCGAGATCAGGATCAATGCCGAGGATCCCGCCCGGGGCTTCGCGCCCTCGCCGGGCCGGATCGAGCGCCTGCGGCTGCCCGGTGGGCCAGGCGTGCGGCTCGACACACACGTCGAAAGCGGTGCGACGATCCCGCCGAACTACGACTCGCTGATCGCGAAGCTCTGCGTGTGGGACGCCGACCGGCCGGCTGCGATCGCGCGCGGGCTCCGTGCGCTCGGGGAGCTCGAGGTCGAGGGCATCGCCACGACCCGCGACTTCGCGATCGAGGTGCTGCGGAGCGAGGCGTTCGTCAGCGGCGAGTACACGACGTCGTTCGTCGACGAGCACTTTCGATGACGCTGTCGCGGAAGGCGGGCAGGCGCACCGCGCTCTTCCTCCTCTACCAGTGGGACCTGACCGGCCAGCCGCTCGGGACGAACTACGCAGACGAGGTCGACGAGTTCGCCCGCGGGCTCGCGGAGGCGGTCGTTGCGCGGGCACCCCGGCTGGACGAGCGCATCAGCGCGGTCTCGGGCGACTGGCCCGCCGGCCAGCTCGGGACGCTGGAGCGGAACATCCTCCGGATTGGCGTCTTCGAGCTCGAGCAAGGTACGGTCCCGGTCGAGGTGGTGATCGACGAAGCGGTCTCGCTCGCGAAGCGCTACGCGTCCGAGGACGCGGGCCGGCTCGTCAACGGGGTTCTCGGGGCAATCGCGAGAAAGGAGCCCCGGGGACAGGATTGACCCGGTCCCCGAAGACAGTTTCCATGGACATCCAGGAGCAGGTCGACCATCTGGAGGCGCTGCGCCAGAAGCTCGAGCAGTGTGAGTCGCTCGAGGAGGCGGTCGAACTGCTCGGCGAGTTCGATGCCGCCGCCAAGGAGCTGATCGACGCGATCGACCGGGCGAAGCGGGAGTCCGATGCACACGGCTGAGGAGCTGAAGGCGCTCGTCGAGGAGGCGCTCGAGCAGCACGAGCTCTGGCCGGCCCTCCACGGCCAGCGCGAGTCGGCACGGTACGGGCTCGTCGAGATGGGCGGCAAGCGGATCCGGCCGGTGATCTCGCTCGCGGTCGGCGAGGCGCTCGACACGCCGCCCGAGCAGGTGATGCCGGCGGCGCTGGCGCTCGAGCTCATCCACAACTTCTCGCTCGTCCACGACGACCTGCCTTCGCTCGACAACGACCGCGAGCGGCGCGGCAAGCCGAGCGTCTGGGCTCTGTACGGCGAGGGCAAGGCGGTGCTCGCAGGGGACGCGCTGCTCGCCGAGGCGTTCCGCCTCGCGGCGTCGTACCCGACCGCGGACGTCGCCCGCGAGCTCGCGCAGGCGACGCTCGGGATGATCGGCGGCCAGTACCTGGACACGATGGAGCCCGACCCGGACCTCGAGACCGTGCACCGGCTCAAGACCGGCTGCCTCTTCTACGCCTCGGTCGCGCTGGCGCTCTGGGCGGCCGAGGTGCCCGAGGACGAGCAGAGGCCCTGGCGGGACTTCGGCGACGAGCTCGGGCTGCTCTTCCAGATCGTCGACGACATTCTCGACCAGGACGGCTACGTGCTCGCGAGAGGCATGGAGGGCGCACGCACGCTTGCCGACCGCGCCGGCGACAGGGCGCTCTCGATGCTGCTCGAGATTCCGGCCGACACGTCCGTGCTCACAGAGATCGTCACCGGGCTCGTCGTCCGTACCGCGTAGTACAGGAGGGCTTGGAGAAACATTGTCGATGCCGCCGAAACGCGCTACACGGCCGATCTGCGGCGTCCTCGGTGCCCCCGATAGTTCTCCCCTATCGGGGCTCCCTGCGTCCTTGCATCTCGACCGTCTATCGCGCCCCGGCGGCGTGCAACGCTCCGCCAAGCCCTCCTGATGGCGAAGAAGCGGCTCGACGTGCTCCTCGTCGAGCGCGGGCTGGCCGAGAGCCGCGCGCAGGCTCAGGCGCTCGTGCTCGCCGGGCTCGTCCCCGGGCATTCGAAGGCCGGGGAGCAGGTCGACGAGGATGCGGAGCTCGCCGTCACGGAGACCGCCCGCTACGTGTCGCGCGGCGGCGAGAAGCTCGCGAACGCGCTGGACGCGACCGGCGTCGACCCCGCAGGGCTCGACTGCCTCGACGTCGGCGCCGCTACCGGCGGCTTCACGGACGTCTTGCTCCAGCGCGGTGCCGCTCGCGTG
>JBKOVL010000075.1:0-8970 GCA_046723895.1 Actinomycetota bacterium | reverse complement strand
ACCTGGACCTGACCGCGCTCGGTCGCCAGGAGGAGTGGGAGGACTCGCCCGAGGGCTATCCGCAGACGCCGCCGTACCAGTGGTGGCACCTCCACGACGAGTACGGCAAAGCCGGGTGATCGCGTGCGCGGCGCCGCCGCTGACATGGCGGCGCCCGCTCGACAAGGCCCTACAGCGCGCTGTAAATTCGCCGGCCAGCGACGGGAGCCGCTTAGGCGGCTCCCGTGGGCGCAGTGCTCCCGATGGACCGCTCAAGCAGTTCCGTTCCAGTAGGTCTGCGCTTTCTCCCAGGCGGCACGTGCGGCCTGTCGTCCGGTCGCGCGCGCGTCGAGGTCGCCCTGCACGAAGTGGATGCCGCCGTAGCGGCGTGAGGTCCCGGCCTGGTCGGCCGCCTCTTTGAAGGTCGCCCAGGAGAGCGTCACGTCCTGCTCGGGAACGAGGCCGGGCTCGAACTTCGCGCTGCCCTTCGGGAAGGTGACGGACGCGCCGAAGCGGTCGCTGCCGGTGAACTGGCGCAGGATCTCCGCGCCGGCGGCGCTGAAGTTGCTGTGCCCGGAGGAGTACTCCGCGAACGGGGGCGTGGGGAAGGTCGGCGCCTGGTAGGGGAACCACTGCGCGCCGTCGATCTCCTGCGTGCCCTGGAAGGGGCCGCCCCAGGCCCTGATCGTTTGGCCCTGGAAGAGGTAGCGGATCGCGGTGATCGGCCGCACCGAGTCGAAGACCCGCTTGTTGCTCCAGGCGCAGATGCCGGCATCAAAGATCGCGCTCGTGAGCGCGAAGAAGAGCTTGACGTCGAGGTCGACGCCGTGCTCCTCGGGCCCGTGCCGGTCGCGCCGCGCAACGAACTGGGCGAACAGGTCCCAGTGACCAGGCGGAAGCTCGGAGCGCGGCCCGTCGGCCCAGTACTCCGCGATCACCTTCTGCTCGTCGGTCAGCGTGGCGCTGATGTCGATCAGGGCCTGCGCCTGGCCCAGGTAGGCCTGCGTGCCGTACCTCGCGGGCCCGGTGTCCGAGACCGCGGGCGGCGCCGCGAACGGCTTGACATTCAGCCAGTGCGGGCCGATGAACCTCGGGGTCACCGGCGTGCCGCTGGCGTCGAGGTAGTGGAGCGGCTGCCAGTGGTCCGGGTCGTGAACAGTGTCCCTGTCGAACGGTTGGGTGAGGTCCATCGGCTCGTTCGCGGGCGTGTAGCCGGTGGTGTCGGCGTAGCCCGCGAGCTGGTTGGCGTTGTCGGTGTGCCGGAAGTCGATCACCGCCTGGGCGCAGGTGTTGCCGACGCCGGCGGCGCGCGACGTCTCCGACGGGTCGTAGCCCAGCTCGGACATCAGCTCGTCGAAGTGCTGCTTGCTGCCGGGGAAGAGGTCGAGCGCGGCGCGGTAGGTGGCGAAGCTGATCGCCTTCTCCTTGTTCGCGAGCGTGCGCTCGGCCACCGGCTGTCGCGGCGCGCCCGTGCTCTGGGTCGCGACCGCGTCGCGGTCGTACGCCGCCCAGGCGTCGTAGGCGCAGGTGTGCGCGACCGCGAGCGCGCGGGAGACCATCGGCGGACCCAGCCTCGACTCGCGCACGCCCTGGAGCAGCGCCCGGTTCCACAGCACGACCGCGCTGTCGGCGCGCGGGCTCGCAGCCGGAGGCAGCACCGCCGCCCGCGCCCGAGAGGGCGTCAGCAGGAGTACGCCGCCCGCGCCCGCCGCTTGCAGAAACCTCCGCCTCGACACCCGGCCCTCGATCGGCCAGACCTGCGACGTCAAAGCAGGAAGCTCACCCATCTCGCACCTCCTTCTCCAGCCCGAGGCGCGGCGCGCGCCGCCTCGCGCCGCGCCTCCGCACGGTCACGGCTCGTGTACCGATGCCTGCACGTTCTCGCAGGTCGGGTTGCAGCCGCCGTTGAACGAGCTGATCTGCTCGTCGATCGCGCCCGGCAAGGCCTGGCCGTGGCTGCGCACGATCAGGTGAACCAGAGCCGCGCGTGAGTCGATCAGTCCGTTGCAGGGCAGGAACTCGGCGGCGCAGCCGGACGTGTCACCTTCGGTGATGGAGGCGCCGTAATCCGCGACGCCGTCGCCGCCGATCACATGGCCGGCCGCGTACTGCACGGACGCTTGCACGATCGGGTTGGAGAGGTCGGCCAGGTCGCACTCGCCGATGCAGGCGGCGGGGTTGTTGAAGAACACCCACCAGAGCGTCGCCGCGCTTCCCGGTGCCAACCCGGACGTGTGCAGCGTCGCCGCGACGCCGGTGTCAGTGCGAACGAGCGCCGACCAGGCGTCCGGCACGACCGTCGTCGACATGAACAGCGTCACCGGACTTACCGCTCGCGTCGCCGGGACAGCTCGCGCGGGCAGCGCGACGACTCCGGCGGCGAGTGCAGCGGCCAGCAAGAGCACAAGTGCACTCCCTGTGAGTCTCATGCCTCCTCCTTTCTCATCGCTCCTCGTAGGGCGAGCGTAGGAGGCAGCTGCTGCCGTGACTACGGTGCCGGCAGGCGAGTGTGCCGGGAGGCTGCCATCCCCCGCCCGGGATGCTGGGCTACTCGACGCCGCGGGCGCGGTGACGCACAATTTCGGAAGATCACTACTGGGAGGTCGATCACCCTGGAGGCTCGGCCCGTTGAGGTCCTGCGGGAAGCGCTCGACCGACTACGCCTTGAGATTGCGGAGCTACGCGCGTCCCGGGAGCGCCTCATCCTGGCCGCCGATGCCGACCGGCGCGCGATCGAGCGCGACCTTCACGATGGTCCGCAGCAGCATCTGGTCGCGCTCGCGGCGAACCTGGAACTCGCCCGTCGCTTGGCGGATGCCGACTCTGCCGCGGCGAAGGCACTCCTCCAAGAAATGGGGCGGGACGTGCACCGGGCCCTGGACGAGACCGGCCGGCTCGCCCACCGGATCTATCCGCCGTTGCTCGAGGCGGGCGGCCTGGCTGTGGCGCTGCGTATAGCGGCGGCGAGTATCGGCGTTCAGACTCGCATCGAGGTTCCAGCGGGCGTCGGCTACCCGCCCGAGGTCGCCGGCACCGTGTACTTCTGCTGCCTCGAGGTGCTCGAGTGGGCCGGCAACGGGGCGCGGACGACGATCACGGTCCGAGACGAGGAGGGAGCGCTCGCCTTCGAGGTCGTTGCAGGCGATGCCGGCCCGGCTGTAACTGCCCCTGGCGCGATCTTCACCCGATTCCGCGATCGCGTCGAAGGGCTCGGCGGCCGACTGACGGTCCGGTCCGAGCCTGGCGACGGCATCGGCGTCTCGGGCTCGCTTCCGGTCGTACGATGACTCAGTCGCTCTCAGCCAGGTAGAGGACGACGGCCTTGACGCGCTTGTGCATCGCCGTCTCCCAGGTGAGCCCGAGCTTGAGGAAGATCGAGTGAATCACCTTCTCGACCGACCTCTCGGTCAAGCAGAGGGCGTCGGCGATCGCCGCGTTGTTTTTCCCCTCAGCCATCTCACGCAGCACGTCGCGCTCGCGCGAGGTCAGCGAGTTGAACGGCGACTGCTCGCCACGCGCTTTCTCCGCGACCAGCGCCTCGACGACCTTCGCATCGATCACCGAGCCCCCCTCTGCGACCGCGTGGATCGCGGCGACGAGTTGTCCGACGTCCTGCACACGCTCCTTGAGCAGGTACGCGCGGCGTGCGCTGCCCCCCTTCAGAAGCGCGAGTGCGTAGGCAGGGTTCGCGTACTGGCTGAGCACGACGACTCCGACCTCCGGGTTCGTCTCCCGCAGCTTGTCGGCGGCCTGGATCCCTTCGTCTGCGCCGCTGGGCGGCATGCGGATGTCGGTGATCACCACATCCGGCCGCTCTGCGTCGACCGCGGCGAGCAACGACCCGAGATCCCCGCACGCGGCCGCGACCTCGAGGTCGGGCTGCGTCTCGAGCAGGCGCCGGAGACCCTCGCGGACAAGGTACTGGTCCTCGGCGAGCACGAGCCGGACCGGCACACGTAAGAGGATATTTCGGTGCCATCTCCCTTTCCAGACGCAAATGCCGGTGGATCGCCCGAGACGAGGCGGCCGCTCATCCTGATCGTCGATGACAGCGAGGTGAACCTCAAGCTCGCCCGCGAGGTGCTGCGCGCGTCAGGGTTCGGCACGCTGCAGGCGGCGAGCGGCGTCGAGGGGATCGCGCTGGCAAGCGAGCACCTTCCGGATGTGATCCTGATGGACCTCCGCCTTCCGGACATGGGCGGCACCGATGCTGCACAGATGCTCGGAGCCGAGGCGCGAACGAGGTCGATCCCAGTGGTGGCGGTGAGCGCGCTGCCGCTCGAGGCAAGCGGCGAGTGGCTCCAAGCGGCGGGCTTCGCCGGGTGGATCGAGAAGCCGATCATCGTCGGCGAGCTCGCAGATCAGGTGCGCCGCTACTGCGCCTCGATGGGAAGGTGATGGCTCCCGCCGCGGCGCCGTGCTAGCACCCCCGTGAATCGGCGGCGGGCATGGTTGGCACGGCGAGCTGCTCCTTCTAGTTTCCGCTCTGGCGTTGGACGGATCCGCGCCGACATGTGAACATCGTTACGCGCCGACAGCCCAGGCGAGCCTGAGCGGAAAGGAGGCTCAAAATGCGGACACTCTTGACCGGAGGCGCAGTGGGGGCGCTGGCCGTCTCGCTCGCGGCGTGCGGGGGCTCGAGCACGAACTCGTCTTCGGAGCAAGCCACGCAGCGACAGGCAGATCTCTACGCGATCGCGCAGATCGAGAAGAACTGGCATAAGGCGACGTCGACGCACGACATCGACCTGATGATGAGCCTGTATGCCCCGAACGCGACCTTCACTGTCGCTCCTGGGCAGACGTTGACGGGGAAGGAGCAGATCCGGCGCTTCTGGCTCGAGGCGCCTGTCTTCCAGCCTGAAAACCACTGGATCTCGGAGACCCCCGCATACAAGCTTCGGGAGACTGTCAACGGCGACAGGGGCACGCTGTACTTCGAGTGCCACTACGTCGACCCGAAGACTCGCAAGGTGGTGCACGTCGCAGGTGCAGATCAGCAAGTCGCCCGGATCGACGGACGCTGGCTGATCACCAATAACGTGGGAGCGTCCCCCATCTTGAGCCCCTGAGCAGGTGACGGACGCTCGTGCAACGGCGGAACAACGAGCCGCCGTCGTCGAGAAACGGCGGCCACTGAGCCCGGCCGACAATCCGCTCGTTCGCGCCGTCGGCCGCCTGCAGGCCAAGGTGCATACCAAGCTTCTGGTTGCCTTCCTCGCCACCGCTCTGCTGGTGGTGGCAGTGGCCCTGCTCGGGCTGCGTGTCCTCGGGCAGTCGAACGACAGAGTCGGGAGGCTCGGCGCACTCCAGAGCCGAGCCTTCGCGTACGGCCAGCTCCAAAGCGACGCCTCGCACGTTCGTCTGCTTCTGGCCGAGAACGTCGCGGGGGGCTTTCACGCGGTCAACAACCCGAACATCCCGTCGCCGAGCAGTCGCGTAGTCATGGGCACCGACAAGGCGGCCGCGAGCGACCTTGCGCGGATCGGGCCCGCAACCGCGGTCGACAGTCTCGGCTTCGTTCCTCCCGCCGAGGATGCGGCCATCCTTCGCCGGATCCGTCTGAAGAGCAGGCGGCTCTCGGTGGTGGTGCGGAAGATCGTCGCATCCGACCTGCGCGGAGCGCCCGTCGTAGAGCAGGGCCTTCTGCGTCACAGGGCCGAGCAGCTCGCCATCGACCTCAACCAGCTCGCCACGGAGCTCACGAATGCGACGACGGCGAAGACCAACGCCCTCATCGCTGAGAATGCAAACGCCTACACGAACTCGCGGAACCTGTTCATCGGCGTGGCAGCAGGGGCGATCGCGCTCGCGCTGCTGCTGGGCTTCGTCCTTTCCTGGTCGCTGATCGGGCCGATCAAGCGGATCGACGCCCGGCTGGCTGCGATCGCCTCGGGCGATTTCTCCCGGCACGTCGACGTCGATAACCGCGACGAGCTGGGCGCGCTGGCCGCGAACGTGAACCGGATGAACGACGAGCTGAGGCGTCTCTACAGCGAGCTCGAGGCGGCGAGCCGGCATAAGTCGGAGTTCCTGGCCAACATGTCGCACGAGCTGCGGACGCCGTTGAACGCGATTATCGGCTTCTCGCAGGTGTTGCGCGAGAGGATGGTCGGCGACCTGAACGAGAAACAGGAGGAGTACCTCGACGATGTTGTCTCCTCGGGCAACGACCTGCTCGCCCTGATCAACGACGTCCTCGACCTGTCCAAGGTCGAGGCCGGACAGGTCGAGCTCGAGATCGCGCCGTTCTCGTTGCGGGAGGCGCTCGCCCGCGGCGTCGCGATGGTCCGCGAGCGAGCCAGAAAGGATGGCGTTCAGGTCATGCTGGCGGCAGATCCGCAGGTAGATGTAGTCGAAGGCGACGAGCGTCGGATCAGGCAGGTGATTTTCAACCTGCTCTCGAACGCGGTCAAGTTCACGCCCGTCGGAGGGAAGGTAGACGTCGCCAGCGCCCGTCTCGACGGTGAGGTGCGAGTCTCCGTTGTGGACACCGGCCCGGGAATCGCGCCCGAGGATCGGGAGCGGATCTTCGAGAAGTTTCAGCAGACAGACCTGGGGACAGCACAGCGCGAGGGAACCGGGCTCGGTCTTGCGCTCTCGAAAAGGCTGATCGAGCTCCACGGCGGCCGCATCTGGGTCGAGAGCGAGCTCGGCAAGGGCAGCACGTTCACATTCGCGCTTCCCTCGGAGTCGAGCTGATGACGAGCGAGCGCGTTCTCATCGCAGAGGACAACGAGAAGAGCATGAAGCTGTTCCGCGACGTGCTTCAGGTCAATGGCTATGAGACCCTCGAGGCGACCTCCGGAGAGCAAGCGGTCGACCTCGCGACCCGGCACGGCCCCGGCCTCGTTCTGATGGACGTCCAGCTCGAGGGCATGGACGGTCTCAGGGCGCTCCGTGTGTTACGGCAGGACGAGCGAACGGCAGCCATTCCGATCGTTGCACTGACCGCCCAAGCAATGGTCGGGGACCGCGAGCGCTTCCTCGACGCGGGCTTCGACGACTATCTCGCGAAACCCGTGAACGTCCGAGAGCTCGTCGCGACGGTCAGGCGCTACTGCGCAGGGCAGGATCAATAGGCGCTGGAGCGCTGTTTGTCAGCACTCACATCTACCGGAAGCTGGTTTCTCGCTCAGCCGAGCGGCTCGCGCCCGCGCCGCACCGCCGGGGCGGTACTTGCGCCTCCGTCGGAGACGAGGATCTGGCCGGTGATCCAGCCGCCGCGCGGCGAGCAGAGGAACGCGACGAGCTCCGCAGCATCTTGTGGGCAGCCGACACGGCCGAGCGGAGTCGCCTCACGAAGGCGCTCGTAGAGCCCCGGCGACATCCACCCCGTGTCGGTCGGGCCCGGGTCGACCGCGTTCACGGTGATCCCCTGCGGCGCGAGCTCCGCCGCCGCTGCGACGACGATCCGCTCGAGCGCCGCCTTGCTGGCGCCGTAGGCAACCTCACCGTGGAGTGCCGTGCTCGTGAACGCGACGATCCTGCCGGTGCCGTGCTCGCTCCGGAACCGCCGAGCGAATTCGGCGGAGAGCAACATCGTCGCGCGCGCGTTTACAGCCATGTGGCGATCGAACTCGGCTGCGGTCGTGCGAAGGACGCCGCCCAGCCGCGACTCCGTGTGGACGATCACGAGCGCCGTCAGGGACGCGACGGCCTGCTCGGCGGCGGCGACAACACGTGCGGGAGCGGCAGCATCGCCGAGGTCGTCCTCGCTCCAGGCGGCAAGCGAGCCCTCCGCGAGCAGCTGCCCGGGCGCATCCGGCTCGGACCCCCACGGCTCGGTCTCGTCGTACGGCCTGTAGCCGGTTCCGGCGACCGTCCAGCTGTCGCGGGCGAGGGAGCGGACGACTGCTGCGGCGATCCCGTCAAGGCGGCTGACTCCGGTGACGAGCGCGGCCGGCACAGCCGTTGAGCCTAAACCTCGTCAGCGGCGCTTGGGGCTCGCCCCAACCGAGCGGGCCCGCAGCGGCCGCGCGGAGTAACTCGAATACGTCCGCGGGCGTAGCAGCAGGGTCGGCGACGAGTTCGACGAGACCCGGCGTCGCGCGCAAGACTTGATCGCCTGCCCGCGAGCAGCCGCACCTGCGTGCTCTCTCGAAGCAGACAGAGTCTAGGCTCGGCTCGACGTACATCAAAAAGGAGGAAGCGGCATGACCGAGGGGGGAATTCTTCGCACTGCAGTTCTGCCTCGCGGCGGAGTGGTGTCTCGAGTCGTCGCAATCGCTGTCGGCGCTGGGCTGGTTGCCGCCGCGGCGCAGGTCTCTATCCCGCTGCCCTTCACGCCCGTGCCCATCACCGGTCAGACTTTTGCCGTGCTGCTCGTCGGCTCGTCGCTCGGTGCCATCGACGGGGCGGCGTCGCTCGGGCTCTATCTGCTCGCGGGGATCGCCGGCGCACCGGTATACGCCGACGGAGCAAACGGCTGGAACGTCGTCAGCGGCGCGACGGGCGGCTATCTGGTGGGGTTCATCGCTGCGGCCGCCCTCACCGGCGCGCTCGCGAAGTTCTCTTGGGATCGGCGCTTCTCCTCGTCGGTCGCCTCGATGCTCAGCGGCAACGTCGTGATCTACCTCTTCGGGCTCTCGTGGCTCGCGATCAGGCTTCATACAGGCCTCGAGAAGACCCTCGAGCTGGGTCTCTACCCGTTCGTCGTCGGAGATCTGCTCAAGCTCTACCTCGCAGCGGCGCTGCTGCCAACTGCCTGGCGGCTCGTGCGGGGACCGGGCAGGCAGGTGTAGACCGCCGCGATCGCGGTCTTCGGACTTGCGATGACGGTCTTGCTGTTGACGGCGCCGCATCGCGGCGGATCACGATGGTGTTGTCGAGGCCGTCGCCGTTACCTCCCGTCGGAACGCCGCGAGGCCGCGGCTCCAGGCTGCCTGGATGTCGGCGTCCTCGGGGAAGCGGTCGTTGAGCTCGTTGACGACCATGCCGTGCGCAAACGACCAAAGGGCGCGGGCGAGGCTGGGGTCGCCGCCGACGGCG
>JBKOVL010000185.1:0-11059 GCA_046723895.1 Actinomycetota bacterium | reverse complement strand
CGCACACGAGTCGCACCGCCCCTTCACGCGGCACGAAAAGCGCGATCAGCCGCTCGTGCGGCTCCGGCCGGAAGCCGCAGAGATATGCGAGGTTGGCCGGCGCGGCGACGAGGAGCCCGTCGAAGCCTTCCTCGCCCAGCGCGCCGCCCACCAGCGCCAATCGGTCGGTCATCGTCCTCCTCCCCCGTACGAGACCTGTGCGGCGTCCTCCGCTGCCGGCTCGGGCTCCGGCACGCGGCCGCTGAGCCAGCCGGTGCAGCGGAGCAGGCGTTCCGCCTCCAGCTGTCCCAGCTCGACGGGCGCGGCGCACTCGGCGGCCGCCCACGGGCAGCGGCCCGCAAAGCGGCAACCCGGACCAGGATCGATGGGCGAGTACGTCTCGCCACGCGGTAGCGTCCGGCTCCGCCGCTCGACGGGCGAGTCGACCGGGACGGCGTCGAGGAGCGCACGCGTATACGGATGGAGGGGCCGCCGGAAGAGCTCTTCCGTCCGCGCAGCCTCGACGATCTGGCCGGCGGACATGACCAGCACGCGGTCGGCCAGATGGCGGACGACGCCGAGATCGTGGGTGATGAACAGGTAGGTCAGGTCGATCTCGCGCTGCAGCTCGCAGAGCAGGTTCAGGATCTGCGCCTGCACCGAGACGTCGAGCGCCGAGGTCGGCTCGTCCAGCACGATCAGCGTCGGGTCGGTCGTGAGCGCACGCGCGATGCAGACGCGCTGGCGCTGGCCGCCGGAGAGCTGGTGCGGGTAGCGGCGGGCGTGGTCGGGCTGGAGGTGGACGAGCTCGAGCAGCTCCTCGACGCGCCGGCGCGCTTCTGCTCCCTCGGCAATCCGGTGCGCCTCGATGGGCTCGCGCAGCGTCGCCCCGACCGAGCGGCGTGGGTTGAGGGACTCGGTCGGATCCTGGAAGACGATCTGGAGCCGGCGCCGCAGCGGCCGCAGCTCGCGAGGGCGGCGGGTGGTCAGGTCCTGTCCCTCGAACAGCACGTGTCCCGACGTGGGCTGCTCGAGCCGCAGGAGGCAGAGCGCCGTCGTCGACTTGCCGCTGCCGCTCTCGCCGACGAGCGCGACCGTCTCGCCCGGCTCGACTGCGAACGAGACGCCGTCGACCGCACGCAGCACCGCCCGCCGCCCCCCGACGCGCACGGGGTAGTGCTTGACCAGGTCCTCCACTTGCAGGATCGGCTCGGTCACGCTGCCTCGTCCTGCTGCAATCGCTCGGCGTAGTGGCAGCGTGACCGGTGGTCGGGCGCGATCGACCGCAGCTCCGGTGCCTCGTAGGAGCAGCGCTCGTCGGCGAGGAAGCAGCGCGGGTGGAAGCGGCAACCGGTGGGCGGCTGGAGCAGGTCGGGGACGCGGCCGGGGATGTTGGAGAGCCGCTCTTCGACGGCGGTGATCCGTGGCCGGGAGCCGAGCAAGCCGACCGTGTAGGGATGGCGTGGACGTTCGAAGATCTCGACCGCAGGCGCTGTCTCGACGATCTGACCGGCATACATGACCGAGACGCGATCGCAAACCTCCGCGACGACGCTGAGGTTGTGGGTGATCAGCAAGATCGTGAGCCCCAGTCGCTCGCGCAGCTCGTCGAGCAGGCGGACGATCTGGATCTGGATCGTGACGTCGAGCGCCGTCGACGGCTCGTCTGCGATCAGCAGCTTCGGCGAGCAGGCGAGCGCGAGCGCGATCATGGCCCGCTGCGCCATCCCACCCGAGAGCTCGTGCGGGTAGGCGCGGTAGACACGCTCCGGTGCAGGCAGCCCGACCGTGCGCAGCAACACGAGTGCCCGTTCCTTCGCCTCGCGCCGCGAGACGCGCTCGTGGGTGCGGTAGATCTCGTTCAGCACCGCCCCGACCCGCGCAACGGGATCGAGGAATCCGCGCGGGTCCTGGAAGATCATCGAGATCTGCTTGCCGCGCACGTGTCGCAGCTGCCGCTCGGGGAGCACGAGCAGATCGCGACCCTCGAGCAGCACCTGCCCGCCGACGATCCGGCCGGGCGGGCGCACGAGCCGGAGGATCGAGTAGGCGGTGACGGACTTACCGGCGCCGGACTCGCCGACGAGCCCGAGGATCTCGCCCCGGGCCACGTCGAGGTCGAGCCCGTCCAGCACCCTGGCCGTGCCACGCGGCGTCTCGAACCAGGTCTGCAGGCCGCGTACCTGGAGCAGCGGCTCGCGCCCCGCTCCGGCGCCGGCAAAGCCGGCACCTGCGCTCCGCCCGCGCTCCGGCGCCGACGAAGTCGGCGCCTCCGCTTCCTGTCCGGCTCCGTCAAGCCTACGCCGGTGCGGCTCCGTCGAGCCTTCGCCGCTCATCATCGCCGCCTCGGATCGAGGACGTCCTGGAGACCGTCGCCGATCAGGTTGAAGCCCATCACTGTCAGCGCGATTGCGATCCCGGGGAAGAAGGTGATCCACCACTGGCCGGACACGACGTACTGCAAGCCCATGTTGATCATCACGCCCCATTCGGCTCGCGGCACGCGTATGCCGAGGCCGATGAACGAAAGCGCGGCCACCTCGAGGATCGCGTAGCCCGCCTGCAGCGTCGACTGGACGAAGATCGGCGCCCACGAGTTCGGCAGGATGTGGACGAACAGCACCCGCCGGCGCGAGAGGCCGAGCGCGGTCGCCGCGCGCACATACTGCGCCTCCTTCACCGTGAGCACGCGCGAGCGCAGAAGCCGCGCGTACACGGGCACGTTTACCAGCGCGATCGCGAAGATCAGGTTCGGCAGGCTCGGTCCGAGCGCGGCGACGACGCCGAGGGCGAGGATGAAGCTCGGGAACGCGGAAAGTATGTCCATCAGTCGCATCATCGCCTCGTCGACGAAACGTCCGAGGAAGCCGGCGATCGCGCCGAACAGGCAGCCGACGACGAGGGCGATCGCGACGGCGCCGAACGCAATCACCAGGTCGAGGCGGGCAGCGTAGAGGGTGCGCGAGAAGACGTCGAAGCCGATCGAGTCTGTGCCGAACGGATGCGTCCAGGACGGGGGACGCAGCGTCTCTGCCGCGTTCCCCTCTTGCGGCGGGTAGGGCGCAATGAGTGGGGCGAGCACGGCGAGCAGGACGACCGCGAGAACAATCAGCAGGCCGGCGAGCGTGACCCGGTTGCGGCGCAGCCGCCGCCACCCGATCCTGAGCGGACGCTCCTCTCGCAGAGGCGGCGCGCTGACGTCGATCATCAGTACTTCACCCGCGGGTCGAGGGCGAGGTAGAGGAGGTCCAGCACCAAGAAGACGACGACGTACATCGTCGTCGCATAGAGGATGAATCCCTGAACGGCGGGAAAGTCGCTCGAGGAGATCGAGTTGAAGACGTACAAGCCCATTCCCGGCCAGGAGAAGATGGTCTCGACCAGGACCGAGCCCCCGAGCAGGTAGCCGTACACGATCGCCACCATCGTCAAGACCGGGAGGAGCGCGTTCCTGAGCCCGTGCCGGAGCACGATGCTGGCCGGGGTCGCGCCGAGCGCGCGCAGCGCCGTCGACGGCGGCGCGTCGAGTGCCTCGATCATGCCCTGGCGTGCGATCCGCATGATCGGCGCCATCACCGAGAAGCCGAGCACGAACGCCGGCAACCAGATCGCGGCGAATGCCGACTTGAACGCGGCGAGATTGCCGGTCACGAGCGAGTCGACGAGGTACAGCCCCGTGAGGTGGCGGGGCGGCCCCACCTGCGGGTCGATCCGCCCGAAGGGTGGCGAGGCGACCTTCCACTTGTAGAAGAGCAGCAGCGACAGCATCAGCCCGGACCAGAAGACGGGGATCGAGATTCCGGCGATGCCGAGCACGCGCGCAAGCCCATCCAGCCACCCGTCCTTCCTGAGCGCGGCGAGAATGCCGAGTGGGACGGCGACTGCGAGCGAGAAGAGGAGCGCGACCGTCGTCAGCTCGAATGTTGCTGCGAAGCGCCGGGAGAGCTCGCCGGCGACCGACCGGCCGGACACGATCGACGTGCCGAGGTCCCCGTGCAGCAGTCCGTCCACGTAGTGGACGTACTGGACGTAGAACGGACGGTCGAGGTGGTATTCGTGCCTGATCTCGGCCTTCCTCGCCTCACTGACGTACGGCCCCGCGATCAGGGAGATCGGGTCGCCGGGGATGATCCGCGTGAGCGCAAAGGTGATGAACGTGACTCCGAGCAGGACGGGCACGAGCAGCAGGATGCGCCGCCCGGTGTAGAAACCGAGCTTCATCCCACCGCTCGCGCCCTCCCGTGCACCTCAGGTCTTCCGGAAGTACTGGTAGCGGAGGAACAGGTCGGTCGGGTAGAAGACGAGGCCTCGCACGTTCTTCCGTGTGACGTAGATCTGGGGCGTCTGGAAGAGGAATATCCAGGGTGCGTCGTCCACGATGATCCGCTGCGCCTGCTTCACAGCGGCGATTCGCCTCGGGTCGTTGAGGGGCGCGTTCACCCAGCGGTTCACGAGCGAGACGACCCTTGGGTTCATGTACTTGCCGTACGTGCAGCAGCTCTGTGCGAACAGCCAGTAGAGGTGGTACAGGGGGTCGTTGTTGATCGAGATCCACGAGCTGGAGGAGAACCAGAAGGCGTGCTGCTTCGCCTGCAGCTGGGCCGTGAAGGCCGCCGAGGGCTGCTTGTTGATCGAGACGTCGATGCCGGCCTTCTGCAGCCCTTGCTGGATCCACGACGCCGTCTGCTCGTCGACCGGGTTCCCGGTCTGGATGTCGAGCTGTGTCGAGAAGCCGCGCGTGTATCCGGCCTTCGCGAGCAGCGACTTCGCTTTCGCCGTGTCCGTGTTGTAGCGCCAGTACGAGAAGTCGCTGTCCGGCGTCCCGGCCGGGATCGGGCTTTTCAGCTGCACGCCCTGGCCGCGCAGGACCTGCTGCATGATCGTCCGGTAGGGGATTGCGTAGAGGACCGCCTGGCGGACGAGCTTGTTGTCGAAGGGTTTCTTCGTCACGTCGAAGCCGGCGAACGCAACCTCGCGGGTGGGTAGCGAGACGACGTTCAGGTTCGAGTCACGACGCAGGGCCGGCACGTCCTTCAGCGGGATGCCGAGGGCGAGGTCGACCTTGCCCGACTTGATCAGCAGCTCGCGCTGCTGCGCGTCCGGGATCACCTGGAACTGGACCGTCTTCGTCGCCACCGGCTCCCAGAAGTCCGGGTTCGCCTCCAGCGTCCAGCCGGAGCCGACGTTCCAGTCCTTGAGCGTGTACGGACCGGACTCGGCGGTGTGCGTCTTGAACCAACCCTGCGCGGTCGGGTCGGCCGAGGTCGCGTGCTGCTTGACGATCGCCGGGTTCATGACCGCCGAGCCGTAGAACATCGCCATGTTCCCGAACAGCAGGCTCGTCGGCTTCGGCAGCGTGAACCGGACGCGGTGGCTGTCGAGCACGTCGACCTGATCCTTCGCGTTCAGGCCGACCATCGAGAACAGGAACGATCCCACCGCCTTGACGTCGAAACACCGGTCCAGGCTGAGCTTGACCGCGTTCGCGTCGATTGGGGTCCCGTCCGGGAACTTGATCCCGGGACGGATCGTGAAGACGATCTCCCTCCGGTTCTTGCTCCACGTCCAACGGGACGCGATCTGTCCGCGAAACTGGGTCGACTGGGCGACGCGGGCGCCGCCGCGCGTCCCGTCGAGACGGAAGGTGACCGGAATCGCGTAGAGGTTGGTCAGGATGTCGCCGGTCAGCGTGTCGGCGCTCGAGGTGTACGGGTCCAGGTTCTGCATGTCTCCGTAGTTGGCGACGAACAGCGTCGCCGACGCGGCGCGACGATGGGCGATCCAGGCTGCCGTCGGACGTGCGTACGCCCTACCTGCGAGAGCGCCTCCTGCCGCCAGCGTGCCGCCCACGACCGCGCCCCTGACGAGAATCTCACGCCGGGTCAGCGGCCGCTCCCAGCTCTCGCTCATGTGCTCCTCCTTTCGAGCCAGACGTTGCTTCACCGTGACCCCACTCGTTGCACCATCGCGCGCTTCGTGCTTCGCTGTCCTCCTTTCCCCTCGTCAGAAGAGCCTCGGCGTCAGCACCCAGAGCACCTCTGCCGGTCGAATGCCCTCGTTACGCACGCCGTGCGGGATCGTTGACCGGAAGTGGACGCTGTCCCCCGCCGCCAGCCGGTGCTCGACGCCGTCCACGTCGAGCACGAGCTCGCCCGACACAACGAACGCGAACTCCTCACCCTCGTGCGCGTACACGTCGCGGGGGTCACCCGCCGCGCCGGGCTCGATCGTGACGAGGAGTGGCTCCAACGAACGCTCGAACCCGGGCGCCCCCAGCACGCGGTACGTGTGGGCGCTGCCAATCGACAGGCGGGTGTCGCCTGCGCCGCGATTCACGTGCGCCGCCGTCGGCGGCTCCGGCTGCACTACCGGGCCGGGGAAGAATGCGCTCATCTCCACGCCCAGCGCTACGGCGACCGTGTGCAGTGACGTCAGCGAGATCGACGAGAGACCGCGCTCGACCAGCGACAGAAAGCCGATCGAGAATCCTGTCGCGCGGCCCAGATCGCGCAGCGACATTCCTCGCTCCTGCCGGAGCCGCCGAGCCGTCGCCCCCAGCTCCGCCGACTCCCCGCCCTCGTGTACCTCAGGCGATACGGCAACGACTCGGGACGCGGTCAACTCACGGCCTCGGGACGCAGTAAATCACGCGCGGTCGCTTTATGTTCCGCCTTCTATCAGGCTAAACACGTTCTGCAATCGCAAACATGCTCTCGACTCGCGCGACGGGCGATACTCGCTTCCGTGTGCGGCTCAGTCTGGGAGCAGGGGCATTTCCAGTCCGCGGTCCCGGCCGAGCAGTGTTGCCCGGGTGATGGCGGTCGCACCGTAGTGGTCGCGGATGGTGTCGAGTGCGGCGTCGAGGGCTGCACGATCGGGGGAGTCGAGGGGAAGGGTGAGTTGGGCCCGATCGTTCTCGAGATTCCCGACCGTGAGCCCGATCAGGGTGAGGCCTTGGCGTTCGATGATCGGTAGTGCCGTTGTCAGCAGCGCTCTCGATGCGTCGAGAACCATCCAGGTTTGGGCGGTCGCCCGCTCGAGCGTGGAGGAGCGCGTCGCCCGCGAGAAGTCGTCGAATCGGAGCCGAAGCACGACGGTACGGCCGACGCGTTCGGCCGCGCGCATCCGGCGGGTGACTCGGTCGACCAGGCCGAGAAGGACCGCGTCGATGTCCTCGATCGACTTCCGCGAGCGACCGAGGGCGCGCTGCGACCCGATCGAGCGGCGGCGCGGTCGTGCCCGCACCGGGCGCGGATCCTCGTTCCGCGAGAGTGCGTAGAGGTGCCGGCCTGACGCTCGCCCGAGCGTGGACACGAGCGTTTGCTCGGGGAGTGCGGCGACCTGTTCGACGGTGGTGATCCCGAGTCGGTGCAGCTTGTCTGCGGTGACGGCGCCGACGCCCCATAGCCGTTCAATCGGGAGTGCGTGCAGGAATGCCAGCTCACGCTCCGGCGGCACGAGCAGGAGGCCGTCTGGCTTTGCGACGCCGCTCGCCACTTTCGCCAGGAACTTCGTCCTTGCGACTCCGACCGTGATCGGCAAGCCGACACGTTCGCGTATGGCCCGCCGCAGGCGCACCGCGATCTCGCGTGGGCTGCCCGCGATCCTTCTCATCCCGCGGACGTCGAGGAACGCTTCGTCGATCGATAGCCCTTCGACCAGCGGTGTGGTGTCTTCGAACACGCGGTAGATGGCCTTGCTCGCCTCGGCGTAGACCGACATGCGTGGCGTGACGATGACGGCGCCCGGGCAAAGGCGGCGCGCCAGGGCGCCGCTCATCGCCGTGCGAACGCCGTAGGCCTTGGCCTCGTAGCTGGCTGCGAGGACGACTCCTGCGCCGACGATCACAGGTCGGCCGCGCAGGCGAGCATCGTCTCGCTGCTCGACGGAGGCGTAGAAGGAGTCGACGTCGGCATGGAGGATGGTCGCCTCCCTTGACACGAACATATGTTCGCATACGATGGCTCGTGGTGCAGCTCGCGCGCGACGGACTCGACCGCCTGGTCGATCTGCTGGAGGAACGAGGATCGCTCTCGACTGTTGAAGCAGCGCGCTTCCTCTTTGCCACCTCGTCGAGTGCGGAAGGGCTCGCCTGTTCGCTGCTGAGCGATCTGAGCGCCGGGGATAGCCGCATCCGCTGCACGGGGGCGATGGTGTCGCTGGCGACAGATCGACTGGATCCGCTGCTCGAGGAAGCAGAGTTCGTCGTCTTCGATCTGGAGACGACCGGGCTCTCGGCCGTCCGCGACCGAATCTGCGAGCTGGGTGCGGTTCGTGTGCGCACGCTGGAGCTGGTGGATTCCCTGCAGGCGCTCGTCAACCCGGGCGTCCGTCTTCCGGAATCTCTGGCCCGGCTGACCGGACTGCGCGAGCACGAGCTACGGCGGGCACCTTCTGTCGCTGCGGTGCTGGCCCGGTTCTTCGCCTTCTCAGGGGATGCCCCGCTCGTCGCCCACAATGCCCGCTTCGACCAGAGCTTTCTGGAGCGGCAGCTGCAGGCGCGACACGGCCAGCGGCTGAGCGAACCCCCGCTCTGTAGCGCCGCCCTCGCTCGCCGCCTGCTCGAGGGGCGCGTGCGGCAAGTAAGCCTGGCCTCGCTGGCCCACTTCTTCGGCGTTCCCACGAAACCCTGTCACCGTGCCCTGCCTGACGCCGAAGCCACCGGCCAGGTGCTTCTCTGCCTGATCGGCCTTGCCCAGGAGCAGGGCGCGCGCACGGTCTCCGACCTTCGCACGCTGGCAGCCCCGCGCAAGCGGCGCGTCTACCTGAAGCGTTCCGTCGCTCAGGGAGCGCCCAGCCGGCCGGGCGTCTACCTCTTCCGCGACCGTCATGGACAAGTGCTGTACGTCGGCCGTGCTCGCGATCTGCGCGTCCGCCTGCGGTCCTATTTCCGAAGCGAGCGCCCGCGACCTTCGGTCGAGGCTGCGCTGCTCGCCCTCGAGCGGATCGAGTGGCAAGTGCTCGGCTCTGAGCTCGAGGCCGCCCTGGAGGAGCTGCGCCTGATCCGCGAGCTCCAGCCGCTCGCCAACTCGCGCGGTCGGCGAAGCAATTCCGCCGTCTATCTCAAGCGTCGGGGCGAGCACTTCGTTGTCTCCAAGACGGCTACGTCGCTTGGCCCGATCCCGAGCCGCCGACGCGCCGCCCTGGCAGCACGGGCACTCGCCTCGGCCACCGCCGACGAGCTCGAGCATCTCCTGGCGGGGGGCCCGCTGCCGCGCCTTCGCGCCCGGCTCTCGCACCTGACCGAGTGCCGCCGCTACGAGGAGGCGGCGCGCTTGCGAGATCGCATCGAAGCCCTCGAGCGTGTCGTCGACCGTCTGCGGCGGCTCGGGCGGGCGCGCCGCCTACAGCTCTGCCTGATCG
Source organism: Actinomycetota bacterium (assembly GCA_046723895.1). Classification (GTDB taxonomy): domain Bacteria; phylum Actinomycetota; class Thermoleophilia; order Gaiellales; family Gaiellaceae; genus DATBLE01. Next base: position 1,717 of record JBKOVL010000185.1, on the reverse strand, counting down.
CTCCGATGAACGAGCCCGGGTGGCAGCGGGCGTTCTTCCTCAGCGCGGGCGCGATCTGCGCCGTCCGCTCGCTACCGCCGGGACCGGTGCAAAGTCTCGACATCGAGGCGGGGCTCGCGCTCTGCCGAGCCGCCCGCCAGCGCCCCGCCGCCCCACTCAGTCCCGAGCAGGCAGAAGACCTCTTGCTGATCGACAGCTTCGTCCTCCGCCCGCCGCCTGAGTTGACAGTGCTACCGCTCGAGCACGAGCAGATCTGTGCGCATCTCACGCGCCCGCGAATGACTGACCACGCCTCGTAGGCGTCCGGGTGCTCGGCGAGCGCGCTGCGCTCCCGCCCGGCGAAGTCGAGCGCCGCGGGTCATACTCATGCGACAGCGGTGCCAGGCTCGACCGTCACCTGCTCTCACCGGAGGGGTTGGAGTGAAGCTCAGCACGAGTCGTCGCGAGCAGCCTCCGTCGCCAACCGCCCCCACGGTGCCCGATGCGTCGCGGAGCTGCCAGAAAGGAGACCAGATGATGCGTAGTGCACGGCGGACGCGCGCACTGCTCGGCGCGGTCGCTCTCATCCTCGTCGCTGCCGGTGTCGCCGCGCTGACGGCGACGGCGCAGACGAAGCGGCACCAGGACGTCACGATCACGTGGATGACCTTCGAGACGCCGAACCTGCCGGCGTCGTTCTGGGAGGACGTCCGGACCCGCTTCGAGGCCGCCAACCCGGGAATCCACGTCAAGCGGCTCGTCACCCCGACTCTCGACCGCGACGGGTACGCCAAGCAGCTGCTCGCCTCCGGGCAGTTCCCGGACGTGCTGCAGGCGATCACCCCTCAGGACTATGTCAGCCAGGGTCTCCTCTACGCGTTTACTCCGGCCGAGGTGGCCTCGTGGCACGTGACGACGCCGGGCGCCGGCTCGATCGGGGGCAAGCAGTACTCGATTCCGAACGAGGCGCAGGTGATCCCGCTCGTCTACTACAACAGGGCGATCTTCGCGAGGCTGCACCTGAAGGTCCCGACGACGTGGGCCCAGTTCGTCGCGATCTGCAAGCGGATCAAGGCTGCGGGCATCACGCCGATCGAGCTCGGCGGCAGCAAGGACACTTGGGCATCGTGGATCTTCCTCGGCGGCATCTTTTCCACCGACGTGCTCGGCGCCAATCCGAACTGGATCCTCCAGCGCAAGGCCGGGAAGGTGCACTTCACCGATCCGCTCGTCCAGCGCGCGTTCAACAAGTGGGCGGCGCTGGCGAAGGCGGGCTACTTCAACAAGGACGCGCTCAGCCTCGACTACCCGCACATGCAACAGGCGTTCCTGGACGGCAAGGCCGCGATGTACCCGATGGGCAGCTGGGCCGCATCCGCGTCGGCCGTCGGCGCCTCGAAGTTCGGCACCGGCGTCTTCCGCCTCCCGACCAACAACGCCTCGATCGTCGAGCCCGACTTCGCAGCCGGCGGCGTGTTCGTCAGCGCCAAATCCTCGAACCTGGCGGCGGCGAAGAAGCTGGCCCAGTTCTGGGCGCTCGACAAGAAGACAGACGACGCGCTCGCGACCAACGATGCCGGGCTGATGACGATCAAGGGTTACCGGGCCCCGTCCGGGTTGCCCAGCGTCTACTCCGCGACCGCGAGGCTGTTCACGCAGGGGAGCACGGCCAGGCAAAAGGTCAAGCGGGTGGACGTCATGTTCTTCAACCGGGGCGACCGAGCCTCCGCGCCGGGAA
>JBKOVL010000242.1:0-7171 GCA_046723895.1 Actinomycetota bacterium | reverse complement strand
CACAGCGCGGCGCTGCTCTCGAACGCGCTCCACTTCAGCAGCGACTTCGCCGGTTCGCTTGCCGTGCTCGCCGGCCTGATCGCGGCGCGCGCGGGCTGGCAGGCGGGCGACTCGGTCGCGGCGCTGTTCGTCGCGGCGCTGGTCCTGAGCGCGGCCCTTCGTCTGATGCGCCGGAACGTCGACGTGCTGATGGACCGTGCGCCTGCGGACGCGGAGGAGGCTGCTCGGCGGGCGATTGCCGGGGTCGAGCCGGCCGTCTCGTTGCGGCGGCTGCGGATGCGCTCGGCGGCCGGCCACCACTTCGCCGACGTCGTCATCGCGGTGTCGCCGGGTGCGGCCGTCGGACAGGGACACGCAGCGGCCGATCGCGTCGAGGAGGCGATCCAGCGTGCGCTTCCGGAAACCGACATCGTCGTCCATGTCGAGCCCGGCGAGGAGGACGCGATCACGCGCGAGGTCGCGCAGGCGGCGGCGATGCGCGTCCCAAGCGTCCGCGAGATCCACAACATCAGCGTCCTGCACGTCGACGGACGGACGGAGGTCTCGCTGCACCTGAAGCTGCCCGGCGACCTCTCGCTCGTCGAGGCGCACGCGGTCGCGACCGAGGTCGAGCACGCGATCGAGGACGCGCTGCCCGGTGTCGACCTCGTGCAGACTCACCTCGAGCCGCTGGCCGAGGAGGCCGAGGGTCGGCGCGCCGGCGGGGTCGAGGTGGCGCACGACGCGGATGCGGTGGCGCGTGTCGTGCTCGAGCGAACGGGCGCCGAGCCGCGCGAGCTGCGGTTCCTGCAGACCCCGGACGGCCTCGTCGTCTTCCTGACGCTCGGACTCGACCCGGCAGTGCCGCTTGCCGAGGCGCACGCGCGGGCCAGCGAGATCGAGGAGCAGATCCGCGCGGAGCTTCCCTTGGTCTCCGAGATCATCGTGCACACAGAGCCGTGAAGCTGTGCATGTTCACGCCGAAGGACCTGGCGCTCGAGCGCGGCTGGCCGGGGCGCATCGACGGCGATCGCGTTGTCCAGCTCGCCGCGCAGACGCTCCAGTCGTTCTTCACCGGCGGCGGCTCGGCCCGCGAGCACGCCGAGTACCGGCTCGGCGACGTCCTGCTGCGGGCGCCGGTGCTGCACCCGCCGTCGGTCCGCGATTTCTACTCCTTCGAGCAGCACGTCCGCGCGGCGCGCGCCCTGCGTGGTCAGGAGGTGCCGCCAGAGTGGTACGAGCAGCCGGCGTTCTACTTTTCGAACCCGGCGGCGATCTTCGGGCCCGAGGACGAGATCCCGTACCCGGAGGGGACGGCGGAGCTCGACTACGAGCTGGAGGTCGCTGGGATCGTCGGGCTCGACCGACGGATCGAGGGCTTCACGGTGATGAACGACTGGTCGGCTCGCGACCTCCAGCGCGCGGAGATGAAGATCGGGCTCGGCCCGGCGAAAGGGAAGGACTTCGCGACGAGCCTCGGGCCGATCGTCGTCACGCCGGACGAGTTCGACGGCTCGTCCGGGACGATGGTCGCGCGCGTGAACGGAGAGGAGCGCTCGCGCGGCGAGCTCGGTGACATGCAGTTCTCCTGGGCGCAGCTCGTCGAGCAGGGGGCGCGGAACACGCGACTGCTGCCGGGGGACGTGCTCGGCTCGGGCACCGTCGGGACCGGCTGCATCCTCGAGCACGGCGACGGCCGCTGGCTGCAGCGGGGCGACGTGGTCGAGCTCGTGGTGGAGGGCATCGGCGTCTTGCGGAACACCGTTGGCTGACGTCGCCGTCGTCGGCGCAGGGGTAAACGGGCTGGCGACCGCGTGGGCGCTGCGGCGACGAGGGATCGACGCCGTCGTCTACGAGCAGTTCGAGCTCGGGCACACGCGCGGGTCGTCGCACGGCGGATCTCGGATCTTCCGGCTCGCGTACCCGGAGACACAGTGGGTGCGGCTCGCGCTCGAGGCCCTCGACGGGTGGCGGGAGCTCGAGCGCGAGTCAGGCGAAGAGCTGCTCATGCTGAATGGACTGCTCGAGCTCTTCCGCGAGGGTATGCAGAGCTCCCAGGCCGCGCTCGAGGAGTGCCGGGTCGGCTGCGAGATCTTCGAGCGGGACGAGGCGGAGCGTCGCTTTGCAGTGTCGGCCGCGCCGGGGGCGCTCGCCCTCTTCCAGCCCGACGCCGGGATCGTCTACGCGGAGCGGGCGATGCGCGCGTTCGCGCGCGGACTGCGGATGGTCGAAAACCACAAGGTCGAGTCACTCGACGACGTCGAGGAACAGGTGGTGGTCGTGTGCGCGGGCCCGTGGGCGCGACGGCTGCTAGCGCCTGCGCGGATCGCCCTCCCGGTCGTCGAGACCCGCGAGACGGTGGCCTTCTTCTCGTACGAGGGCGAGGTGACGTCGGTCGTCGCCGAGATCGTCACGCGCGGGCACGGCTTCTACTCGCTCCACGATCCGGCCTACGGGCTGAAGGTGGGGAGCCACATGCGCGGCGGCCCGTCCGACCCCGACGAGGTGGTCGGCCCGGACGACGAGACCGTCCAGGAGATCGTCGACTGGACGAACGAGCGCTTCCCGCGCGCAGGCCGCGAGCCGCTGCACGCGGAGACGTGCTTCTACACGACTACCGACGACGAGCGTTTCATTCTCGAGCGCCACGGCCGGATCGTCGTCGGCTCGGCGTGCTCCGGCCACGGGTTCAAGTTCGCACCGAAGGTCGGTGAGCGGCTCGCAGACCTTGCGGCCGAGGCGCTCGAGTTGTCCTCTTGCGACATCTCGGGGGTCTGACCCCGAATGCGCCGAAACTGCAACGACTTCTCCACGGTTCGGCTTCTGGAGCGGAAGGCATTTGTAAAGGGTCTGACCCCGGACATGTCCGAATGCGCCCGCTCCGGGGCTCGTGCACCCCCGCGGATATCCTTCGCGCCATGCCGATGTATCACCGCCTCGGCGACGTGCCGCGGAAGCGGCACATCCAGTTCCGCGACAACGGGAAGCTCCTGACCGAGGAGGTCATGGGTCTCGAGGGGTTCTCCGGGAACGAGTCGATCCTCTACCACCTCCAGTCGCCCTGCCGTGTCCGCGGGCTCGGAGAGTTCGAGCCGATCGAGCGCGACGAGTGGATTCCCGAGGCGCACGCGCACCGGCACCTGAGGACGTGGGGGATCCCGGAGGAGGGCGACCCGATCTCCGGTCGCAAGCTCCTGATGTGGAACGGCGACGTCGAGATCTCGCTCTGCCGCCCGGCAGAGCGCATGAATTTTTTCTACCGGAACGGCGAGGGCGACGAGGTGATCTTCGTCCACGACGGCTCGGGCACCCTGGAGACGATCTTCGGCGACCTGCCGTACAAGGAGGGCGACTACATCGTCGTCCCCCGCGGCACGACCTACCGGTTCGCCGGCAACGGACCCCGGCGCCACGTCGTCTTCGAGTCGCCGGGTCTGATCGAGATCCCGCGCCGCTACCGGAACGAGTACGGGCAGCTGCTCGAGCATGCGCCCTACTACCATCGCGACATCCACCCGCCGATGGAGCTACGGACACACCGTGATCGCGGCGATCACGTCGTCAAGGTACGCATCCGGGACGGGTACCAGGCCTACGTCCTCGACTACCACCCGTTCGACCTCGTCGGCTGGGACGGCTACGTCTACCCGTGGACGTTCAACATCAACGACTTCGAGCCGATCACCGGGCGGATCCACATGCCGCCGCCGAGCCACCAGACCTTCCAGGGTCAGAACTTCGTGATCTGCTCGTTCTGCCCGCGCAAGCTGGACTTCGACCCGCTCGCGATCCCGATCCCGTACCACCATTCGAACGTGAACAGCGAGGAGATGATCTATTACGTCTCGGGCAACTTCTCCTCGCGCAAGGCGGTCGACGTCGGCTCGGTGACGCTCCATCCTTCGGGAATCCCGCACGGCCCGCACCCCGGGCTCGCGGAGCGCTCGATCGGGATGACCGAGACCCACGAGCTCGCGGTGATGTGAGACACGTTCCACCCGCTTCGCCTGACGACGTTCGCCCGCGACCTCGACGACGAGACGTACGCGTACTCGTGGTACGAGGAGCCCGGGTCAGAGACGTACGACCAAGACCCCGCCGGCGCCACTTCACACTACTGAACGTCCGGGCGGCAGTCCTCGAGGAGTTCGGGCGACCACTCGTCGTCCAGGACGTCGAGCTGGAGGAGCCCAAGGCGGGCGAGGCGCTCGTCCGGCTCGCGGCGTGCGGCGTCTGCCACACGGACCTGTACACCGCGTCCGGCGCCGACCCGAGCGGCTATGCGCCCTGCGTGCTCGGCCACGAGGGCGCGGGCGTCGTCGAGGCGGTCGGGCCCGGGGTCGCCTGCCTCGCGCCCGGCGACCACGTGGTCACGCTGTTCGCGCCGGAGTGCGGCGAGTGCATCCATTGTCGCAGCCCGCGGACGAACCGCTGCGTCGCGATCCGCGATCAGCAGGGCCTCGGCTATCTGCCGGACGGGACGACCCGGCTCTCCCGTGCCGGCGAGCCGCTGCGCCACTTCATGGGCACCTCCACGTTCGCCGAGTACGCCGTTCTGCCGGAGATCGCGCTCGCGAAGGTGAATCCGGAGGCGCCGCTCGAGGACTGCGCGCCGTTCGCGTGTGGGCTCTCGACCGGGATCGGCGCCGCGCTGAACACGGCGCGGGTCGAGCCGGGCTCGACCGTCGCCGTGTTCGGCTGCGGGCTCGTCGGGCTCGGTGCCGTGATCGGCGCGCGACTCGCCGAGGCCGGAAGGATCATGGCGATCGACCTCTCGGAGGAGCGGCTCGCGCAGGCGCGCCACCACGGTGCGACCGAAACGCGCGTCGCCGCGGACGATACGGTCGAGTGGATCCGCGCCGAGACCGGCGGCTTCGGCGCCGACTACACGATCGAGGCGACGGGAAACGTTGCCGTGATGCGCCAGGCGGTCGAGGCGGCGCGGGAGGCCTGGGGGCTCGCGACGATGTGCGGCGTCGCCGGCAAGGGCGAGGTGCTCGAGGTGGTGCCGCGCCTGCTGATCACCGGGCGCCGCGTCACCGGATCGTCGTTCGGCGGCGTCAAGGGCCGGACGCAGGTGCCCCAGTACGTCGAGCGCTGGCTCGTCGGCGAGATCGACGTCGAGTCGCTGATCTCGCACCGGCTGACGCTGGACGAGGTCAACCACGGCCTCGAGCTCATGGAGGCCCAGGACGGGATCCGCAGCGTGATCTCGTTCGTGTGAGACGACGAATTCCGGGAAGAACGCATTCGTGACCGTCTTCGTGGGCGTACTCCTCTCCGTGATCGCGCTCGTCAGCACCGCGGCCGTGATCGCCGCGTTCGTCTGGGCGGCGCGGAAGGACGGGGAGTACGACCTCGAGCAACAGCGGCGCCTCGGCATCCGCCGGAAGACGCGCATCGGTCTGTAGCGGCTAGGTTCTACGTCGTGGCCGGCGACGCGGATAGGCATGGTCCGACGCTGATCGTCGACTGGGACGGGACGATCACCGAGCGCGACTCCCTGCTCATGGTGCTCGAGCGTTTCGGGGACTGGGAGGAGTGCGAACGCCTCGGCGAGCAGCTCTTCCGCGGCGAGATCACGCTGCGCGAGGAGATCGAGCGTCAGTTCGCGACCGTGACGGCGCCCCTCGACGAGGTGGTCGCCTGGGTGGTCGAGAACGTCCGCGTGCGGCCGGGACTGCCGGAGCTGGCGGCCCTCGATCCGTTGGTCGTCTCGAGCGGCTTCCACGAGCTGATCGACCCCGTGGTCCAGCGGGAGGGCGTGAGCGTCGAGCTGCAGGCGAACCGGATCGAGGCGCGTCCGGACGGATGGAGACCGATCTGGCGCGAGCTGCCGGTCTGCTCCGTCTGCGGCCAGCCGTGCAAACGCTCGTCGTTCCCGGCAAACGGCGCAGTCGTGTTCGTCGGCGACGGCTACTCGGACCGGTGTGGGGCGCTGGCGGCGGACCGGATCTTCGCGCGGCGGGGGCTGGCTGCCTACCTCGACGAGCACGGCGTCGCCTACGAGCGCTTCGAGGACCTGCACCAGGTTGCTGCTGCGCTTTCCTGAGCCGTACGACTTCCAGATCTCGACCGAGCGCTTCCGCGCCTTCGGGCCGGATCTCGCAAACCTCTGGCACGAGGGCGGGCTGCACCGCGTCGTCGGCGGTCGCGAGGTGCGGATCGAGGCTGCGCCCGGCGGCGTGCGGGTCACACCGCGCTCGCGCGCGATCGAGGCCGAGGTACGAACGCTGCTCGGCGGGCCGTTCGACCTCGCCGCGTTCTACCACTGGGCCCGCCGGTCCGATCCGGTCGTGCGGCGGCTCGCGGCGAGGCTCGCCGGGTTCCGGCCGCCGCTCGCGCCCGCTCCCTTCGAGTCGCTCGTCGGCTCGATCACTGCGCAGCAGGTCTCGCTCTTCGCCGCGTTCGCGATCCGCAACCGGCTGATCGCGCGTTTCGGCGAGCGTGCCCAGCACGCCTACGCGTTCCCGACGCGGGAGCGCATCGCGCGCGCGAAGGCGTCGCAGCTCGTCGTGCTCGGGTTCTCGCGGCGCAAGGCCGAGTATGTCGTCGGGCTTGCACGGTCGGATCTCGACCTGGACGGCCTCGCGCGTCTATCCGACGAAGAGGTGAAGGCGCAGATCCTCGCGCAGCGGGGCCTGGGCGAGTGGACGGCCGACTGGTTCCTCGCCAGGCACCTCGCCCGTCCGCGGGCGTGGCCGTGGGGCGACCTCGGACTGCGCAAGGCGGTCGCCAGCTTCTATGGTGATGCCGATGTCCGGGCCGTCGGTGACCGTTTCGAGCCCTTCCAGAATCTCGTTGCCCACTACCTGCTCACGGGCATGAGGGTGGTGGGCGCGTGAGAGACGAAGCCGAGCGCAAAGTCGACAGCGAAGCTGTCGAGGTTGGTGCGAGGCGAGGTCGTGACGCCGGAGGCGTCAACGTCCGGCCGGCGACCGAGGCGGACGAGCACGTCCTGCGAGAGCTCTGGGAGGAGTTCGAGGCCGAGCTGCCGGCTCCGCCCGAGGACGTCGAGACCTGGGAGGAGGAGTGGCAGGACGTCCGTACCGACATCAGCGGCCGCGGGGCCGTCTACCTCGCCGAGGACGGGGACGGCGTGCTCGGCTCTGCGCGCGCGAGGCCGATCGCCGGTCGCGTCTGGTACCTGGCCTTCGCATACGTCCGCCCGGAGGCGCGACGTCGCGGGGTG
>JBKOVL010000053.1:0-10709 GCA_046723895.1 Actinomycetota bacterium | reverse complement strand
CCTCCGCGAACTTGTTCGGCCCGTACTTCTCGAGCCGCGCAGCCGCCTCCGCCGAGGCCAGCCCGTGCTCCTTCTCGACGCCGAGCTCCTTCACGACCGCCTCGCCGGCGAGCGCGTACCAGGTGAGGCTCTCTGCTTTCTGCGTGTCGACTGCTGTGGCCACGTGCTCCTCCTTGGTTACCGGACGTGTTCGCTCATGCAGCCGCCACGGTCGTGCCTGCTTCCCCGCGGAGCATCGCGAGCGTGTCCGTGATCGAGCCGATCACGGCCTTGCCGCCCGTCTGCTCGACGAACTGGCAGGAGGCACGGACCTTCGGGCCCATCGAGCCCTCGGCGAACTCCGAGCCCGCGAGCTCGGCCGGCGTCGCCCGCTCGATCTTCTGCTGGTCGGGCGTGCCCCAGCCGGTGTAGACGCCGTCGACGTCGGTGACGATCGCCAGCGCGTCGGCCTTCAGGTCGCCGGCGAGCAGCGCGCTGGCGAGGTCCTTGTCGATCACCGCCTCGATCCCGACGAGGCGGCGGCCTGCCGGCACCGCCTCGTCCGTGTACATCACCGGGATTCCACCGCCGCCGGCGCAGATCACGACGGCGCCATCGCGGAGCAGCACCTCGATCGTCTCGAGTCCGAAGATCCGCCTCGGGACCGGCGAGGGGACGACCCGGCGCATGCTGTCGCCGTCGGGCTTGAACGTCCAGCCCTTCTCGGCGGCGAGCTTCTTCGCCTCCTCGGCGGTGTAGATGGGCCCGATCGGCTTCGTCGGGTCGCCGAACGCCGGGTCGGCCGGGTCGACCTCGATCTGCGTCAGGAGCGTCGCCAGATGCTTCTCGAACGGCAGCACGTTGCCGAGCTCCTGCTGGATCAGGTACCCGATCATCCCCTCGGTCTGTGCGCCGAGCAGGTCGAGGGGGTAGGCCGCGACCTCCGTGTAGGCGGCGCCCTGCAGCGCGAGCAGCCCCACCTGCGGCCCGTTGCCGTGCGAGATCACGAGCTCGTGCTCGAGCGCGACCGGCGCGAGCGCCTCGCACGCGATCCGCGCGTTCGCCCGCTGGTTCTCGGCCGTCAGCGGCTCGCCACGGCGGAGCAAGGCGTTGCCTCCCAAGGCGACGACGACCCGCATGACCTAGCTCCCGATGGTGGCGACCATGACCGCCTTGATCGTGTGCATCCGGTTCTCGGCCTCGTCGAAGACCACCGACGCCGGTGACTCGAACACCTCCTCGGTCACCTCGAGCCCCTCCAGCCCGTACTTGTCGAAGATCTCTTTGCCGACCTCGGTATCCGCATTGTGGAACGCCGGCAGGCAGTGCATGAACTTGACGTCCGGGTTCCCGGTCAGCTCCATCGTTTTCCCATTTACCTGGTACGGGAGGAGGAGCTCAATGCGCTCCCGCCAGACGTCGTCGGGCTCGCCCATCGAGACCCAGACGTCGGTGAGCAGGAAGTCGGCACCCTTCACCGCCTCCTCGACGTCCTCGGTGATCGTGATCGTCGCGCCGGTCTCGGCCGCCGTCTTGCGCGCGAGCTCCTGGATTTCCTCCCGCGGCCAGAGCTTCTTCGGGCTCCCGATCCGCACGTCCATGCCGAGCTTCGCCCCGGCGACGAGGTAGCTGTCGGCCATGTTGAAGCGGGCGTCGCCGAGGTAGCAGAAGACGACATCCTCGAGCGGCTTGTCGACGTGCTCGGTGAAGGTGAGGAAGTCGGCGAGCATCTGGGTCGGGTGCCACTCGTCCGTGAGGCCGTTGTAGACGGGGACGCCGGCCCACTCGGCGAGCTCCTCGGCGACGTCCTGTGCAAAGCCGCGGAACTCGATTGCGTCGTACATACGGCCGAGGACGCGGGCCGTGTCCTTCGCGGTTTCCTTGTGGCCCATGTGCGAGCCGGACGGGCCGATGAAGGTGACGTGCGCACCCTGATCGTAGGCGGCGACCTCGAACGCGCAACGCGTCCGGGTCGAGTCCTTCTCGAAGATCAGCGCGATCTCCTTGCCGACGAGTTTCTGCTCCTCCCGGCCCCCCTTCTTCGCCGCCTTCAGTTGCGCGGCGAGGTCGATCAGGTAGCGGATCTCGTCGGGCGAGTAGTCGGCCAGCCGGAGGAGATGCCGGCCGCGTAGATCGACGACTGTGCTCATGTCTGGCTCCTTTCAGGGCTCGCGGACGACTGGGCAGGTCATGCAGTGGCCACCGCCGCGGCCGCGGCCGAGCTCGCTGCCGGCGATCGCGCGGACCTCCACGCCGGCCTTCTCCATCCGCCGGATCGTCGCCTCGTTCCGCTCGTAGCCGACGACGACGCCGGGACTGAGGGCGACGACGTTGTTGCCGTCGTCCCACTGCTCGCGCTCGGCCTCGAACTCGTCGCCGCCCGTAGGGACGACCTTCCAGCGCTCGATCCCGAGCTGCTCCTTGACGACGTCGAGGAACGAGTCCTCGGACACCTCGGCCCTGACGCCGCCGTCCCCGTCCGGCGTGAACAGGATCGGGAGGATCTGGTCGACCACCGGCTTATAGATCGTGACCACGTCGCGGTCGCAGAAGGTGAAGACCGTGTCAAGGTGCATCGCCGAACGCTCGCGGGGCATCTGGGCGCCCAGGACGAGCCGGGCCGCACCCTTTGCGAACATGTTCTTCGCCAGGATGCTCACCGCCTTGGCCGTCGAGCGCTCGCCCATGCCGACGAGGACGACGCCGTCGCCGACCGGCATCATGTCGCCGCCCTCGATCGAGGCGGTGCCCCAGTCGTGGTCGAAGCCGCCGTACCAGACCTCGAACTCGGCACCGGCGAAGCGTGAGTGGAAGCGGTACACGGCCTCGAGATTCAGGGTCTCGTGCTGCCGCGCTGGCCAGAACATCGGGTTGATCGAGACGCCGCCGTAGAGCCACGCGCTCGTGTCACGCATGAACAGCTGGTTGGGAAGCGGCGGGAGCACGAAGTCGGTCGGCTTCATCGCCGCTCCGATCGTCTTGCGAATCTCTTCCGGGAGCTCCTGCTCGGTCAGGCCGCCGGTCAGGATCGTGGCGAGGTCGGCGGCCGGGAGCGCGCTCGCCCACTCGGTGAGGGGCTTCGAGAAGACCGCCGTCACCTCCTCGGGCCTGAGCCGCCGCTCGAGGATCCACTCGCGCGCCCTCTTGTGCTCGAGGGTCTCGGCGAGCAGGTCGTGGAAGAGCAGCACCTCGACGCTGTACTCGCGCATCAGGTCGACGAAGGCGTCGTGCTCCTGCCGGGCGCGCCGTACCCAGATCACGTCGTCGAAGAGGAGCTCGTGACTGTTCGTCGGTGACAGGCGCTCGTGGGCGATGTCCGGCCGGTGGACGATCACGGTTCGGAGCGTTCCGACCTCGGAGTGGACACCGAGGGCGGTTGCGGTAGCGGTGGTCATGCGAGGGGCTCCTTTCAGGTCGCCGCCGAGATGCCGACGAATGCGCAGACGACGAGGAAGACGATCACGAGGTAGGGCCAGACGAACTTTACGTAGCGGTCGTAGCCGACCTTCGAGAGGGCGAGGCCGCCCATGATCACCGCGGACGTGGGCGTGACGAGGTTGATGAAGCCGGACGCGGACTGGAAGGCGGTGACGACGGTCGAGCGAGAGACATGGGCGAAGTCCGCGAGCGGCGCGAGGATCGGCATCACGAGCGCCGCATGCCCGGACGACGACGGGACGAGGAAGGCGATCGGCAGGTTGAGGATAAAGACGAGCACTGCGAACCAGCCTTTGGAGACGCCGGAAACCCCGTTCTCCATCCAGTGGAGGATCGTGTCGGTCATGTAGGCGTTCTTCATCACGACCGTGATCCCGCGCGCGAGCACGATGATCAGCGCAGCGCCGAGAAAATCGGAGGCGCCGGCGACGATCGTGGTCACGGTGCCCTCCTCGCCGAGCTTCGCGACCGCCCCGATCACGACCGCCATCACGAAGAAGAGCCCTACCGCCTCGGGGAAGTAGAAGTCTGCGAACGTCGGCAGCGGGAAGTCCCTGCCGAAGCCCTCCTGCCAGAGGTCGTTCCAGGGGATGAAGCCGTAGATCATCGTCAGGAACGTGAGGGCGAAGAGAACGAGGATCAGCTTCTGCCGACCGGTCAGCGCGGGAACGTTGGTGATCGTGCCCTTCGCCTCTTCCGAATCCGCTGCCGAGATGCCCACGATCGAGCGCTCCGGCTCGGCCGCGACCCGCCTCGCGTAGCGGATCACGTAGAAGATCGCGGTCGGCACCAGCACCGCCCACATCGCGATCCGCAGCCCGATGCCCTCCCCGATGCTGATCCCGGCGGCATCGGAGGCGACACCGGTCGCGAATGGGTTCACGGTCGAGCACAGCACGCCCGCGCCGGCGCCGAGGAAGATGATCGATGCGGCGACCACGCGGTCGTAGCCGAGCGCGAGCGTCAGCGGGACCAGCAGGACGAAGAAGCCGAGTGTCTCCTCCCACATACCGTACGACGTCCCGCCGATCGCGAAGACGATCATCAGGATCGCGATCAGGACCCAGCCGCTGTTGCGGTAGCGTACGGCGAGACGGCCGATCCCGGTCTGGATCGCCCCACTCTTCATCGTCACCGTGATGAACGCCCCTACGGCGAGGACGAAGAGGAAGATCATCGCCGAGCCGTAGAGGAATCCAGACTCCCACGGGCCGACGTAGCCTTCCCGGTTCTCGATCCCGTAGAGGCCGTTCGGCGGCGAGTTCCACAGCTCCTTGAAGCGCGCGGTGAACGCCTTGTTGACGCAGATCGTGCCGGGCGCGAGGCTCGGCGAGCAGTCGGGAACCTTGTGGTAGGTGCCGGGCTTCGGGCCCCCGGTCGCCGGGTCGATCGCGTACCTGCCGGCAGGGACGAAGAAGGATGCGATCCAGACGAGAACCAGGACGATCGCGAGGACGGTGAACGCCGTCGGAAACCGGAACTTCTTCGGAGGAGCTGACGGCGGTGCCTCCGCAGTCGGCGGCACGGGGCCGGGGTCCGCGGACATGGCGCGATCCTTCGTGCGGCGGCGCGGACGCGCATCACCCGGATCGGGCGATACGAGTGCAGGGCGGGCCCGGCCGGGTCTCCGGCCGGGCCGCCGCCCTGGGCTACGGCTTGTGGGTTTTGACCTGGACGAGCCTGGTTCCGGAGATGCCGGCCAGGCTTGGGTCGCCCTGGCGGTACGCCTTGACGAAGAACTGGACGCTGTAGCTGTTCTTGATCGGGAAGTCCGACTCGGGTTGGATCGAGTACGAGACGGTCCCGTTCGAGCCGGTCGGTGCGTCCGTCGGGATCGAGGCGACGACGGGCGTCGAGCGGAGGAAGACGAGTGCTCCCTTGACGAGCTTCCCGTTCGTGTCCTTGACGGTGATCGTCACGTGGATCGGCACGCTCTTCGACGTCACCGGGTTCGGGTTGAAGACGACTTGGTCGACGACGAGCCGCTCACCGGCCGGGCCGACGTCCTTCACGTCGACGACATTCCCGCCGCCGCCGCCGCCGCCGCCCTGCTGCTGCACGATCGCGGTCGGCACGGAGAGTGCCGACGACTGGCCGTCGCTGTTCGAGGCCTTCAGCTTGGTGCGCATCCGGTGGCCGGCGTCGCCTGCGACGAGCGTGTAGGTCGGCCCGCTCTTGCCGAGATCGGTGCAATCGGTGACGGCGGTGTTGCACCGCTGCCAGCTGATCGAGTATGTGATCGGCTTCGACCCGTTCCAGTTGCCGTTCGTCGTCGACAGCTCCTGGCCGACGGTCGGCGTGCCGGTGATCACCGGCGGCGAGGTCGCCTGCGGCGCTCCGGCCTTGCCGGCGATCTCCTGGGTCGGGTCCGAGGTCGCAGTGGCCTTGCCGGCAGAGTTCTTCGCCCTGACCTGGAACCTGATCGTGTGGCCGACGTCGGCCTGCACGATCGTGTACGACGTCGCGGTCTCGCCCGAGATGTTCGTGCAGGCCTCGGCGTTGTCGTTGCAGCGGAGCCACTGGTAGCTGTACGTGATCGGCTCCTTCCCGCTCCAGGTGCCCTTGTTGCCTTGAAGGGTCGAGCCGACCTTCACCAGGTACTGGCTGGCGATGACCGGCTCCTTCGTGTTCTCCGGAGCCTTCGCCTTGGCGAGCCCCGTCGCCCCGGACGCGACGAGCAGGGCACCGATCGAGCCGAGCACGGCCAGGGCTGCGGGTCCGACGATCCTGAACGTGAACTTCACATGGATCCCCCCTTGCTGTTTCGTCGGCTGTCCGGCGCGATCACGCGTGGCGGTGCCGCGCCGGTCAGGCGCTATTCGGCGTATCGGCGGGCTTTCCCTCCGCCGCCGTCGCCAGCGCTTAGCGAACAGCGTGAGCGCCCCACTGCCCGCAGCAGGATTCCGAGATCGGCTGCTAGTGCCTCGCCCGATCGGGATGAACGGACTTGCCGCGGCCTCTGCGAGGGCGGTCGAGCTCGCCCGTCTGCATGCTGCTCGTGAACGCGAGGGCAGCTTGCACGCGCCTGTTGACGTCGCGGGAACCGTTGAGGCCGAGCTTCCGGAAGATCGAGTTCACATGACGCTCGACCGCGCGCGTCGTGATCAGGAGCTCGCGGGCGATCGCGCTGTTCGACTCGGCGTCGGCGATCATCGTGAGCACCTCGCGCTCGCGCTCGGTGAGCGTCTCGAACGGCAATTCCGACCTGCGTCTCGCCGCTGTCAGCAGCGTCCCGACTGCGGCAGGGTCGACGAGCGAGTTTCCACCGGCGACTTCCCGGATCGCGCGGGTCAGCTGAGCGGAGTTGCGGATGCGCGATCTGAGGATGAACGCCCGGCGCGCGATCCCGGAGTCGAACAGCGGAAGAGCGAGGGCCAGGTCGGACTGGTCGCCGAGCACGACGACGCCCATCGTCGGATTGGACTCCTGGAGCTGGTTCACGAGCTGGACCGCCTTCGTCGCCCGGTTCGGCGGAAACGTCAGCGGCATCACCACGACGTCTGGGCTCTCGACCTGTGCAGCCGTCCGTAGCGTCGCGATCGACGAGCACATCGACACGACGTCCAGGTCCTCGACCGCCTCCAGGGCCCGCACGAGGCCTTCGCGCGCGAGATAGTCGGGCTCGGCGACGATGATCCGGATCGGGCTGCTCACGCTGGGTCAGGATCAGCGTGACCCGTGTCGAGGCGGCCTTCCTCGTCCGATCGGTACGAGTTGAATAAACGGGTGCCCCGTTGGATCAACGGGTGCCCCGGCGTGGCGAGCGCTACCGGTTCGCTCTCGAGAGCTCTAGCACCTCCGGCTTCTCGACGAGGCCGAGCTCGCTCGCCCGTTCGATCGCGGCGCTACGGGAAGAGACGCCGAGCTTCCGGTAGACGCAGATCGCCTGCGTCTTCACTGTGTTCCGAGAGATCTTCAGGATCTCGGCGATCTCCCGGAAGCTGAGATGCGTCGTCAGGAGCGGCAACAGACGCAGCTCCGCGCGGGTCAGATGTTCCCAGCGATCGTCGGGCCTCGATCCCTTGTTCAACTCGCGGCGAAGCTCCTCGGCCCGAGAGCGGAGCATGCCGAGGTCGAGGCCTTGGCCGAGGAGCTCTTCGGCCTCTGCCACTACCTCCGCCGCAGAGCCGTGCTCCGAGAGCTCGAGTTGGGCGCGCGCGAGCTCGAGCCGAACCTGGACCGCAAGCCACGGCAGCGCGAGCGTGAGCGTGGGGAGCAGGCGGCTGGTTCGCTCGACATCGGTACGCGCGCGCACCCAGTCGCTGCGCTGCACGGCCGACCGGGCGCTGGCGGCGAAGGTGAGCGCGCTCGTCGGATAGTCGTCGAGGTGCGACTCCTGGAGCACGGCGCGCGCGTTGGTCGCAAACGCCTCCGCGGTGTTCCAGCGCCCCTCGGCGGCCTCCAGCAAGGACCGCTGGGCCAGGGCGATGCAGAACGTGTCCTTCGCGCCCGAGATCGCTGCCGTCGTCTGCGCTTCGGACAGGACTTCCTCCGCCACGGCCGTCTCTCCGGCGAGGACGTGCGTTACCCCCAGGAACAGCAGCGCGACGGAGCGCCAGGGGCTGCCGTCTCCGAGCATGTCGAGCGAGCGGTCGGCGTCCTCTCTCATCCGGTCGAGGCCGGACCTGCACATCGCCGAGCGGATCAGCAGCCGCCACGCCGCCAGCGGCGTGCCGTCGGCCGATGCGTCCGGGTCGACCGTGGCCTGCGCGGCGAGGTCGAGCCACCGCAGCGCCTCCTCGTCTTGGCCACGAAGTACATGGACGAAGGCGCTCCAGACGGCGAGTCTTGGATGCCGCGCGAGCAGCCGCTCATCCGGCCAGGTCAACCACCGCTCGATCGTCGCCAGGCCGCCCGCGTGATAGAGCACGAGCGCCGAGGCATCGATGAGCTGGGCGAACTCGTCGGACCGGCCGGCGGCCCAGGCATACGAGACGGCATGCTCGGAGTCCCCCTCGCGTTTGCTCCAGTCTGCGGCGCGCGCGGCGATCGACTGCGCGAGGCTGGGCTCCCTACGTCGCAGCTCGGCACGGAGAGCGTCCCGAAACGCGGTCTGGAGACGGTAGGTGCGCGACTTGCCGGCAGAGATCGGGATCACGAAGAGGTTCGATCGTGCAAGCTGCTTGAGCCTCGTCGCCGATCCCGAGACACGAAGGGCGTAGTCGCACAGCGCCCCGGAGAGCCCATCGAGCACTGAGGCGCGCTCGAGGAAGACGACGTCCTCGTCCTCGAGCCGCAACAGGCACTCCTCGCGGAAGTAGTCCCTGACGAAGCGGTCCGATCCGTCAAAGGAGGAGAGCGCTTCGCCGTGGCTCTCGAGCACGAGCGCGGCGAGGTAGAGGCCGGTCGGCCAGCCTTCCATCCGCTCGACCAGAACGACCACCGCGTCCTCGGCGATGGCGAGCCCCGCCGCTTTGAAGAGGATCATCGCCTCGTCCTCGGACATCCGCAGGTCCTCGCGTCCAAGCTCGATCAGGCGTGCCCCGTCGCGAGGTACGGCCAAGGCGTCCGGAAGCCGATTGCGGCTCGCGAGCAGCAGCCGGGACCTCGGCGGGAGGTGCCTCGCCACCGTCTCGAGCACTGCAATGCTCCGCTCGGACGTGAGCAGGTGCAGGTCGTCGACTGCAAGTCCAATCGGTCCTGCCTCGCTCAACGCTGCTCCGAGCCGCTTCACGGCCGCCGCAAGAGACGTTCGCGGCTTGCCGAGCCCGTCGAGGGCCGTCCCGTCGACGCCGCCGTCGTTGACCAGCGCAGCGGCGAGGGCGGCGACGAGGCGGACGGGATCGTTGTCCCGCTCGTCGACCGTGAGCCACGAGAACGGCTTCGGTCGTGCGTCTGCAGCCACCTCCGCGAGCAGCGTGGTCTTGCCGTAGCCCGCCGGCGCGCCGATCAGCGCAACCGTCGCGAGCGCGGCCGGCCGAAGCGCCTCGATCAGAGCGGCCCTCGATACCGTCCCCTCGCGCAAAGGCGGGGGCCGCAGCTTCGACTCGGACGGCGGCGATTGCGATTGATCCCGCGGGGCTCCGCGAGCCGAGCGTCTCCTCGGGGGACGAGCTACAGCGCCCCCGCCATCCATCTAGGATGAGACCGCCTCGAGATCGGCCGGGCGTTCGATCAGATCGAGGCGGGCGGCCTGGACGACGGCTTCCCGCCGGCTCGACGCGCCGAGCTTGCGATACGCCGAGATCGCCTGCGTCTTCACAGTGTGGCGAGAGAGGAAGAGGTGCGTCCCGATCTCGCGAAAGGAGAGGTGCGTGGCGAGCAGTGGCAGGAGCCGAAGCTCGGCGCGGCTCAGCCGGGCCGTCTGGCCCTCGTGACCCGGTGGGATCGTTGCGGCCTCCTTCGCCAGCAGCTCCCGCTGCCGCCGCAGGCGACCCAGTTCGGGCCGTAGCGCGAAGATCCGGTCGACTTCGTCCAGCAGAGTTTTCGCGGCCGGCGCGTCTCGTAGCATCACGAATGCCGCAGCAAGCTCGAGCCGCGCCTGGACGGCGAGCCAGGGTAGCGCGCCGGTCAGCTGCGGCAGCAGCCGCTGAGCATGGGCGATCGACCACTGGGCCTCCGCCCAGCGCCCGTTCCGCAGCTGGCTGCGCGCCGACAATGCGAGCGTAAGCGCGAACGTCGCGTGCCCGTCGACGGGATGCTGCCGGGCGGCCTCAAGTGCCCGAAGCAGGTAACCCTCGGCTTCGACCCACGACCCGCGCTGCGCGGCGAGGAGCGACGCTTCGCTCAAGGCGAGCACTCGAGTGTCGTGACAGTCGACTCTCTCGGCAGCTTTGACCGCGCGGCTGAGGATCGCCGCGCTGCGTTCGTCCTCCCCTAGCAGTGCATAGGCGGCGCCCTGGAGCAGGAGGCCGTAGGGCCGCCAGGCGGCACTGCCGGGCATCGTCTCGAGCGCGTGCTCGGCGTGGGCGAGCATTTCGTCGACGCCGTGGGCGCACAGCGCGGCGCGGACGAGTGCGATGTTCGCCTCGGTGAGGACGTCCGCCCCGGCCGAGGGCGAGGCGGCGAGGCCGGCGGCTGCCGCGGCCAGGCACCGCTCGGCCTCGGCGAGGTTTCCTCCGTGTGCGTGGAGGCGCGCCGCCAGAACGGCAGCCGGCGGCTCGGTTGCGAGCGCAGCGTCATCCTGCAGGTTGGCCAGCCACTCCTGGATGTCCGAATCCCGGCCGCGAGCGTACTCCGACAACGCCGCAATCCCGAAGATCCTGATGAAGTGCGTGCGGTTCCCGCTGACGTAGGCGTGCTGCAGCGCCGCCGCCGAGTCGCCGTGCTGCTCCAGCCAGTCCGCGGCGCGC
>JBKOVL010000071.1:0-5078 GCA_046723895.1 Actinomycetota bacterium | reverse complement strand
GGTCTACGACGTCACCACCAATGACACGGCGGGACTCCCGCCCTCGAGCTAACGAGTCGGCTCGCGCGGTGGAGTGCGGCCAGGCGCTCTTCGGCGTCGTTCAAGGCCGCGCCGAGTCAGCGGAGAACGCCGGCAGACAGGCCGCGCCTGCGCTCACTGCCGCCCAAACACCCTGAGCTGCCTGGTGCACCACCGGGCGGGTGCGATCAGGTCGTGGATCGCGTCCGGCCCCCACGTGCCCGGCTCGTAGGCGTGGAGGGGCGGCGGATCCTCCAGAACGGGCGCTGAAACCTCCCACAAGCGCTCGATCCCGTCGGCGCGCGTGAAGAGCGTGTGATCACCGATCAGCGACGAGGGAGTCTAAGACGAGGCTGTCGGAGACGAGCTCCGCAGTGATGGCATCGAGCGTGGAGATCCAGCGCGGGTCGGTCGGGGCGATGAACTTGCAGAGGGGCATGAGCAGCAGGGAGGCGTCGAGCACGTCGGTGTCGTAGTGCTGGACGAACGCCCGGCGGGCTGGGTGCCAGGCGCGGTCAATGATCTGGTTGTAGATGCGATCCCGGACCGCCATCCAGCGGTTGATGTCGGCGGGCAGGCCGCGCTGGCGGGCGACCCGTATAGCGCGCTCGACCGCGACCCAGCTCATCAGCCGGGAGTACGTGTAGTCCCGGCGGCCGCCGCGTGTCTCCCAACCGCTACAACGTGGAGGTGTCGCCCGATGGGCTCGCCGGCGAGGAGCAACTTTCTCGCTGTGCTCCTTCTGGTGGGTGGAGGCGCTCGCCCGGGCCGGGCGGCTCGACGAGGCGCGGCTCGCCTTCGAGAAGATGCTCACCTACGCGAACCACGTCGGGCTGTACTCGGAGGAGATCGGGCTGACGGGCGAGCAGCTCGGCAACTTCCCCCAAGGCCTTTACGCATCTTGCGCTGATAAGCGCCGCCTACAACCTGGACCGCCAGCTCGGATGAGCGCCGCGGCCTTCTCTATCAGAGCCCGGCTATCGACAAATGGTCGCGGGCAGCAGCGAGCTGACAGCGTTGTTGAGCCATTCGGGCGCCATATGCCGCGAACGGAGGATGTGCAATGAGCCTGATGCACGAAGCGAAGCGGGTCGAGCATTCGCAGGACTTGATCCCGGACGACCACGTCATCGTCCTTTTCGGGGGACGGGGCGACCTCGCGCGGCGGAAACTCCTTCCGGGACTCTTCCATCTTTCGGAAGCCGGGCTGCTTCCGGCGCGCTTTCGCATCGTCGGGACATCGCGGGCGGCCCTTTCCGACGACGAGTTCCGCCTGCTCGCGCGCCATGCTGTCGACGAGTTCGCTCGGCCGACACCGACTGAGGAGGCGTGGGCTCCGTTCGCCGACACACTCACGTATGCCGCCACCGGCGACGCGCTCACTCCTTAGCGCGAGCGGCCCAGCCAGCGCCGCCAGAACGCCACGGTCGCGTCGAACTCGGCCGCGATGTCTGCGTCGGAGCACGGCACCGGCGTCTCGCCGGGCTCGACGCGGTCGAGCACGAAGGTCGCTGTCTCCCCGGCCCGGAGCTCGATGCACGCGTGAACGTCCCCGCCGTCGACGATCTCGAGCGGGCAGCGCGTGGAAAGGCTGAGCCCGAGCTCTGGAGAACAGAAGAGCGCGCCGTGCGGGGCGAGCGCGACCTCGTGGCGGGCGCGCGCGTAGTCGAAGCGTGGGGCGACATCGACGACGAAGCGCATCCGCCCGCGCACCGCGAGCACCCGACGGATGATGCGGTGGCGGTGCGCCGCCTCGCCCGTGCGCGCCGGGGGCATGAAGTCCTGCACCTGCCCCACCCCGTCGGGATCAGGAAGCGCGTGATGAGGATGTTGGTGTCGGGGAGGTAGAGCTGCTTGGGCTCCAGCCGTCGCAGTCGGGCGCGATCCGGAACAGCCCCCCGTGGTCGGCGTCGAGGATCGCCGCGAAGACGCTAGGCGAGTCGAAGCGCGGGCAGCAATACCAGTCGATCGTCGCGTCGGTGCCGACGAGCGCGACCGTGTGCAGGTCACCGATCAGGCCGTGCTCGGCGATGGGCAGGTAGCGCGCCCGCTGTACCGGAGAGCTCCAGCGGGCGCGACCTGCGTTACGCCGTCGGTGCGGACAGCGCTCATCGGCCTACGGCACGAGCACGAGCTTGCCCTTCGACGCCGTGCTCTCGAGCAGCTCATGAGCGCGACGAGCCTCGGAGAGCGGCAGGCGCTCGGCGACGGTGGGGTGGATCTTGCCCTGGCGGAGCAGATCGATCAGCACGCCGAAGTCCTCGCGGAACCACTCCGGGTCCATGGGCTCTCCGCCCACTGCTCCTTCCCGTCTCGTAGCTC
This sequence comes from Actinomycetota bacterium, assembly GCA_046723895.1. Lineage (GTDB taxonomy): Bacteria > Actinomycetota > Thermoleophilia > Gaiellales > Gaiellaceae > DATBLE01. Next base: position 2,738 of record JBKOVL010000071.1, on the reverse strand, counting down.
TGTCGCGGTACTTCTGGACGTGGTAGGCAAACACCCGCCGACGGGGCGACAGCTTGTCCCACGTCCAGACGGCCACGATCGCCGCCCACCACTTGATCACCGCCGGCCAGTCCTTGTGCCCATCTTTGAGCGTGTCGTAGCGGCCGAACACGACGAGCCTTCCGCCGGGCCGCAGCGCGCGGAACGAGCGCAGCGAGATCGGGCCACCCAGGCTGTCGGCGACGACGTCCACACCGCCGGCCTCCTCGCGCACCCGCGCCAGGAAGTCCTCGTTGCGGTAGTCGATCGCCACCGCGCCGAGCGCCTCGACCTTCTCGCGATCGCGAGCCGAAGCCGTCCCGAAGACGCGAAGCCCGGCCAGCCCCGCGAGCTCGAGCGCCGCGACGCCGACCCTGCCGGCCGCGCCGTGCACGAGCACCGTCTCCCCACGCTTGACCTCCGCCGTCCGGTGGAGCACCTGGTAGGACGTCATGTACGGGAACAGGAGGCTCAAGACCTCCCCCGGATCGAGGTCGTCGGGGACATCGACCGCTCCGGCCTCCGGCACACAGACCGTCTCGGCGTCGGCGCCCCACACAGTCAACGCACCGATGCGATCGCCCACGCGCAGCCTCGTGCAGTCCGGTCCGAGCTCTTCGACGACGCCGACGAGCTCGTAACCGGGCGTGAAGGGTGGCTTCGGGGCGCCCGCGATGTACGTCCCCGCACGCATCTGGGCGTCGGTGAACGAGACCCCGGCTGCCAGGACCCTGACGCGAACCTCGCCCGGACCCGGCTGGGGAACGTCGACCTCCACCACCTTCAAGACCTCGGGCCCGCCGTAGTGATCGACGACGACGCGCTTCATCGTCTTCTGTCCGTTTGCTGAAACGGTCATCCTCTGTTCGTCTGCTGAGACGGTCATGGGCAGCCTCCTCTCGCCGTCATGTTTGGACGGGCTATGCAGGGCGGGCTTTCTTGAATCGATCGACACTAAGCGGGCTACGCCGTCCGAGCATCCGAGCAATCTCGGAGCTTCGATCAGTACAAAACCCGACTAGGGGCGTGTCCGGGAACGGGTGTTCATGAGCTCAGTTGAGGCACAGGCTGGGTCTTCGCCGGTTTCGATGTGTTCCTGCCGGACGCGCGCGAGACCTTCGTCCGTGAGGGTTCTCGCACGTGCTGCGTCTAGGTCTTCCCAGGTCTCGGCAGTAACGAGTCTGTACGCGACCCCAGCAGCTTCGAAGAGACTGTCACCGTGCTTGCGAAGCGTCTTCTCATCCTCGGTCACCGCGATCCCGCTCGAGATCCTCCCGGACGTGACCGACCCGACGGTCGGCATTTCGCGCCTCTCCAACGGGACGTCGCTGAAAGAGGCCGTCCTCTCCGATCTCGGCGGCTGGCTCGGGGACGAGCTCGCGGGCGCGTTCGGCGGTGAGCCCGGCCTCCTGGTCAAGCTCCTGATGCCGGCGAGCGCCTTCCGGTCCACTGCCATCCGACGCGGGAGCTCGCGCGGGACAAGCTCGGATCGAGGTTCGGCAAGACTGAGGGCTGGATCGTGCTGGACGCAAAGCCGGGCGCCGCGGTCTGGGTCGGCTTCCGCGACGCGGTCGAGCCCGAGCGGCTGCGGGCCTGGGTCGACGACCAAGATGTCGAGGCGATGCTCGCCGCGATGAACTGTCTCGAGGCACGCCCGCGCGACGTCTACTACCTCCCGGCGGGGACTCCGCACTCGATCGGCGAGGGGATCATGCTCACGGAGCTCCAGGCGCCGACGGCCTTCTCGAGAGGAGTTCTTCCAGGCGCTGCGCGCGCGGGCTGCCGGCGAGCTCGAACTCGGGGAGGCTGGCTTCCGGGTGATCGTGATCGAATCGGGCGCGGGCGCGGTCGCCTGGGACTCGGGCGCGAACGCCGTTCACACCGGCGAGACCTGGGTCGCGCCGTACGGCGCGGGGTCGCTCTCGCTGAACGGCACGGTCGGGGTAATTGTCTGCTGCCCGCCTGGGGTAAGCCGAAAGGGAAGGAGTGAGCCAATGACTTCGCTGGACCGCGTTGCCATCGTCACAGGGGCGGGGACCGGCATCGGCCGGGCGATTGCCCAGGTGCTCGCCGAGAGCGGAATCGCGTGCGTCGCAATGGGGCGGCGGACCGAGCCGCTTGCCGAGACCGCCGCATCCCCCGGCCTCGCTGCCGAGATCGTGCCGGTCACGGGAGACATCACCTCCAGGGACGATCGCGAGTGCGTGGTCAAGGAGACGCTCGCGCGCTTCGGCCGGATCGACATCCTCGTCAACAACGCCGGCATCTCCGGCCGCGCACCAATCCTCGAGTACAGCGAGGAAGCCTGGCGCCAGGTAATGGCGATCAACGTCGACGGCGGCTTCTTCCTTGCCCAGGCTGTGGCGCGCAACATGCGAGAGCGCTCGTGGGGCCGGATCGTCAACATCGCCTCGGTCTACGGCTCGCTCGGCCTGAACGCGTCCCTCTACGCCGGTCTCTTTCCGATGGAGGACCTCGGCGGTGGCCCGACGCGACAACCCGCGTATCACACCTCAAAGGGAGCAGTCCTGAACATGACCCGCGACCTGGCTGTCGCCCTGGCGCCGTGGAAGATCACAGTGAACGCGATCAGCCCGGGCATGTTCCTGACCGAGCAGTCAAGACCGACCGTAAGCGACGAGGTCGTGCGGCGGCTGAGCGAGATGACGCCGCTTGGGCGGTTCGGAGAGGTCCGAGAGATCGGCTACGCGGTGCGCTTC
>JBKOVL010000130.1:0-5453 GCA_046723895.1 Actinomycetota bacterium | reverse complement strand
GTTCACGCGCCGGGACGTTGTCGTCGTCGCCTCGGTCTCGTGCATCTACGGCCACGGCTCGCCCGAGGAGTGGCGTGGACGCGTGCTGATCCTGAACGTCGGCTAGTCGATCGACCGCGACGACGTGCTGCGGATGCTGATCGAGAGCCAGTACGCACGCAACGACAGCGTGCTCGCGCGCGGTCGCTTCCGCGTGAAGGGCGACGTCGTCGAGGTGCAGCCGGCGAACTCGGAGACTGCCTACCGGGTGTCTTTCTTCGGAGACGAAGTCGAGTCGATCTCCCACTTCGACCCGCTGACAGGGGAGATCTACGCGCGCCTCGACAACCTCGTGATCTGGCCGGCGACCGAGTACGTCACCTCGACGCCGACGATCCAGCGGGCGGTCGAGGACATCCGCCACGAGCTCGAGCAGCAGGTGCGCATGTTCGAGGAGCAGAACAGGCTGCTCGAAGCGCACCGCCTGCGGCAGCGCACCGAGTACGACCTCGAGATGATGGCCGAGCTCGGGTTCTGCTCCGGGATCGAGAACTACTCGCGCCACCTCGAGGGGCGCCCACCCGGGTCGCATCCGTTCACGTTGCTCGACTACTTCCCAGACGACTTCGTCGTCTTCGTCGACGAGTCGCATCAGACCGTCCCGCAGCTCGGCGGCATGTACGAGGGCGACCGCTCACGCAAGCAGACGCTGGTCGACTTCGGGTTCCGGCTGCCCTCCGCGCTCGACAACCGGCCACTCCGCTTCGACGAGTTCATCGCGCGCGTGCCGCAGATGGTCTTCGTCTCCGCGACGCCGGGCCCGTTCGAGCTGCGGCACTCGAAGGTGGTGGCGGAACAGCTGATCCGGCCGACGTTCATCGTCGACCCGGAGGTCGAGCTGCGCGCGACGAAAAATCAGATCGACGACCTGCTGAACGAGATCAGGCGGCGCGAGGAGGCGGGCGAGCGGGTGCTCGTCACGACGCTGACCAAGAAGATGGCGGAGGACCTGACGGACTACCTGCTCGAGGCCGGCGTGAAGGCGCGCTACCTGCACTCCGAGATCGACACGCTCGAGCGGATCGCGATCATCCGCGAGCTGCGCCTCGGCGAGTACGACGTGCTCGTCGGCGTCAACCTGCTCCGTGAGGGGCTCGACCTACCCGAGGTCTCCCTGGTGGCGATCCTCGATGCCGACAAGGAGGGCTTCCTGCGCGGCAAGACCGCGCTGATCCAGACGATCGGCCGCGCGGCGCGCAACGTCAACGGCAAGGTGCTCCTCTACGCGGACAAAACGACCGAGGCGATCCAGGGCGCGATCGACGAGACGGATCGGCGTCGTGCCAAGCAGCTCGCGTACAACGAGGAGTATGAGATCACGCCGGAGTCGGTCGTCAAGGGCGTCTCCGACATCGCCGAGTTCCTGATGCTCGAGTCGCCGACCGTCCCGTCGCGCCGCCGCCGTGGGAAGGCCGAGGTCGAGGGCATGCGGCCGGAGGAGATCGAGCGCCTGATCGTCGAGCTCGAGGAGGAGATGTTCACCGCCGCCGAGGAGCTGCGGTTCGAGTACGCGGCGAAGCTCCGGGACGAGATCAAGGAGCTACGCCGCGAGCTGCTCGCCGTGACGGCGTAGGTGCGTAGCGCATGTCGCTTCCCGAGCACCGGTAACGTCACGTCGCGATGTTCGGGGCGATTCTCTCCATCGCGGCCTCCGGCTTCCTGATCGGAGCGCTCGCGCGACTCGCGATCCCCGGGCCGGACCCGATGCCGTTCTGGCTGACGATACTGATCGGCCTCGGAGGTGCGGCGATCGGCGGGGGAATCACGGCCCTGTTGATCAGGCCGGGAACCACTCTCGACAGCAGCGAGTACTTCTGGATCCTACTCGCCTCGGTCGCGGCCGCCGCCGGCCTGGTCGCTGCGTACCGTCGCTTCGTCCAGGGACGGCCGATCTCAGGCCCCGAGGCGCGACGGTTCCCGACGCGCGGGGTGGGGGTCGCGCGGCTCAGACAACGACTGACAGCAATGGGCGTCCCTGTCGATCGGATCGGCGGCCCGAGGGGTGCGCCCGGGACGAGAGCCGAGCGGCTCGCTCAGCTCGAAGAGCTGCACGACCGCGGCGAGATCTCCGAACAGGAGTATCTGGAGCGACGGAAGCAGGTGCTGCGCGACCCCGTGTAGGCCCGGACGCCGCGAGCCGTCGCTGTGACGGCCTGAGGGCCGCGCACCTCCTACTCGGCCGGCCGACCGTCGAGCAGCGTGACGGCCGCGCGGGTGTAGGCGTCGATGTCGATGTCGCTGCCGTACACGCCCACTTGAAGGAGCAGTCCTTGGAGGAGTCCGATCGGGACTCTGGCGAAGTGCACGGGATCGAGAGCAGCGTTGAGCTCGCCGCGCTCCTGGGCGGCGCGGGCGAGTGTCTCGAAGCCTCGGCGAAGCTGCTCGATGCCGGCGCGGACGGCGGCGTTCAGCGCCGGATCGCGCTGCTGCTCGCCGACCAGGTGGGGAAAGACGCGGGCGCGCTCCTCGACCGTTCCGAGCTCCAGCTCCCGGTAGCGCTCGACCAGCTCGACGACCGCTTCGCCGGGCGTGCGCAGCCGCCCCTCGGGTAACGGCTCGCTGAACAGGGCGGCCGTCTCCACCACGAAGCTCATCATCTCGCGGATGATCGCCCGGATCAGCTCGTTCTTGCTCTCGAAGTAGCTGTACACGGCGCCGGGGCTGAGCTCGGCCTCGCGGAAGATGTCCTGCATCGTCGTACGGTGAAAGCCGTCGCGGGCGAAGCAGCGCAGCGCCGCAGACATGATCTGGCGCCGCCTCGCCTCGACGTGCTCCTTGGTGACCTTCGGCATCTCGACCTCGATTCTAGCCTTGACAAAGAATGAACCTTACAGTATAAAGAACGAGCATTCGTTTTCTATCACGGGAGGCAGCCATGTCAACCCCCGATCGAAATCGCTGGAAGATCCTCGCGGTGCTGTCGCTGTCGCTGGTGATCATCGGGCTCGACAACACCGTCATGAATGTCGCCCTGCCGAGCATCCAGGAGGAGCTCGGCGTGGCGGGCTCGACGTTGCAGTGGATCGTCGATGCCTACCTGCTCGCCTTCGCGGGGCTGCTGCTGGCGGCCGGGAACCTCGGCGACCGCTACGGGCGCAAGCGCGCGCTCCAGTCCGGCCTGCTGGTCTTCGCGCTGGCGAGCGTGGGCGGGGCGTTCGCGGCCGGCGGTGGGCAGCTGATCGGCGCCCGGGCGGCGATGGGGGCCGGGGCCGCATTGATCATGCCCGCCACCCTCTCGATCATCATGGACGTCTTTCCCCAGGAAGAGCGGGGCAAGGCGATGAGCGTCTGGGCCGGAATGGCGGCGATCGGCGTCGGTCTCGGGCCGCTGATCGGCGGGACTGTGATCGAGCTCTTCTCCTGGCCTGCCGTCTTCTGGATCAATGTGCCCGTTGCCCTGGCGGCGCTCCTGCTCGGCCTGCGACTGGTGCCGGAGAGCCGCGACCCCAAACCCGGCGCGCTCGACACCCCGGGCGTGCTGCTCTCGATCGCCGGCCTCGTCTCGTTCGTGTGGGCCGTGATCGAGGCGCCCCACCGCGGCTGGACGGACGAGCTCGTGCTCGCCGCCTTCGCCGCCGCGCTCCTCTTCGGCCTGCTGTTCGTGCGTCGCCAGCTGAACGCCCGCGATCCGCTGCTCGACGTCGGGCTGTTCAAGCGGCCGGCGTTCTCGCTCGGCTCGCTCGCGATCTCGTCGGCGTTCTTTGCCCTCTTCGGACTGATCTTCCTCACCACCCAGTACCTGCAGGTCGTCCAGGGCAGGTCGGCGATCAACGCAGGCCTGGTGATGCTGCCACTCGCCTTCGGCCTCGTCATCGGCTCCGGCCTCAGCGACAAGATCGGCCGCAAGCTCGGCACCCCGAGACAGGTGTTCGCGGCCCTGACCGCAGTGGCGCTGATCATCGCCAGCGTCGCGCTCTGGCAGCCGCACACCCCGACCTGGCTGCTGGCGCTCTTCTTCTTCGTCGGCCCGCTGGCGATGGGCAACGTGATGGCGCCCGCAACCGTCGCCGTCATGAGCGCTGTGCCGGAGGCGAAGGCGGGCGTCGGGTCCGCAATGAACGACGTCAACCGTCAGGTCGCCGGCGCGCTCGGCGTCGCCGTCATCGGCTCGCTCTCCAGCTCGCTCTACTCCGCCAAGGTCGACTCCGCGACCGCCGGCCTCCCGCCCGGGGCCGCGCACACCGCGACCGACTCGATCGGCGGCGCTGCCGCCGTCGCCGCGCACCTCCCTCCGGGAGCGGCCGACGCGCTGGCCGCCGCCGCCCACGGCGCCTTCACCGACGCGATCGGACTGGCGCTGCTGATCGGCACGGGAGTCATGCTCGTTGCCGCCGCCCTCGTCAGGCGCTACCTGCCCGATCTGCGCGGCTCTGCGCCGACCGAGGTCGGCGTCGCCCCCGACCGCTCGGCCCTGATCGGTCCGGCAACCCCCGCGGAGCGTCCCGTCCCCGCGTTCGATGCTCCGGGCACGGCGAGGTAGCAGCCGGGGCGCGATGCGGCGTAGGCCCTTCGGGACCGGTCCTGGTGCCAGGCACCCGGACCGGTCCTCTCCGCCTCGCCGGATGCTTGCCGCGATCGCGCTCACGATCGGCGCCCGTTTCGCCTTCGGCTAGGTCACCGCTCCGGCTCCGCGGGGGAAGCGGCGGACCGCCGTCAGGCCCCATTCGCCGTCGCGCCAGACGTAGGTGTTCGCACGCAGCTCCTCGGGCTCGGCGTCGTAGAGGACGATCCCGCGCGCTTCGCCCCAGGCGCCGCGGGCGCGGCTGCCCGAGGCCGGGGGCCGTCGAGACCATCACGCCCCGCTGCTCGGGCGACCAGGCCTCGAACTCGTGCCGCTCGGCGACCGCGCCTTGATGCGTGTGTCCGGACAGAATCAGCTCCGCGCCGGCGTCGAGCAGAGCGGCAAGCACGTGGTTGCGGCGGGCGACCGGGCGCTTCCGCGTCCGCCACGGCGCCCCGATCATCTGGTGGTGCATCGCGACCACGCGCAGCGCCCCCGCGGGCGCGGCTGCGAGTCGCTCCGTCGCGCGCGCGAGCTGCGCGGGCCCGACGCCGCCCGACTGGTGGCGCCAGGGCCGGACCGAGTTCAGCCCTACGACACAGATCCCGTCGGCGGCGTGCACGGGCTCGGTCGTCCGCCAAAGCCGTTCGAACTCGTCCCACGGCTTCGTAAAGCGAGCCGGGAACGTGTGGGGGATGTCGTGGTTGCCCGGAACCGCGACGACCTGAGGGCCCAGCGACCTGAGCATGGCGGCCGCCCGCTCGTGCTGGGCCCGCCGGCCGCGATGGGTCAGATCGCCCGTCGCGACGACGAGATCGGGCGCGACGCGGTCGACGAGCGCTCGGAGACCCCGCTCGACCGCGGCGTCCTCGCGCTTGCCGAAATGCAGGTCGGAGACGTGGAGAATCCGGAC
>JBKOVL010000205.1:0-4376 GCA_046723895.1 Actinomycetota bacterium | reverse complement strand
CGCGAAGGGTCCCGCCCTCCTTGATCGGCCGCTCGACGCCGGTACGGGCGAGCGCAGAAGCCACCACGACTGCCGCAGCGAGAAGGGAGCCCAACAAAACGAGCCGTCGACCGGGAACACGACGCCCCGCCGAGAACATCGGCCCTATATACCACCGAACACCGGACTGGGCAGCTCTGCAATCGGGAGGACTCCCGTTCAGCACGCCCACCCGCGGCAATAACAAGAAGGAAGGCCGGGGTCGGCCCGGCCTGCCAGGCGGCGGTTACGGCGCCGGCGTCAGGCCGTGGCGGCGCATCACGTCGAGGATCGCTTCCCGATCGGGCGGGCCGTCGGCGTTGACGACCGCAGCCATGTCTCGGAAGTAGCCCGGCCCGAGCAAACCCGGCGTGACAACCGCGAGCTGCGTCGCAACCTCGCTGCCCAGGTTCTCGAAGTGGTGCACCGCCCCGCGGGGAATGCAGAGCACTTCGCCGGGGCCGACGGCAGTGGCCACGCCGTCGAGGGTCCACGTCAGTGTTCCGCGTACGCCGTAGATCGTCTCCTCCCAGCCCTCGTGACTGTGCGGCGGCGGCGCTCCGCCCTCGGCGGGCACGTCGAACTCGAAGAGCGCGGCGGTGCCGGCCGTCGCCTCCGCTTCGACGAGGAAGCGAATCGTGAAATTCCCGACTCGGATCTCCTCGGCTGTCGTCTCCGTTGTCGTCATTTGCAACCTCCATGCCGAGATAGTAAATTGTCTTGACAATACATGTCGGAAACCACTTCGTCAAGTACTTTTACGAAATCCGCCGGCGGCGCCAACGTGGGCCCGCCGATGATCGGTGCGCTCATGCGCCTCCCCTGGGAGGCGGTGGCGTCCCGCATACTGCGAGCCCTCCATGCGAACGGCTTCGACGACATCGACGCGCCGCAACTCAGCGTCCTCCTCTGGCCCGGGCCGGACGGACTGCGGCCGACGGAGCTTGCAACCCGCACACGGATGACGAAGCAAGCGCTCAACTACCTTCTCGGGGACCTCGAGCGGAACGGCTACCTCGAGCGCCGTCCCGATCCAGCCGACCGCCGGGCCCGCCGCATCAGGCTCACCGACCGCGGGCGAGCACTGATTCCCATAATCCGCGGTGTCGTGGCGGAGACCGAACGCGACTGGGCCGCCGCGCTCGGCAAGGACCGCTTCGCCGAACTCCGCCAACTCCTCGTGGAGCTCAACGACGTCGTGGCGCACGAAGCGTCGGTACGCGTGCGGAGCGGCGAAGAGCGCTGACAACAACGAAGTGATGGGATAGGTTTGACGCCCCCCATGGCCCTCCCCGTCCTGCTCGTCGTCGACGAGGATCCGGATGTCCTCAAAGAGGTCGAGACTCGGCTCGTCCAACGCTACGGTCGCGACTACCGGGTCGAGTCGTTGCCCGACCCGGATGAGGCGCTGCGGACGCTGACGGAGCTGAGAGACGCCGGAGCAGACGTGGCGCTCGTGCTCGCTGGGCAGTCGCTATCGGGCGCAGGCGGCGGAGAGCTCTTCGACCTCGTGCGTCAGCTGCACCCACATGCAAAGCGCGCGCTGCTGGTTGCGGAAAATGCGTGGACCGACGACCCGACGGCAGACGCAATCCGTGCGGCGATCGCTCTCGGGCGGATCGACTACTACGTTCTGAGACCGGCCGCTCCTCCGGATGAGGTGTTCCACGAAGCCGTGTCCGATTTCCTGCTCGAGTGGGCGCGGGAGCGGCGCCTGGTTCCGCAGACGATTCACATCGTCGGCGAATCATGGTCGGGCAGGGCCTACGAGCTCAGGGAGGTCTTCAGGCAGTGTGCGACCCCGCACAAGTTCTGCCTGGCGGATTCGGACGAGGGGCGCGAGCTCGTCGCAAAGGCCGGGCCTGACGTGAGGCTGCCTCTTATGGTCCTTCCGGACGGCCGCGCCCTGAGCGACCCCTCGAACGCCGAGATCGCGGAAGCCGCCGGCGCACGGGCGGGTCTCGATGAGCAGACGTTTGACGTCGTGATCGTCGGCTCAGGCCCCGCGGGCCTGTCCGCGGCCGTCTACGGCGCCTCCGAGGGCCTGCGCATCCTCGTGGTCGACGCGGGCGGCATCGGTGGGCAGGCCGGGGCCAGCTCGCACATCCGCAATTACCTCGGCTTCGCCAAGGGCGTCAGCGGCAGCCGCCTCGCCGAGGAGGCCTACCAGCAGGCGCTGTCGTTCGGAGCCGACTTCCTCTTCATGCATCGAGTAACTGCCCTCGGTCGGGCGGGCGAATGGTTCACCGTGTCACTCTCGGATGGGCGGAGCATCGGCGCGAGCGCCGTGATCCTCGCCACGGGAGCGAGCTACCGCAGCCTGGGCATCGTCCCGCTGGAGGAGCTGAAGGGCGCCGGCGTTTTCTACGGTGGGCCGACCTCGGAGGCTCCGGGGTTGACCGGGAAGGACGTGTACGTCGCCGGCGGCGGAAACTCCGCCGGCCAGGCGGCACTCCACCTCGCACGGTACGCCCGGCGCGTCAGCCTCGTGGTACGCGCGCAGTCCCTCGAGGCCGGCATGTCGCACTACCTGATCCAGGCAGTCGAGGCGGCGCCGAACGTGGAAGTGCGCACCGGCACAGCCGTCGTCAGCGGGGGAGGCGAGGGTCACCTGCAACAGCTGGTGCTGCGCGGAGTCACCGGTGAGGAGACCACGGTCGCAGCCGATGCCCTGTTCGTCCTGATCGGCGCCCGTCCACAGACCGAATGGCTGCCGGCGGGCATCGCACGAGACGAGCACGGGTTCCTGCTCACGGGCGACGACCTCAGAGCCGACGACTGGCCGCTGCAGCGCCGGCGCCGCCCTCTCTCGCTCGAAACGAGCATGCCGGGCGTACTCGCGGCCGGAGACGTCCGCTACGGGTCGGTCAAACGAGTCGCCGCGGCCGTGGGCGAGGGATCGATCGCCGTCCAGCTCGTTCAGCGGCTCTTCGCCGAGCGGCAGCTCCAGTCGCCGCAGGCGACGCAGCCGGCGGCAGTCGAGGCGAGCGCCGGCTCGAGTTAGCGCATCGCGCTGGTAAGGCCTGGAGGCACGCCGAACGTGGGTGTGGCGCGACGGCCCCGATCTCAGGGGGGACGTCGCGCGCTCGCTCAGGCTGTCAGAGGCCCGGACAGGTGCCGGGGTCGGCCTCGTCAATTCTCGCCGAGTCGCCCTCAGGCACACGCGGAAAGGTCACGTACAGAACGTACGGGACCGTGCCGGTGTTGATGACCTGATCCACTTCCCCGGGTCGCTCGACGAACGCCTGCCCCGCGCTGTACTTGGAGATCTCGCACCGGCTGCCGATCGCTCGGTAAACGGTGAGCTCACCCTGCTTGACGATGATGATCGCGCCTCCCGGATGGGAGTGCCAGCCCGAGGAGCCGCCAGGGACGACCGTGATCTGCGCCATGGTCACGTCCGTCCCGACTTGCAGCGGGATCGTGCCGTGGGAAACGTCAGTCCCACGGGCCAAGGGGAGGTTCGTAAGCCCTGACGGCGGCGTCGCTAGTGCGATCCCGCCGTAGACGGCGGCACCCACGACACCTAGTAGCAGAAGTAGCAACAGCCACCTGCGTCTCATCTCTCCTCCTCACCTGTCGGTGTCTTGCGTCGTGGACGGTGCGTTCAGCTCGGCGCGGAAAGCGAGGAGCAGCGCTTCCTCCCGCGAGAGCGCCATCTGATGCGCCTCCCAGGCATGTCGGCGGACCGCCTCGACGAGACCATCGTCATCGTCGGCCCGCGCCTCGAATCCACAATCGCACTGAAGCATCCTATCCACGACTCCTCGCGGCGAGAGTAGGAATCCGCCGCTAAATCTGCGCAAAATAGGCGTAAGAGAACGGCTATATAGGGGGTTCCAGGTGAAGGTCTTCCTCGCGGGGCGAGTCGCCGTCGAGTCCGACGGTGTCGTGATCGACGAGGGACGCTTCCCTGGCAGGCAGGGTCGGCTCCTGTTCGCCTATCCGGTCGCCGAGCAGGGGAGACCGGTGCCCCGGGACGAGCTCGCCGAGGCTCTCTGGGGGGAGGCACCGCCTGCGACCTGGGACAAGGCGCTCAGGGTGCTGGTGAGCAAGCTCCGCGAACTGCTCAGACGCAACGGAGTGGACGGGGCGAGCGCCGTGACAGCCGCCTTTTGGCTGCTATCGGCTCGAGTTGCCCGAAGGAACTTTCGTCGACGTGATCGCGGCCGCCGACGCAGCCCGTGAGGCGGAGGCGGCGCTCGCGGCAGACGATGTGGAGGAAGCCAAAACGCTCGCCACGCGCGCGGCGTCTACCGCGCGTTCGCCCTTCTTGCCTGGAGAAGAGGGGCCTGGGTCGATGCTAAGCGGCGCGAGCTAGCGGACGTGTCGCGGCGCGCGCTGGATTGTCTCAGCGA
>JBKOVL010000215.1:0-2538 GCA_046723895.1 Actinomycetota bacterium | reverse complement strand
TGGAGCCTCGATCGGCTCGACCTCGTAGAGAATCGCGGCCGCGGAGCGCTGCACGAGCGACACGAGGCGCGTGGAGGAGACGCGAACGGCCGCCTCGGCCGGTGACCTCCATTCCGCGCGGCGGCTGAGAACGCCGGCCCGCAGGTCGAGCACGCGTTCGTGCGCGAGCAGACGGCCGTAGCGGACGTCGAACGGCTCGTCGTCGACGAGCAGGCGGATGATCTTTCCGTTGGTGACGTTGACGATCGTCTGGCCGGACTCGGGGTAGCCGTAGCCGGCCTCGGCGTAGGGGAGCGGCCGCAGCTCGTAGAACGAGTTGAGATACGTGCCTGGAATCGCATACGGCTCGCCTTCGTCGAGGTTCGCGCGTAGCCCGATGTGGCCGTTGGCGAGTGCGAAGAGGGACTCGGTTCGGGCGAGGAGGTCGAGCTCGAGCCGCGTCTCGCTGATCGACCAGGGCTCGACCGCGAAGACCGGTTTCGGGCTCACTCGAGAAGCTCCGCGAGGTCGGCGACGACGATGTCCGCCCCGTGCCGGCGCAAGGCTTCCGCGCGCCCGGTGCGGTCGACGCCGACGACGAAGCCGAAGCGGCCCGCACGACCAGCCTCGACGCCCGCGAGCGCATCCTCGAACACGGCGGCCTGGTCGGCAGGCACGCCGAGCGCGCGCGCAGCGGCCAGAAAGGTGTCGGGTGCCGGCTTGCCGCGCAGCCCCTGCTCCCTGGCGACGACGCCGTCGATTCGCACCTCGAAGAGGTCCGCGATTGATGCGGCCGCCAGCACATCGCGTGTGTTCTCGCTCGCGGACACGACCGCTCGGTGGAGGCCCGCCTCCCGAGCGGCCAGCACGTACCGCACAGAGCCCTCGAAGGTGGTGACGCCCACGCGGCGGATCATCTCGCGAACGAGCTCGTTCTTGCGGTTGCCGAGCGAGCGGACCGTCTCCACCGCCTCCGAATCGCCGGCGGTCCCTTCAGGCAGCACGATCCCTCGGGAGGCCAGGAACGAGCGGACACCGTCGTAGCGCGGCTTGCCGTCGACGTAGGTGCGGTAGTCGGCGACCGGATCGAACGGGACGAAGGGCTCGCCGGTCTTGTCTGCCCGCGCCCGGAGGAAGGCATCGAACATCTCCTTCCACGCCGCCGCGTGCGCCGTCGCAGTCTGGGTCAGCACTCCGTCGAGATCGAACAGGCAGGCGCGGATCGTGGGTGGAAGGCCGAGCATGTGTGCTGTCTGATTCTGCACGGCGCGACCGGCCCGAGCCGATGCTGAAGCACGAGCCCGGGCCTCGTCGAGTCGGCCGGCTGGCCTTCGGGTTGCCTCGCACTCAGCTATCAGCCCGCTGAGTAGAACGTGTCGGTGCGTCGAGAAAGGCTGAGACCATCGAGGCAAGCCACTCGGCGCGCTCGACGAGGGTGAGGTGCGTGGTTCCCGGCAGCACCGCGAGCTGCGAGGGAGGGAGTCCGGCGCTGTCGCCTTCAACTCCGCCGCCGAGTAGCCGAAACGTCTGTACTGCGTGCTCGGGTCGAACGATGTCGGAGTCTCCGATGATCACGAGCGTGGGCGCCTTGATCGATTGGATCTCCTCGGGCGGCCAGCCCGCGAACTCGCGGTCGAGCTGGTTGCATTTGCCGACCAGCGTGGGCCAGTTCTCGGGGTTCGGTGCCGTCTTGGCGTAGGCGTCTTGGAAGACCGATCCGGCGAGGTCTTCCGGCTGGGTGCTCTCGATCAGATCGACGATCTCGGGATGAAATCCCTCCTTGCTGTAGGCCGGCGAGGCGACCACGAGGCTGCGAACGAGCTCCGGGCGCCGGATCGCGATCTCCAGCGCGATGCCGGCCCCCATGCTGTAGCCGAAGAAATCGGCACTCTCGATGTCCAGCCGGCGGAGGAGGCCGGCGGTGTCTTCCGCCATCTGCCGGTAGGTCAGAGGACGGTCGATATCGGGCGTATGCCCATGCGCCTGCTGCTCGATGGCGACGATCCGCCTGGTCCCGGCAAGAAGAGGCAGGACTGCCCCGAAGCTTGTCTCGATCGTCGACATGGCCCCGTGCAGGAGGACCAACGGTCTGCCCGAGCCGTGGACTTCGTAGTACATCTCGAGCCCGTTGACGGAGACCTTTCCGGCGTGCATTGGATTCATCGCGTCTCGCCCGGCCGACTCACAGTGGCGTCCTGACCTGCCGGCTGATAGGTGGCCATGACGACGCCCGTACCGGTCGTCTCGACGGCAGCCAGCCTCAACGCGACCCTCTCGTTTCCGTCTCTGAAAAGACGCTTGCCGGCGCCCAGGATGACCGGATGGACCATGAGCCGGTACTCGTCGATGAGGTCGTGCCGCATGAGCGTGTTCACGAGCTCGCCGCTGCCGTAGATCAGGATGTCCCGGCCGGGTTGCTGCTTCAGCTGCCGAACCGCTTCCGCGACGTCTCCCTCGAGGAGCGTTGCGTTCCACTCGAGCGGCTCGTTCAAGGTCGTCGAGGCTACGAACTTGGGGAGGGCGTTCATCCTGACGCCGAACTCACCCTCCTCTTCCTCC
>JBKOVL010000009.1:0-9041 GCA_046723895.1 Actinomycetota bacterium | reverse complement strand
AGCCCGTGCGACTCGTCGTCAGGGCCCGCGGTGAAGAAGAGCTGGTTCGGCTTGCCGTTGCTGCCGTCGTTGCCGAACTCGAGCGCCCACAGCCCGTCGATTGCGAGCTTCTTGCCGTCCGTGTTGCGGAGCGTGCCGCGGCGCTCGAAGACGCCGGGCTCGACCTCGGCGTACGCGTTGATCTGACCGTTGCCGAAGTTGCCGACGAGGAAGTCACCCCCGAAGCGGCCGAAGCCGGGGGGCGCGAGCGCGAGCCCCCACGGTGCGTTGAGCTGGCCGTGTCCCGCGAAGCGTCCGATCAAGGCGCCTTCGAGATCGTAGGCATCGACGAAGCCGCGGGGCTGGCCGGCGACCTCGTCCTCGGCGGCCGCGTCCTGCTTCGCGTAGGCGACGAAGATGCGCCCGCCGATCGTCTGGATCCCGAACGGCGCGTAGCCCGCGGGTAGCTTCGGGTCGACGAACGAGCCGGCCGGTGTGACGTCGTTCCACCTGCCGTCGAAAACGTCGACCTTGGCGTTGTGGAAGTCCGCGGCATAGAGCCGCGGCCCGGCCGGGCCTTGGGCGATCGCCAGTCCCTTGTAGATTGCACCGTCGTGCAGATCGGCGGTGACGAGCGCGGCCGCCGTGGAGGTGCTGGGCGGTCCGTGCCACGCGCGGATCTTCCCGTCCTCGCTTGCGAAGATGAAGGCCGCCGGCGCGAGGGCGTTGGGGTCTGCCATGGTGCCGACGACGAAGCTGTCCGCGATGCCTGCAAACACGGCGCCCGTCGGCCCGCCCTCGACGGTGGGCGCAAATGCAATAACCGCGCCGTCGCCGGTGTAGAGCGACGACTTGTCAGTCTCGTTGTCCGAAACCCACCACGGGCTGGTCGAGCTGCGCGCGAGGCCCCAGCCGTTGACAAGGTTCGGATCGGGGTTCAAAGCCGCTCCGGGGACGTCCGAGACGAGCCGCGTGACCTTGTAGGCGTTGCCCGGCGGAGCCGCCGCCAAAGGCGCCGCGGCGGCGAGCGCGAGAGAGAGAGCAAGGACGGCAAGGGTGCCGCGAAGGACAAGTCTGTGCATGATCTTCTCCTCTCTGTTGGAGCTCCTCAGCTGTTCCCTACGGCGCGACGGCAATCCCGGATTGGCCCGGGGCCGCAGGGCCTCCGCGCTGGAGCGGAGCAGCGCGATGGCCACGCCGTTCTACGAGAACGGTGTCTTGGCGCGTCCGGCCCGCGGATAGGACCGGACGTTCATCCCGAGCACGCGAGCCCCTCAGCGGCGGCAATCACCTCGGCCGGCGGCGGGGGTGCAAGCAGCGTCTCGATGATCGCCTCGGCAAGGGGATCATCCGTCGCACGGTATGCGGCGACCGCTGCCCCAAGGTCGTAGTCCGTGCGGAGGAACTCGACGTCAGGGCCGAGCAACGCCCAGTATGCGCCGGGGGCTCCCTGGTACGGCACCCCCACGCTGCCCGGGTTGAGCGAGCGAATCCCGACGACACGACGGTCGAATTGGATGTGCGTGTGCGCGCTGACGAGCACCTGTTCGTCTACCTGCTCGAGCAGCGCCCTCATCCGATCGTCCGGTGTGCTCGGAGTGATCAGCTCCTCGTCGCTGCGTGGAGACCCATGGCAGAAGCGTGTCGGCCCGAGCCCCTGGATGTCGAGGGTGAGCGTCGCCGAGAACGTCTGGAGGGCGTCGAGCGTCGCCTCGGCGTGCCGCGCGAGCATCCAGCGCTCCCGGGCAGTCGGCTGTCGCGCCTGAGCTCCGGCACGCAGCTCGGCGAGCGCCCGCTCGGCGTTGCCGCGGATGAAGAACACCGACTCGCCGGCGCTGTCGCGCAGCTCCGTCACGATGCGCCACGTCTCTTCAGGGATCGGCCCCCAGGTGAGGTCGCCGCCGAAGACGAGCGCGTCCGGCCCCGCCGCGAGGACGTCACGGGCCACCGCCGCCATCGCGACCGGGTTGCCGTGGACGTCCGCGACGACCGCCACCCGTTCGAAGCTCGTTCGGCGCGCGCTCACCGGTGGGACTCGACCGTCGGCGCCTCCTCAGTCGACCTCGTAGTGGTCGACGGTCGAGCTGCGCTCGATCAGATAGCGGTCGTCCTCCGGGTAGTAGACCGCTCGGGAGGGATCGTCGCCCGCGAAGCTTCCCACCGAAGCCATGTCCTCCCAGAGCGAGAAGGTGACGATCTCGGTCCCGGCGTCGACCGGCCGATGGAGGATCCACGCGCCGAGGTTGCCGGGGGTCGAGCGGTAGTGCTCGACCCCGGTCCGGCGCACGTGCTCGATGTATTCGGCTGCATCGCCCGTGCGGACGACACCGCGCCAGATGCGCGCAATCACCTGTACTCACCTTCCTCGATCGGACGGGACCTGGACGGCCTGTAAAGAGTGCCGGAGAGCTTCATCAGGCGCCACGCGATCGTCATCGACGAGCCTGAGTCGGGCAAGAGATTCGGCGTTCCACGAAAAACTCGGCTAGGTCCCGGCCACGAGTGCGTCGCCGAGACTCGTGCGCGAGTAGAGGACCCGTCGCCCGCTTCGTGTCCGCACGATCAGGCCGCTTCCGCGCAACACGGCGAGATGGTCGGCAATGTTTCCGGGCGAGCGGGCAAGGAGTGCCGCGAGCCCGGTCGTGTGGGTCGGCTCGTCGAGCGCCCTCAGGATGCGTGCGCGTGTCGCTCCGATGAGGCTCGCCAGTGCCGTATCGGGATCCGACGCACGTTCGAGCCAGATGGTGCCGCTTCCTCTGGCCGGGTAGCGGAGCCCGACCGGTCCCGGTGCGTCGAGCACGGCGATCACGCGCGGCCAGACGAACGCCGACGGGATAAGAAGCAGTCCGGCACCCCCGAGCGGGTGGCTGCGGGTTAGGCGGTGGCGCACGAAGAGCCGGCGCCCCTCGAGCGTGATCATCGGCTCCAGGTCCGCGAACACCGCCGCCAGCCCGCCTGTCGCGAGCGCACGTGAACGGCGCAGGATGTCGCGGTCGAGCACCTCGCGGATCGGCTGCCACCAAGGCGCGAGGAATCCGTCCCAGAGGGCCGCGATCAGGACCGCCAGCCGCTCGACCACATCCGCGGCTCGCAACTGCTCCTCGACCTCGTGCTCGATCGGCTCGCGCCTGCTCAGGCAGCGCTCGATCTGCGCTCGGGCCCTCGCGACCGGAGTCGCCCGCACCTCGGCTAGCTCCGCCTCGAGATCGCCGACCGGCGACCGCGGCAGCGGCATCAAGAAGTCCGGAATGTACGAGCACGGGGGCAGGAGCACGAGCAGCGGCCGCAGATCGTGCTCACGCGCCAGTTGCTGGAGCCTCGGCTCCTGCTCCCGCACCCACGCGGAGGACCCGGCCGCCGCGGGCGCGGTCACGATCGCGTGCGCCGCTTCGATCACCTCGCCCACGGCCGAGATCGCGAACCGGCTGCGCAGCACATCGTCGAGAGAGAGCTCGAGCGTGATCATCTGAGACTTGGACCGGACAAGCCCGCCAGGATCAGCGCAGTCACTTTCGTCACGCAAGGAACTCTAGCCAATGTTGCTTGCATCAAACAAGCGAGTCGAGCTACACTGGGCCGGATGCTGAAGCGTGACTACGAAGGACAGGTCTGTTCCATCGCCCGCACGCTCGAGCTGGTCGGCGACCGCTGGACGCTCCTCGTCGTTCGCGACGTCGTGCTCGGCAACCACCGCTTCGATCAGTTGCTCAGGAGCCTCGGTGTTGCGAGCAACGTCCTGACCGATCGCCTGAACCGTCTCGTCGCCGACGGCATCCTCGAGCGCGTCCGCTACAGGGAGCACCCCGAGCGCTTCGAGTATCGCCTGACCAAGAAGGGACGCGAGCTCGGTGTTCCGCTCCTCGCGCTGATGGAGTGGGGCGACCGCTACGTCTCCGACAAGCCGCCACGGATCGCACGCCGACGCGGTGACCGGTCCCCGATCTCCGTCCGTCTGGTCGCGGGTGACGGCTCGATCGTCTCGCCGGGCGAGCTCGAGCTCGTGCCGGGGCCCGGCGCACCACCGACAAAGCCCGGCAAGTAACCTGCTCGTACGGCTCGACGATGCGTCCGTCGAATTGATTCGGGGAGGGGCGAATCTTTGGCACCGATTTGCGCCCACCGGCAGCATCAGCCCTGAGCTGAACAGCAACATCTCGGTGTCGGACGGAATCGAGCAAGGCTCGAGAGGAGCGAGAGGAGCGGTGAGAAGAACGTCACCACACGGCTCGTGATCGAAGCCGTGGGCAACTAGATGGACGCTGGGAGACCTCAGCTCCACGAGTTCGGGCAACGCGTGATCCGAGTCGGCGTGCTGACGCCGCACGCCGCCATCGGGTCGGAGGCGGAGTTTCCCGCGATGGCGCCGGAGCGGGTCATCACCTGTGTCGCGCGCGTGGCGGTCGGCGAGGCGGGCACCGACGTCGGAGCGAATTCGGCGACCCCTTCCGGCCTCCGCGCCCTGACTTCCTCACCGTTGCTCGATGAGGCAGCTGAGATGCTCGGGTGGGGCTCACTCGACGTGGTCGTCTGTGCATCGACCAGTCTCGCCTTTGCGATCGGCTTCGACGCCGAAGCGGCTCTCGCCTCGCGGCTCTCTGCGCTGCTCCGGATTCCCGTCCTGGCGACGTGCGCTTCGGCGGTGCTGGCTCTGCGCACGCTCGGAGTCGAGCGCGTCGCTCTCGTCCACCCGCCGTGGTTCGACGCCGAGTTGAACGACCTCGGAGCGGCCTATTTCCAGAGCACAGGATTCGACGTCGTTTCGTCGGCGTCGGCTGCCCTTTCCCAGGATCCACGCCGGATCGAGGCCGCCGCCGTGCACGAATGGACCTCTCGCAACGTGAGTGGCGATGCGGAGGCGGTCTTCATCGGAGGGAACGGGTTCCAGGCCGCCGGAGCAATCGGTGCGCTGGAGACGACACTCGGCCGCCCAGTCCTCACGGCGAATCAGGTGCTCCTCTGGAACCTTTTTGCAGAGACGGGCGCCGCCTGCGAGGTCGGTGGTTATGGCCGGTTGTTCATGCACGAACCTCGGCCGACGCCGCCGCACATACGATCTGCGACGACGTCACGTTCACCGTGACGCAACGGCTCGGCAGGCATTCGACCATGCGAGAACGCCGCCCTCGACCAACACCCGCGGAGCGATGGCTGGCGGCGCTGTGGACGGTGGTCCGCGAGTGGTTGCCTGCTCCTCCTGCGCAGGTGGTCGAGCTCGGCTGCGGGCCGATCGGAGGTCTCGTGCCGATGCTCCGCTCGCGCGGCTATCAGGCCGTCGGTGTCGACCCGGAGGCGCCCGACGAGCCCGCCTATCGTCGCATCGAGTTCGAGCGTGCGGAGATGTTCAGAGACCTGGGCGCCGTCATTGCGTCGGCGTCGCTTCATCATGTTGCCGAGCCCGCCGAGGTAATAGACCGGGTCGCGAACAGCCTCGCGAACAACGGGAGGTTCGTCGTGGTCGAGTGGGCATGGGAGCGCTTCGACGAGGCGACGGCCGCGTGGTGTTTCCAGCGCCTCGGCCCGAACCACGAGGCGGGCTGGCTGCATCGCCGCCGCGACGAGTGGGCGGCTTCCGAGCAGACCTGGCCCGCCTACCTGCGCGGCTGGGCCCAGAGAGAGCGGCTGCACGAGGCGAAGGTGCTGCTCGACCTGCTCGACGGGCGCTTCCGTCGGGAACACCTCACGCGCGGCCCGTACTTCTTCCCCGGTCTTGCCGAGACGACTGCCGAGGACGAGGAGGACGCGATCACCGCCGGGCAGATCCAGGCGACACGCATCGACTACGTCGGCACGCTGCGCAGCGCCCGCGGGGACTAGGCTCGTCTTCGGACACGATCCGGCTTCTCCCGTAGGCCTCCGAAGAGAGGAGGGCCGGCGCGTCGGCTGGAAGGACACGCGCGCTGCTCGCGCTCGGGGGCGGCCCTCCCTCTAGCGGTTCGCGCCTAAAGCGAGTCGCGCGTGACAGCGTTACGGCTTATGTGAGGGCCGTGTTACGGATGCGTCGGTGGGGGTGTTTGGCCTGTGTAATGCGTTTGTGATCGCGTTGTGAGGGGTGACAGTTTGTAGTGGACAAAGAGGCAAACGTCATTCTTCTGTAAGGCGCGTGTTATGAGCTCGTTTGGGTGATACGGCCGGCGACTTGCGGGACGACCGGCCCTGCGGCGTCCTATACCTAGCTCGACTCGATGACCATGCCCTCGCGGGCCAGCAACGGCGGAGGCTGCTCGGGTCCGGAGAGTTCACGAGCGCGAGCCCGCAGCAACTCGAGTGCGCGGTCGGAACGTTCGGGTTCGTGGTGGAACAGCACCAGGCGACGCGCGTCGACTGCGCGGCCGAAGGCGACGGCGTCGTCGACGCTCGAGTGTCCCCAGCCGATCCTCGCCGCGTACTCCTCGTCGAGGTACTGGGCGTCGTGCAGGACGAGGTCGGCGCCGCCGGCGAGCGCACCGCCCGAGATCCATTCGAGCGGCCTGCCCTCGATCCCGGCCAGCGCAGGCTCGTGGTCCGGCAGATACGCGAGGCTCGACCTCCCACTCTCGATTCGGAAGCCGAGCGTCGGCCCGGGATGGAGCACGAGGTCGGCAAAGAGCGAAACCCCGTCGACCTGCCACGGTTCCCCGGGCAGGTCGTGGAAGCTGACTCGAGCGGGGACATCACGGAAGTCGAGCGGGAAGAGCGGCGGCGAGAAGGCGCGCAAGATGCGTTCGCGCAGGCCAAGCAAAGGCGATCGAGGGCCCCAGACATCAAGCGATACCCTCTCGTCCCAGAGCGGCTCGAAGAAGCGCAGGCCTTCGACGTGGTCGAGATGGAGGTGGGTGAGGAAGAGGTAGATCTGCCGCGTGCCCCGTCGGACGAGATCGAGACCGAGCGCACGGATGCCGGTGCCGGCGTCCAGCACGAGTGCCGCTCCGTCGCCCAGCAGCACCTCGACGCAGGAGGTATTGCCACCGTATTGAACGGTGTTCGGCCCGGGCGTCGGAACCGAACCGCGACACCCCCAGATCTTCAGCCGCACCGCCACCTGGGCTAGCCACGCCAGAAGATCGCAACGATGCCGACGAACTCCTCGCTGCGCGCAAGCAGGGGAAACGCAGTCACTTCGATTTCACGCTCGACGCCGTCCGCGCTCGTGACGAGATACCGAAGGTGCGATGGGCGGCGCTCGTCGAGCGCAACCCGCGCCGGCCGACGCTCAGGCGACAGCGGTTCCGCAGCGAGTGTCCTCGGCTCGAAGGTGGCGAGCCAGTCGTCGAGCAGCATCTCGCCTACCTCCGCAAAGCGTCTGCCGACGACGGCCTCCGCCGCCTCGTTGTAGAAGACGAGATACCCGCGTGCGTCAGCGACCAACGTCGGCGTCGACAAGTTCGAGGCGAACTCGCGCGCGAGGATCAAGACAAGATGCTTCTGCCGCTGCATGTCCACTACACGTCGCCGGCCCGAGCCTACAAGGCGGTCGGATTCCGAGCTCGCCGCGACCGCCGCGGCCGTTGTCTTGTAGGATCGCCGGCGCATCAGAACCGGGGGCCGCGTGGGGCTGCGGAGGCCTGTGTCGAGACGCAGCGGACGCTTGCGTCGCAGCGCGCCCCCGTCCCTCCCGGGGTCCAGGTCAAGCTATCCGAAGGGGGATTGTTTTTCATGCCACAACGTTTGAGGTCGCGACGACTGCATTCGTGGGTAGTGCTGCTCTGCGTCGCTGTAGGGCTTGGACTCTTGGCCGCGCCCAGCGCGAGTGCGAGCCCACCCACATCAGCTGAGTGTCTCGCCCGCGTAAACGACACCCCGAGCAAGCTCGTGGAATGCATCCAAACGGCCGATCTCTGGAATCACATGGTGAATTTCCAGGCGATCGCGGACGCGAATCCAAGCCCCGCCGACGGGCATCC
The DNA here is from genome assembly GCA_046723895.1 of Actinomycetota bacterium. Classification (GTDB taxonomy): domain Bacteria; phylum Actinomycetota; class Thermoleophilia; order Gaiellales; family Gaiellaceae; genus DATBLE01. The sequence goes on along the minus strand of JBKOVL010000009.1, from coordinate 1,182 downwards.
GTCGCGCAACTCCGGGGAACCGGGCTACAAGGCGTCAGCGGACTACGTCGCCCAAGTCATGAAGGACGCCGGATACGACGTCACGATCCAGACGTACAAGTTCACCTATTACGCATACACCGCGACGCCGGTGTTCAGCGAAGTGTCACCGATTCCTCACGATTACGCACTCAGCGACGAGTGGAATCCCGGGCAGAGCACAGGCACGGCTACTGCCGACCTGCAGCCGGCCGGGGGCATCGTCATTCCGCCGACGCCGACCCCAAGCTCGTCGAGCGGCTGCACCATGGCCGACTTCAGCGGCTTCGTGCCAGGCCGGATCGCTCTCATTCAGCGCGGCACGTGCTTCTTCGGAGTGAAGGTCCTGAATGCCCAGGCCGCCGGGGCATCCGGCGTCATCATCTTCAACGAGGGCAACCCCGGCCGCACGGGTGTGCTGGGCGGCAGCCTGGTGGACGCGGCGGGAAATCCGATCATCCCGACAATCCCGGTGGCGTTCACGTCCTTCGATATCGGCAACGACCTCCTCACCCAGTATCAGCAAGCCGTGCAGGCCGGTACCCCGCTGCCGGTCATGAACCTCAGCATTGAGGCGATCGTCAAGCCGAACGCCGACGACTACAACGTCATCGCGGAATCAAAGGGTGGTGACAAGAACCACGTCTTAGTCGTCGACGCACACCTGGACGCGATCTACGGTGCGGGGATGCTCGACAACGCCTCGGGCTCCGCGACGATCCTGGACATCGCCCAGATGATGAAGAACGTGAATCCGCGGAACAAGCTGCGGTTCATCTGGTTCGGCGGCGAGGAGCTCGGCCTCCTGGGATCCACGTACTACATCAACAACCTCAGTTCGAACGAACTGGGTCACATCGGCTATGACCTCGATGCCGACGTCACGGCCACGCCCAACTACGTCATCGGAGTCCTCGATCCGGCGGGGCCGGATCTCTTCGGCCGCACCGTTACAGCCACGTTCCCCAACCGGGTGTACAAGGCGTCTACGATCTCGCGGGATCAAGCGATCGCGTACTTCGACTCGATCGGGCTCAACCACGAGCTGTTCTCACCGGTCGGAACCGACGCCTTCAGCTTCAACGCCGTCGGAATTCCCGCCGGAGGTCTGCTGACAGGGCAGGACTGCTGCAAGACCCGGGCCGAAGTCGACCTGTTCGGCGG
>JBKOVL010000141.1:0-17403 GCA_046723895.1 Actinomycetota bacterium | reverse complement strand
GCCTGCGCGCTACGCGCGCGCGACTGCCTCCACTATCGGGCGCCAAGAGGCGAGGTCGGGGACGTCTCGGTCGGGCACCTTGGCGTCGTCGTCGGCGCGGCGCATGGTGAGGACGTCGGCGAGCCATGCGGTTGCTTCCAGCCGAGCCCGCTCGCCGTGGTCCAGCTGCCCGCCCTGCAACTCGAGCGTCCGCACGCTCGCCGGGCTCAGGCGCGCCGCGTACCCGGGCTCGACGGTCACGAGGTAGCGCTTCGCCTCGTCGTGGTGGCCGACGAGCCATGCGACCCGCTCGCCGAGCAGGTCGGCCACTGCCGCCGCGCCGGCCCGAGCGTGCGTGCGCGGGCGATCCGGCCAGAGCACGGTGCCCACGTCGTGGACCAGCCCCGCGACCTGGAGCTCGCGGTCGTGCGGCGCAACGTCGGCGACGAGCGCCGCGCACTGCAGGCCGTGCGCGAGCAGGTCGACGTCCGCGGCATCGGTCGCGCCGGCGCCGGACTCGAGAACGTCGAAGAGCGAGTTGACGTCCGTGATGGGCGCGCCCGTCACGTCTCGGGAAGGTAGCGGCCGCGCACGACTTGGCCGTCCTCGGCGTCGAGCATCCACGTCGAGCCCTTCGGGAAGCGCAGCTCACTCGGCGCCGCGTCGTCGCCGGCGTCGAGCCGGACGCCCTGGCCGGCGAAGTGGTGCAGCAGATCGCCGATCACGTCGCCGTGGGTGCACAGCACGGTGGGCTGATCGCTCATCTTGTCGATCAGGCGGAGGGCCTCGCTCAGAGGTGCGCCCTCGGTCAGGGCGCCGGCGTCCTCGATCGGTAAGCCGAGGCGTTCGGCGAGCGGCGCGACCGTCTCCCGGCACCGGACGTAGGGGCTGCTCATGACGCGGGAGATCGGCCCGTCGGCCAGCAGCCTCGCCAGCACCGCCGCCTGGCGGCGCCCGGCCTTGGAGAGGGGCCGTTCCTCGTCGGGCCCGCCCCAGCTGCTCCTGCTCCCGGCCTTGGCGTGCCGGACCAGATAGAGCTTCAGGGAAGGGCCTCCGCGTCGCCGATCAACTTTTGGTCGTGCTCGTGCTGCAGAAGCTTGCCCGCGTCGGCGGCCGAGCACCAGCGCACCTCGTCGATCTCGTTGTTGGGCCGGAACTTCGGCACCTCGCCGTCGACCGGCTCCATGAGCCAGTAGCGAACCTGCTTCAGCCGGCCCTTGCGGTCCCGGTAGCGGGTCGACTCGAGCTCGGGCCCCAGGGCGGCGCGCACGCCGGTCTCCTCTTCGACCTCCCGCAGTGCAGCCTCCTCGTCGGTCTCGCCCGGGTCGACCTTGCCCTTCGGAAGGCTCCAGTCGTCGTATCGGGGCCGGTGCACGAGTGCGTACTGGGCGCGGCCGTTCTTCGACCGTCGGCGCACGACGCCGCCTCCCGCCCGCACCAGCTGCTCCGGCTCGGCGGGCTGAGGGCGCGACCGCCGCTGCCAGAGCTTCAGAGCCACTGCCGGAGCTTCTTCTTGCTCGCCGCCTTCCACACCTCGCCCCACTCGGCGCGGGTGCGTTCGATCTCGACCCGCTCGAGGGTTGCGAGCTGCCCGGCCACGAAGACCTCCCGGCCGATCGACGACCCCGCCACCTCGCGCAGCCACTGCTCGGCGACCACGGCGTCCTGATGCTCGCCCAGCACGTCCTGGAGGTCGGCGATCGCCTTGGCGAAGGCGCGGGCCCGTTTGTCGACGGCGGGCGCGACGGCCTCGGCAGCGTAGCGACATCGCTTCGCCTTGATGCGGATGTGGTGGAGCTCCTCGTCGGACGGATCGTCGGGGAGCTCGTCCACGCCGCTGCGCAGCTTCTCCCACGGCTTGTCCACGAGCGGCGGCAGGACGTGGGCGGCGCGGTCATGGGCCGCCGACGGCGCGAGCGCCGGCTCGCGCGCCGCTTCGACCAGGCGGTCGAGGAGCTCGGCGTACTGCGTGCTCCCGAGCGCTGCGCGCAGATCGGCCCGGGCACCGTCCCAGCGCTGGAGCAGCCGTTGGACGATCTTCCGTGCGACGCCTTGATCGGCGGCGGGGAGCCGTTCGGCGTGGGCGCGCAGCCGGTCGAGCAGCACCTCCGTGTCACGGACGGCGCCGAGGTCGCGGCCGACGCTCTTCAGGTCCTGCCGCAAGGAGTCCGTCCAGTCGGGGTCGAGGAGGGCGTGGAACGTGCGCAAGTCGGAGCGCAGGCGGCGCGTCGCGACGCGGGCTTGGTGCACGTCTTCGGGATCGTCGCCGAGCCGGACACCGGGATCGTGGGCGATCAGCCGCGCGACCGAGGCCGCCAGCGCGTTGCGGATCACGTCGCCGGCCGACGGCGACGGCCCGAGACGTTGCACCGCGGTGACGTCGGGCGGCTCCAACGCGCGCCAACCGAGGGCGCGCACGATGTTCGGGCTCGAGTCCGGCGGTCCCGCCCCGGCGGCGCGCAGCCGGGAGAAGAGCGCCTCGGCGAGCCCTTCGGGGGCGGTGTCGTCGACCTCGACGTCGAGCTCCCGGAACCTGGCGGCGACGCGTCCGCTCGCCAACACCGTCACCTCGTCGTCGAGCACCTCGCCGAGCGACTTTTCGGACGCGTCGTGGAGCTCGACGCGACGGCGGCGAGTCCGCAGGCGCGCGACGGGACCGACGCGGGCAGTACGCACGAGCGCGCGCACCAGGTCGACAGCCGCCGCCGGCGGCGGGGCCGCCTCACCTTCGAAGCGGTGCTCATCGTGCCGGAGCTGCGGGCCGGCCGTGGTCTCACGGCCGAGCGTCACGACCCAGCCGTCATCGCCGCGGTACAGCAGCGTCACGCCGGCCCGGGCCAGTCGCAGGTCGGGCGTGTCGTGATACGTCAACTCGATCACGGTCGGCTCCGCCTCGACGGCGGTGATCCCGTTCGCGAGCCCGTTCAGCTGGGGGAGATGAAACCCGGGGGGCGACGAGAGGGATTCGTGGGTGCTCACGCCCGAGCTTCGACCGCGCGTGCTCGTTGGATTGCGAGGTCCTGCAGCTGCCGGTGCGTGTTGACGTTTGCGGTGCGCGGCACGTGTTGCCACCTCCCGTCGCTTTCGAGCTTCCACGCCAGCGTGTCGTCGGCCAGGTTGATCGTCAGGATCTCGTCGAGCCGGTCGCGCATCGCGGGCGCGGTCACCGGCACGAGCGCCTCGACCCGTCGTTCGAGGTTGCGCGGCATCAGGTCGGCCGATCCGATGATGTACTCGGCCGTCTTCGGATCCGGGCCGAACCGGTAGATGCGCGAGTGCTCGAGGAACTCGCCGACGATCGACCGCACCTGGATCGTCTCCGAGAGGCCCGGCACGCCGGCCCGCAGGCAGCAGATCCCTCGCACGACGAGATCGATGGGTGTGCCCGCCTGCGACGCGCGGTACAGGGCGTCGATCATCTCGGGATCGACGAGGCTGTTCATCTTCATCGTGATGCGCCCGGCCGCTCCGAGCTCGGCCTGGCGCTCGATCCGCTTCAGGAGCTCGGGCCTGATCGTCACCGGCGCGACCAGCAGCTTGCGGTATTGCCCCTGACGGCTGTACCCGGTGAGGTAGTTGAACAGCTCGGTCAGGTCGGCGCCGAGATCGGGGTCTGCCGACAGCAAGCCGAGGTCCTCGTAGGTCATGGCCGTCTTGGGGTTGTAGTTCCCCGTGCCCACGTGGCAGTAGAGGCGGATGCCGTCGGGCTCCTGGCGCACGATGAGGAGGATCTTGGCGTGCGTCTTGAGGCCGACCAGCCCGTACACGACGTGGATGCCCGCCTCTTCGAACAGCTGTGCGCGTTCGATGTTGGCCTGCTCGTCGAAGCGTGCTTTGAGCTCGACGAGCGCGACGACCTGCTTGTCCTGCTCAGCGGCGTGGATGAGCGACCGCACGAGCCGGCTGTCGGGGCCCGCGGTGCGGTACAGCGTCTGCTTGATCGCGAGCACCTGCGGGTCGCGCGACGCCTGCTCGACAAACGCCTCGATGGACGTCGCGAACGAGTCGTACGGATGGTGGACGAGCACGTCGCCCTGTTGGAGGACTCGGAACAGATCGGGTGGACCGTCGGCGCGGGCGAGGACGGGCTGGGTCTGCGGCGTCCACGGCTCGTCCTTGAGCTCGGGACGATCGAGGGCGTAGAGCCCCCACAACCCGCTGAGGCCCAACGGGCCTTCGACGACGTAGACGTCGGAGTCGCCGAGCTCGAGCTCGCGGCAGAGCAGCTCCAGGACCTCGTCGCTCATCTTCCCGTCGATCTCGAGCCGGACGACGCGCCCGAACTTCGTGCGCCGGCGCAGGATGAGCTCCATCGCCTCGAGGAGGTCCTCGGCATCGTCGGAGAGCTCGAAGTCGGCGTCGCGGGTGACCCGGAAGGGATGGTGGGCGACCGTCTCCATGCCCGGGAAGAGGCTGTCGAGGTGCGCCGCGATGACCTGCTCGAGCGGGACGAACCGCTCGCGGTCGGGGAGCACGAGGAAGCGCGGGAGGAGCGGCGGCACTTTCACCCGGGCGAAGCGCTCCTCGCGGGTCACCGGGTCGCGTACCACCACCGCGAGGTTCAGCGACAGGTTGGAGATGTACGGGAACGGGTGCGCGGGGTCGACCGCGAGCGGCGTCAGCACGGGGAACACGCGCTCGTCGAAGATGCTCCGGAGGTGCTCCCGGTCTTCCTCGGACAGCTCGTCCCAGTCGCAGACCCGGACGCCGGCCTCGTCGAGCGCCGGGGCGACCTCGCTCGTGAAGATGGCGCCCTGACGCTCCATCATCGGCTCCACGCGGGCACGGATCGCGCGCAGTTGCTCGGCGGCGTCGAGCCCATCGGGTGACGTCGCGCGGATGCCGGCGTCGAGCTGCTCACGCAGGCCGGACACCCGGACCTGGAAGAACTCGTCGATGTTCTGGCTGACGATGGCGAGGAACTTCACCCGCTCCAGGAGCGGGACGCTCGCGTCGGCCGCGAGCGAGAGCACGCGCGCGAAGTAGTCGAGCGCGGAAAGCTCACGGTTGAGGTACCGCGATTCGGGCTGGAGCTGGGTCGGAGGTTCGAGCGCCGGCTCGAGGCCGGGTGCGCTGCTGCCCTCGACCGCCGTGTCGAGGCCGGCCATGCCCCACATCGTAGTTCCGCCTCCCCGTTCGCTCTTCGGGGCCGTGTGACCAGGTGCAATCGTCCCGGGCGCCCACCGCGGTGACGACGACCCACCGGCCCGCGGGCGGGCCGGCGAGCCGCCGCCGGCTCGTCGGCCGGCGGGGGGACCCGGCCGACGAAGCGCTCGGGGAAGTGCGGAGAGGCTCCTGCCCTCCCCGACGGTTGCTGCTACGAGAGGCACGTGGCAGGCAGCCGCGGAGCTGCAAGGTCGACGCTACCGGCGACATATGGCACGGAAATTGCCGTCGAAGGAACGGTGTGTGAACTCTCCCGGCCCGACGGCGCGGCGACGGAGACCAACAGGATGGCCGACAGGCGCCGACGGATAACGTGGCTGCGGCCATGGATACGGCACCGCGCCCTCGTCGCCCTCAGCCTGCCGGCCCGACCGACCACCGCTTCGCCGACCCCACACCGTTCGCGCGACTTGCGATCACTCACGCCGCGAGCATCTGCGGCGACGTGGCCCTGACCGTCTCGCTGGCCGGATCCCTGTTCTTCTCCGTCTCTCCCGGCCAATCGCGGGAGAAGGTGCTGCTGTACCTGATCATCACGATGGCGCCTTTCGCCGTGATTGCGCCATTGCTCAGCCCCTTGCTCGACCGGATCCGCGGCGGCAGGCGGCTCATGATCCTGGCGACGTGCGCGGTGCGCGGGTTGCTCTGCCTCTTCATTGCGCGCTACGTGAACGCGAGCGGCGCCGAGGCCCTGTTGATCTACCCGTTGGCCTTCGGCCTGCTCGTGATGCAGAAGACGTACTCGATCGCCCGGAGCGCGCTCGTGCCCTCGCTCGTCGGCGGCGAGCGCGAGCTCGTGACCGCCAACTCGCGTCTCGCGATCATCAGCGTCGTCGGTGGCCTCGTCGGCGGGCTGCCGGCCGTCGGCATCTACAAGCTCGCCGGTGCCGAGGGGTCCCTGATCTTCGCCGCGCTCGTCTACGCGCTGGCGGCGATGCTCTCGTGGCAGATCCCTCGGGTCGAACGGGAGCAGGTGGGGCCGGACACGGAGCTCGAGAAGGAAGAGCTGCACGCGCCGAGCATCATCCTGGCCGGCAGCGCGATGGGTCTGCTCCGAGGGGCGGTCGGGTTCCTCACGTTCTTCTTGGCGTTCGGGCTCCGCGACAACGACGAGGCGGCGTGGGTGTTCGGCCTCGTCCTCGTCCTCAGCGGCGTCGGAGGGTTCATCGGCAACCTCTTGGCGCCGCAGCTGCGCAAGATCGCGCGCGAGGAGGTCATCCTCGCCGGCGCGCTCGTCCTCCCCGCAGTGGGGTGCTTGTTCGCAGCCCGCTCGGCTTCGCTCGCGATGACGACGTTCGGGGCGTTGCTCATCGCCGCCGGCGCCGCCGCGGGACGCGTCGCCTTCGACAGCCTGCTCCAGCGCGACGCGCCCGACGCGATTCGAGGTCGGAGCTTCGCCCGGTTCGAGACGCGCTTCCAGATCACGTGGGTGGCCGGCGCCTTGATCCCGGTTGCCATCCCGCCCGTGTACCAGGACCTGCGCATCGGCTTGTTCGTGCTCGCGATCGGCCTCGGATTCGCGGGGCTGTCGTACATCGCCGGCATGCGCGCCGCTCGCGAAGCCGTCGCGCGTCGTCGCCGTCGCATGGAGCGCACCCGAGAGACGGTCGAGCGCGGCGTCCGCGCCGGTCTGGCCCGCCTGCGTCACCCAGGACGCCGCACACGCGACAGCGGCCGGGCCGCCAAGGGCAGAGGAGAAATCGAGGCCGGCTCGTAACGAGGTCAGCTAGACAAGAGGCCGTGGCTTCCGACTTCGTGCTTCGACCGGTCACGCGCGACGAGCTGCTCGGGTTGACAACGACCGCCCTTACCGCGTTCGGCGAGCGGTTCGAGCCGGCGCGCTTCGAGCTCGACTGGACGAGCGTCGAGCTCGACCGCACGCTCGCGGCCTTCGAGGGCGACGAGATCGTCGGGAGCGGGCGCCTGTACTCCCTCGAGCTCACCATGCCCGGCGGCCACCTGTTGCCCACCGCCGGCGTCAGCTGGATCGCCGTTCTCCCCACCCATCGGCGACGCGGCATCCTCACCGCCATCAAGCGCACGCAGCTCGACGACGCAGCCGAGCGCGGCGAGCCGCTCGCGATGTTGTACGCGTCGGAAGCGGGCATCTACCGACGATTCGGGTATGGCGTCTCGACCAGCTCGATGAGCGTGAGCGTCGCCCGGCGTCACTCCGCGTTCTTGCGTCCCGTGCCGGATGGGCGCATCCGTCTCGTCGAGGAGGACGACGCGCGCAAGCTGTTCCCCGAGATCTTCGACCGCGCCCGCCGCGTCCAGCCCGGCGCGGTGCAACGCGTCGACGAATGGTGGCCCGACCAGTTCTTCTGGCCGGACCCCGACGACAAGGGCACCCGCTTCTACTGCGTGTACGAGTCGCCCGCAGGGGAGCTCGACGGGTACGCCGCCTACCGGTTCGAGGCCAGATGGGGCAACGGACCCGAGGGGACGTTGCACGTCACCGATCTCGTCTCCGTGACGCCGGAGGCGCGCCCGGTGCTGTGGCGCTATCTGCTCGACGTCGACCTCGTCGAGACCATCAAGGCGTGGGTCGTACCCGTCGACGAGCCGTTGCGGTGGCTCCTGCAGGAACCACGGCGCATGGAGGTCACGCGGCTCGGCGAGAGCCTCTGGGTGCGCGTGCTCGATGCTCCCGCGGCGCTGACGGCGCGCACCTACGCGACCCCGGGGCGCATCGTGTTCGAGGTCGTCGACGAGTTTCGTCCGGACGGAGGAGCTGCCGGGCGCTTCGCGCTCGATGGCGGCCCCGACGGCGCCGAATCCCGGCGCGTCAGCGACGAGCCCGACGTGGTGCTCGACGTCGCCGAGCTGGGTGGGATCCTGCTCGGCGGCGTTCGATCGTCCGCGTTGGCGCGTGCCGGGCTCGTCGAGGAGCGCACTCCCGGCGCCCTCGCGGTCGCCGACGCCATGTTCGCGGTCGAGCCGCTCCCCTTCTCGATGACCGATTTTTGAGCCCTGCCAACAAGTCACGCGGGGTTGTTCAGCAGCGCGTCAGACGGATGCCACCGTTCCTTCACCCGCGATCGTTACCGTCGATGGTGATGAAGGAGCGCGAGACCGCTGCAATCGGCGAATCGGGCGAGCCCGACGACTGGATGCGCCGGCTCGCCGAGCATTACGCGGGGTTCCGGCGGAACTACCCCAATGACCCCCTGCTCATCGTGTTCGACATCGACGGCACCATCCTCGATCTGCGCTACATGGTCCGTCACGTGCTCCTGGACTACGACCGGGAGCACGGCACGGACTTCTTCCACGGTCTGAGCGCGGAGGACGTGGACGTGCACGAGAACCGGGTCGAGGAGTTCTTGAGCGGCCGTCGCCTCCCGGCCGAGACGAGCGAGCAGGTCCTCGCCTGGTATCTCGATCGCCGGTGGCAGCCCGAGTCGGTGCTCGCCGCGCACCGTCCGTATCGAGGGGTGCTCGAGGTCATCCGGTGGTTCCAGCTCCAGCCCGCCACGTTTGTCGGCCTCAACACGGGGCGCCCCGAGTGGCTGCGCGACGAGACGCTGCGGTCGTTGAACGCGCTCGGTCGCGAGTATCGGGTCGAGTTCCACTCCGAGCTTCTCGCGATGAACGAGCGGGGTGGCGAGGACGACGTCCTCGAGAGCAAGGTCGCTGGTCTCCGACGATTCACCGATGCCGGCTACCGGCCGTTCGCCGTCGTCGACAACGAGCCCGCCGTGATAGCGGCGCTCGCCGAAGCCGACGACAGCAACGAGATCCTGTTCCTGCAGGCGCAGACGCTGTCGGAGTCACGCCGTGTACCTACGCCGCGCACGGTGCGCGGCCGCTCGTACGACCTCACCGCGCTCGTCGCCGAGGGCGACCTCCCGCATCACGTGCAGCTCGTGTGGCACGGCGTCAACGACGAGGCCAACGTGCGTCAGTTCCTCGGCTCACGGGTCCACTGGGCTGAGTGCGACCTGCGCCGGGACCCGCTCGGTCGCATCGTCCTTCGCCACGATTCGTTCGAACGGACCCCGTGGAGCCGCTCCGAACCGGTGTTGCTGCTCGACGATCTCCTGGCGCGTCTGCACGAGTACGGGCGCGGCGTCAAGCTCGACCTGAAGGAGGGCGAGGCGATCCTCGATGAGGTGCTCGCCGCCGTCGAGGCCCACGGGTTCGGCGACACCGACCTGTGGTTCAACGGCCGCATCGAGGCGCTCGGTGAGGACGGGATCGGCCGGCTCGTCGCCGCGCACCCGGACGCCATCGTGCAGTGCCCGGTTGACTTCCTTTCGCCGCTCGTCCTCGCCGCGCCCGAGCGCGCGTGGGACACCATCAAGTTGCTGATCAGCTGGGGCATCACGCGTTTCTCGGTCAGCTGGGCCGGAGAGCACGCGCGGGCGCTGCTCGAGTCGCTCGAGGACTTCGGCTGCGAGGTCAACCTGTACGCCGTGCCCGACCTCGAGGCGTTCTTGCGCGCCGCCCTGATGCTCCCGACCTCGATCACGACCGACTTCAACTTCCCGGCCTGGCACTACTTCGGGCGCGGCGCCGGCGAGCAGCGCCAGTACCACCGCTACAAGGTCGACGCCCTCGTCCCCCCCACGACGGACGTCGCCTGACGCATCACCCCCAGCCCGAGCTCGCCCCCTGGACCATGCCGAAGGGGCCGGTCGGCCAGCGGAAGCAGTCCATCATCAGCTGGTCCACATCCTCCGTCGAGGCGATGCCCTCGTTCACGACCTTCTGGGCCTCGGCGACCATGGCGAAGTAGACGCGGTTCGTCACGAAACCCCACGCCATGGGCGTGTCCCTGATCACGACCGGGTTCTTCCCGCACGCGGTCGCGACGTCCTTGACGGCCGCGACCGTCTCGTCGCTGGTCTCGCGCGTCGAGACGATCTCGGCTAGGCGCATCACCGGCGCCGGCGACGCCCAGTGCCAACCGAGCACGCGATCGGCACGGTCGGTCGCCGCCGCCAGGCCCGCGATCGCGAACCCTGACGTGTTCGACGCCAGGATCGTCTCGGCGGGCGCGGCCCGGTCGAGGTCGCGGAAGACGCGAACCTTCAGCTCGAGGCGCTCGGGGACGGCCTCGACCACGAGGTCGCCGGCGGCGGCGGCGTCGAACGAGCTCGTGAACGTGAGACGCGCCAGCGCGTCGTCCGCTTGCTCACGCGTCACCTTGCCCCGCTCGACGCCTCGCTCCAGCCCGTAGCGGCCGGTCGTGACGTGCTCACGGCCCGTGTCGAGCGCACCGGCGTCGACGTCGTAGCAGACCGTCTCGTAACCGGCCGTCGCCGTCACCTGGGCGATCCCGCTCCCCATCACACCCGCTCCGAGCACGCCGATCCTCTTCACCGCGTTCGCCGCGCTCATTCCGAGACCTGGACGATCAGCTTGCCGGTGTTCTCACCGGTGAACAGGCGACGGAACGCGGCGGGGGCGTTCTCGAGGCCGTGGACGATGTCCTCGGCGTAGCGGATGCGACCCTCCTGCACCCATTGCCCGAGCTGGAGCATGGCGTCAACGAACCGGTCCCGGTAATCGAGGAGGATGAACCCCTCCATCCGACCGCGTTGCGGGATCAGGTTGAGGACGTTGCGCGGCCCGGGCGCGAGCTCGCCCGTGTCGTACTGCGAGATCGCCCCGCACAGCGCGACGCGCGCGTGCAGGTTGATCTGCCCGAGCACGGCATCGAGGATCTCGCCGCCGACATTGTCGAAGAAGACATCGATCCCGTCGGGACACGTCTCGCGCAACCGCGCCGCGACATCCTCGGACTTGTAGTCGATCCACGCGTCGAAGCCGAGCTCGTCGGTGATCCAGGCGCACTTCTCGGGACCGCCGGCGATGCCGACGACCCGGCAGCCGATGATCTTGGCGATCTGCCCGGCCACGGAGCCGACCGCGCCGGCCGCCCCCGAAACGACGACCGTCTCGCCCTCCTTCGGCTCCGCAACGTCGAACATGCCGAAGTAGGCGGTGAGCCCGGTGACACCGAGAACGCTGAGGAACGCGGTGATCGGCTCCTGGCGGGGGAGAGTCCTCATCCCGTCGGGGCCGGCACGGGCGATGCAGTAGTCGGACCACTGCATCATCCCGAACACGAGGTCGCCTTCCGTGTACGCGGCGTTACGCGACTGCACGACCTCGCCGAGCCCGCCGGCTCGCATCACGTCGCCGACGTGGATGCCGGGCACGTATGTGTCGATGCCGTTCATCCACACCCGGATGGCCGGGTCGAGCGACAGGTACAGCGTGCGCACCAGCGCTTCGCCGTCGCCGGGCTCGGGGACGGGCTCGTCGACGAGCTCGAAGTCGCCATCCTCGAGCGCGCCGGAGGGATGCGACGCCATCTTGATCACGCGGTGGGTCGTCGCGACCGGCGCGTCGGTCACGACGTCTCTTCGGGGAGCTCGATCCGGGCCAGCCACAGACCCGGCGCCTCGAGCTCGGCCGGCGTCGGCAGCATGCGCTCGGACTCCCACAGCCGGTTCAGCCCCGCCGGTCCTGCCCGCTCGACGACGCCGCGGCAGAACGCCGCTCCCTGCTCGTAGTGGTGGCGTTCGAGCTTCAGCCCCAGCAGACCCTCGATGAACACCTCGGCTTCGCCCCGCTCCACCCGGTGCCGCTGCATCGCCTCGTGAATCTGGCGGAACGACGGGATGAGCTTCTCGCCGACCCGTTCGAGAACCGAGTCTGCGTAGCCCTCCAGGACGGCGGTGAGCAGCTGGAGCTGCCGGCGCGGCTCGTCCTGGCGCTGCGAATGCATCGCGCCGAGTAAGGCGTCCGGATCCTCGGCGATCGAGCCCAAGGTCGACGGGTCGTTGGGATCGACCGAGCCGAACCGGTCCTCGAGCGCGCTCGGATCCACCTCGTAGGCCGACACGTACTCCGTCGACAACCGCACGAGGCGGTCTCGCAACCATCGCACCGAGCGTTCCGCCGCGTGCACGACCTCGTGCACCGCGACGTAGAAGCGGAGGTCTGCTCGCTCGAGCGACCACGCCTCCTCGAAGGCGTCGATGTTCTGCACCACGAAGCAGAGGCTCGGCTCGTCGCTCGTCGGGAGGGGCAGGTCGTAGCGCCCCAGCGCGTGCTGCGCGAGATAGCCGATCATCGAGCCCGCCTGCATCCCGAGCAGGGCCGGCGCCAGCATCTGCATCATCCCGCCGAGAATCTCCGGCCCGAACGGGCTCGCACCAGCCCCGCCGGGTGCCCCCGGCTCGCCGGATTCGAGCTCACCCGGCTCGGGTCCCGCTTCTCGCATCACCTGCCCGAGCGTCGTCGCGAGCGCCTCGAGCACCGGGCGCAGTGCGTCCAGATGCAGAGCCGCCCAGCCCTGTGGCCCGAGCGTGCGGAGCGGCGCCACGAACGTGGCTGTCAGATCCGTCTCCGCGACGACATGCGTCTGCGCGGCCCGTGCGAGCTCGTCGAGCTGCTCCTGCGCAGCAGGGTCGATCGGACGCTCGGTCCCCCCGTCGACGGCGACCCACGCCGCGATCTGCCGCGCCACGTCCCAGTTGATCGGCCCCTGCGACTGCAGCATGCGCATGAGCTGCGCGAGGTCGAATCCTCCGCCTCCGAACGGCATCCCGGGAAAGCTGGAGGACGACTGCGGCTCGGACTCGTCGCGCTTGTCGGGTTTGCCGGGCTCGTCGGGGTCGCCAGGTTGAGGCTGGTCCGTCACGCGGCCAGTCTATGGACGTGGTTGCGATTGCCGTCACCGGCGCGTCAGGGCTCGTGGGGCAAAGGCTGCTCCCGCGATTGGCCGACGAAGTGCAGGTGACGCGCCTGATCGGCCTGGACGTCCGGGATCCTCTGCGCCGCGTCCGAAACCTCACGTTCCATCGCGTCGACATCGGCGGTGCCGAGCTCAAGCCGCTCTTGGAGGCGGCCGAGGTGGTCGTCCACCTGGCCACCGTCGTCGACCCGGTTCCCGACGAGGCGCTCATGGCGCGCGTCAACGTCGAGGGCACGCGGCGGGTTCTCGACGCCGCCGCCGCGGTCGGCGTGCGGAAGGTCATCCGGGTATCGACCGCCGCCGTCTACGGCGCGTGGCCCAACAACCCGGTGCCCCTGACCGAGGACGCCACGCTCCGGCCCAACCCGGGCTTTGGGCCCGCCGTGCACGCCGCCGAGGTCGAGCGCCTCCTCGCCGAGTGGCGAGACGAGCACCCTGCGGTCACGGTCACGACCCTGCGTTCGGCGCCCGTACTCGGCGCCGGCGCCGAGCGGCTCCCTTCACGCTTGCTGCTGGGCCGACCGCCGCTGCGCGTCCGGGGCGCCAGCCCACCCGTGCAGGTGGTCCACGTCGACGATCTGGTCGCCGCACTCTTGCTCGCGGTCGGGAACGATCTCCCTGGCACGTACAACGTCGCCGCCGACGGGTGGCTGGGCAACGACGAGGCCCAGGCGTTGCTGCCCCGATCGCTGCTGCCGCCGCTGCCCGCCGAACCGCTCGAGCGGATCCTGGCGCGCCTGTGGGCGAGCGGGCTCGGCGACATCCCGCCGACCGTCGTGCCGTACCTCGTCAGCCCGTGGGTCGTCGCCAACGACCGCCTCCGCGCTGCCGGCTGGCGCCCGCGCCACACCAACGAAGAAGCCATCATCGAAGGCCTCGACTCGTTGCCGCCGCGTTCGCACGCCCTGCGCTACGTCGCCGCCGCCGCGCTCGCCGCGATGCTGGGAGTCGCCGCCGGCGTCGCTCTCGTTCGCCGCCGACGCAGGAGCGCCGCAAGCAGCTAGGGGCCGGCGCCGTTACGCGCCGGCAGGCGTGAGGTTCGCGCGGCGCCAGTCGTCCCACTCGTCGGTGAAGTAGCGCACGCGGGTCTTCTTGTACTCCTTGATCGACCAGAGCAGCGCGTAGTCGTCGACGTGGGTCTCGGCCTGGATCGCGGCGATGGTCTGTTCGCAATCGCGGCCGTTGTGGCCGTGCACCATCGTGAACACGGAGTAGGGCCAGTCGTCGTACGTGGGTCGCTTGTAGCAGTGGCTCACGAAGGCGAAACCGGCCATGCGCGGGCCCATCTCGTCCAGCTGCTCGTCCGGGACGGCCCACACGCCCATCGCGTTGGCCTTGTAGCCCGCGCTGCGGTGGTTCATCACCGCCGCGAACCGGCGCATCAGCTTGCGCTCCTTGAACGAGCGCAGCATCGAGAGGAGCGCCTTCTCGTCGGTGCCGATCTGCTCCGCCTCGGCCGCGAACGGCCGCTCGACCAGCGGCAGGTCCTCCTGCGAGATTCGGATCGCCGCGACCTCGAGGTCCGACAGTTCGGGCGCGTCCATGTGCTCCCGGCGCTCGGGCCGCTCGTGCTCCTCGACGTCGACCCGTGCGTCGGCCGCCGTCTGCCCGGTCATGTCGAGCTTGACGCCGATCTTGTAGAGCTTGAGCGTCGGCAGCTTGCGGGTGACGAGCGCTCCCGACGCGCGGTGCAGCACCTCGATGTGGTCGTCGAGCGAGTCACCGGGCGGGACGGCAATCGTGTACCACAGGTTGTACGCGTTGTTGCGCTTGTAGTTATGGCTGACGCCAGGATGCGCGCTGATGACGGCGGCAGCCTCGTCGACGCGGTCGGGATCGATCTTCGCGGCGACCAGCGACGAGCCGTATCCGAGCGCCCGGGTGTCGAAGATCGCCGAGAGCTGGCGCAGCACCCCCAGTTCCTTCACGCGCCCGACACGTGCGCGCACCTCTTCTTCGTCGATACCCAGTCGCTCCGCGAGCACGGCGAACGGACGCGGCTCGAGCGGGAAGTCCCACTGGACAGCGTTCAGCAGCTCGCGATCGGCGTCTTCGAGCTGATCGACGTGTAGCTCGCCGGCACGCGGCTCCTCGAGCAGCGGTTCCTCGCTCACACTCACGCACCCCATCGTGCCGAGACCGCCCGCGCCCGGCAAATCACTGCGCGTTCCCCGGCTCGGCGGGCGCCGTGCCCGCGGTTGCGGTCGAATACCGTTGGTCGCCGAGCTCGAGGCCAACTCGACGCTTCCCGCGGTCGCGGTACAGCGTGACGTTGAGCTTCTCACCCGGCTTGCGTCGCCCGACCTCGCTCATGAGCTGGGAGACGCTCGAGATCGCGGTCGTCGAGTCCGGCTTGCCGACCTCGACGATGACGTCTCCCTGCTTGAGCCCCGC
The DNA here is from genome assembly GCA_046723895.1 of Actinomycetota bacterium. Taxonomy (GTDB): domain Bacteria; phylum Actinomycetota; class Thermoleophilia; order Gaiellales; family Gaiellaceae; genus DATBLE01. Next base: position 2,150 of record JBKOVL010000141.1, on the reverse strand, counting down.
ATCGTCGGCGGGGCCGCCGGGCACGACGCCCTGGACGAGCGCTCCGCCGCCCACGCGATCGGTGTCGTCGGTCGCCCACACGCCCAGCCAGCCGTGCTCCGCACTCCCGCGTGCCGTCAGCTGCGAGGCCACGTCGCGTGCCTGGTCGATCGGGAGCGCCAACCCCGCCGTGGAGGAGTCCGGCGGCACGACCAGGATCCCGACGACCTCGCCCCGGGTGTCGACGAGCGCGCCGCCCGAGTGCTCACCGCTCGTGGTCATGTTGGTCTGGATGAGACCAGGCACCGACACGCCCTCACCCCATACGAACGCGCGGTTGAACGCCCCGATCTCGCCGACGTCGACCCAGTGGTGACGACCCGATGCCGACGCCGCCACGCCGACGACCTGCTGACCAGCCTCGAGGTCGGCGGACGCGCCGAGCTGCGCGGGCTGCATGCTCGTCCCGTCGATCGTCAGGACGGCGAGGTCGGAGACGGGGTCGCTGGCCTCGACGGCCGCGGGGAGCGTACGACCGTCGGACGTGACGACGGACACCGCGTCCGCGCCGCCGACCGCGTGCGCGGTCGTGACGACCTGTCCAGCCTGCACGCAGACCCCGGACGCATCTCCCGTGTCGCCGCCACGCGCGGTCCGAACCGCGACGACGCTGGGCGCCAGGGTCGCCACGATCCGTTGGATCGCGCCACTGCGCACCTGCGGCGTTGGCCGGCTCGAGTCGTTGACGGTCATGAGCGCGATCACGCCCCCTACGGCCGCCACCGCCGTCAGGCCGGCGGCGAGCACCACCCAGCGACCGCGTCGCGACGACCGAGGCCGGCTCGTCGGGACGAAGGACGTCATCTCGGTGGGGTGAACCCAGATCCGATCAGACGGGTCGGGCGGCGGGCCGCCGGAACTCTCGTCCTCCGGCTCGTCGCCCGGCATAGCGTCGAAGTGTACGACCGTGTTCCTGAGCAACGGTCGCGGCTCGTTGGTCGTCGCCGCGCCTTCTCCCGCTGTTCGTGGGGTGCCGCAGTACGATGAATTTCGTGCTCGCGCCCCCTGACGGACGCGACTGGGTCGCCCTCACGTCGCTCCCGCTTCCCGTCGAAGCCGCTAACGCCTGGGTGACGACGCCGGGCAGCGGCGCGGTCGTGTCCTTCCTCGGGGTCGTGCGCGAGCACTCGGATGGCCGACCGGGCGTTCGCGGTCTCACCTACGAAGCGTACGAAGAGCAAGCGACGCGCCGGCTCGCGGAGGTCGCCGACGAGCTGCGCCGGCGCTGGCCCGACGTCGAGCGCGTTGCGCTTCTACACCGCGTCGGTGACCTCGCGGTCTCCGAACCGTCCGTGATCGTGGTCGTCTCGGCGCCGCACCGTGCCGAGGCGTTCGAGGCGGCCCGGTTCGGTATCGACACGCTGAAGGAGACGGTCCCCATTTGGAAGCGAGAGCACTGGGAGGACGGCTCCGAATGGGCGGAGCACGCCAGCCCCGTCCGCCCGGTCCGCTCCTCGACCAAGGCGGGGTGATCGGCCCTGGCCCGGGATCTCGCCATCGACCTGGGTACCGCCAACACGCTGGTCTACTCCCGCGGCGAAGGAATCATCGTCGACGAACCGACCGTCATCGCGCTCAACAATCGCACCAACGAGGTCCTCGCGATCGGTCACGAGGCATGGCAGATGATCGGCCGCACGCCCGGGTACATCGTTGCCGTCCGGCCCCTGCGCGGTGGCGCGATCACCGATTTCGAGATCACCGAACGTCTCATCCGGATGCTGTTCCAGCACGCGGGTGTGTCGCGCTTCTACCGCGCCCGCGTGCTCATCTGCGTGCCGTCGGCGATCACGCACGTGGAGCAGCGCGCCGTACTCGAGGCGGCGCGGCGCGCCGGGGCCGCCCAGACCTTCCTGATCGAGCAGCCGATGGCCGGTGCCATCGGCGCGTCGCTGCCGATCCACGAGCCGCTCGGCAACATGATCGTCGACGTGGGTGGCGGGACCTCCGAGGTTGCTGTCATCTCGCTGGGTGGCGTCGTCGCGCTCGAAGCCGTTCGCGTCGGCGGGTTCGACATCGACGCCGCCATTCAGGCGTATGTACGGCGTGAATACGGCGTGGCGATCGGCGAGCGCACGGCCGAGGAGATCAAGGTCGCCATCGGCTCGGCC
>JBKOVL010000102.1:0-8509 GCA_046723895.1 Actinomycetota bacterium | reverse complement strand
CTCGTGTGCTCCGACCGGTTCTGAGAAGGCCGCGCGGGTGCGGGCCCGCCTAGACTCCGCGCATGCTCGAGCCTGCGCGGATCATCCGGCTCGAGGACGACGCGGTCATCGTCCTCGACCAGGGGCGGCTGCCCGACGAGGAGGTCGAGCTCCGGTGCGAGTCCTCCGACGAGGTTGCGGAGGCGATCCGCACGCTCGCGGTGCGCGGGGCGCCGGCGATCGGGATCGCCGCCGCCTACGGGTACGCGCTCGCGGCACGGCGCGGAGAGGACCTCAACGCCGCCGTTGCGACCCTCGCGGCGGCGCGGCCCACGGCCGTGAACCTCGCGTGGGCGCTCGGGGAGATGGGACGTTGGCGCGGCGACCCCGCCGAGCGCGCGCGCAAGCTCCATCGCGACGAGGTCGAGCGCTGCCGCCGGATCGCCGAGCACGCGGCGACGCTGCTCGAGCCCGGGACGAGGGCGCTGACCCACTGCAACGCCGGCGGGCTCGCGACCGGCGGCTACGGCACGGCGGTCGGCGCGCTGCGGGCGGCGTGGGAGCAGGGGCTGCTCGCGCACGTGCTCGTCGACGAGACGCGGCCGCTCCTCCAGGGGACGCGGCTGACCGCCTGGGAGCTCGAGGAGGCCGGGATCCCGCACACGGTGATCGTCGACTCCGCCGCGGGGCTGATGATGGCCCGCGGCGAGGTCGATGCCGTCTTCACCGGAGCCGATCGGATCGCCGCGAACGGCGACACCGCGAACAAGATCGGAACGTACACGCTCGCGGTGCTCGCGGCCCATCACGGGATCCCGCTCTACGTGGTCGCGCCCAGCTCGACCGTTGACCTCGCGACGCCGAGCGGCGGGGAGATCCCGATCGAGGAGCGCGCAGGTGACGAGGTGACCCCGCGCTTTCCGGCGCGGAACCCCGCGTTCGACGTCACGCCCAACGGGCTCGTCACCGCGATCGTCACCGAGCATGGCGTGCACCGCGCCCCGTACTCGCAATCGCTCGCCGGCGCAGTCGTCGCATGAGGACGATCATCCTCGCGGCAGGCTACGCGACCCGCCTCGCTCCGTTGACTGACTCGATCGCCAAGCAGCTCCTGCCGGTCGGCGGCCGCCCGATGGTCGACTGGGTGTGCGACAAGGTCGAGGAGGTGAGCGACGACATCCACGTCGTCACGAACAGCCGGTTCGCCGAGGACTTCGGCAGGTGGGCGTCGGGCCGGAGCGGCGTCACCGTCCACGACGACGGCACCGCCTCGAACAACGACCGGCTCGGCGCAATCGGGGACATCGCGTTCGTACTCGAGCGAACCGGTCTCGACGACGACCTGCTCGTGATCGCCGGCGACAACCTCTTCGACTTCGGGCTGCCCGGGCTGGTCGCATTCTGGGAGTTAAAAGGCGTTGCGAGCGCGGTCGCGGTCTACGACTGCGGCGATGTCGGGCTTGCGACCCACTACGGCGTCGTCGAGCTCGACGAGGACGAGCGGATCGTGGGGTTCGAGGAAAAGCCGTCAGAGCCTGCGAGCACGCTCGTCGCGACGGCGACCTACCTCTACCACCGCGAGCACCTTCCGCTGATCGAGCGCTACCTCGCCGAGGGGAACCCGCCCGACCAGCCGGGGCGGCTTGTCGCCTGGCTGTTCCGGCGCGAGCCGGTCTACGGCTACACGTTCGAGGGGGAATGGTACGACATCGGCAGTCCCGCGCAGCTCCTCGAGGCCGACAACCGCTGGCGCGCGCGCGTCGGATTGCCCCGGCGCGGCGAGTACTCGACGCTGAGCTGACGCCGGCCGAGGGGCACATCTCGCGGTTCGCGCGCAGCACACACTTGGCACACATCCGAGGCAGACAGGTGCGCCCGCGAGGCCTACCGTGACGGCATGTGGTGCTCGACCTGCTCCTGCCCCGCCGCTGCGTCGTCTGCTCGCGGCCGGGCGCCACCCTCTGCACGCGGTGCACGGTCTCGCTGCCGAGGCTCGAGGGGCCCCTCTGCGCTCGGTGCGGCGCCCCGGTCGCCTGGCCGGTCGCCCGCTGCCGGGAGTGCGCGGGACGCCGCCTCGCGTTCGCCACAGCACGGGCAGGCGTCGAGTATGACGACGCCGTCCGCGCCCTTGTCTCCGCCTGGAAGGAGCGAGGCCTCCGCGGGCTCGCGTCGTTCGCCGCCTCGGTCGTCGCCGAGGTCGTGCCGCCTCCGTCCGCACAACTGATCGCCTTCGTACCGCCCGACGGAGACCGCAGCCTGCGTCGCGGGCACCATCCGCCCGAGCGGCTCGCCCGCGAGCTGGGTCGCCTGTGGGACCTGCCGGTCGCCCCGCTCCTGCGCCGGACACGCCCGCTGCGACCGCAGCGCGGCCTTCCACGCGAGGCTCGCCGGCGGAACGTACGCGGCGCCTTCCGGGCCGACCGGACGCGGGGCCGCATCCTGCTCGTCGATGACGTCTACACCACCGGCTCGACGGTCGGCGCCAGCGCGTCCGCCCTCCGGGCCGCAGGTGCCGGCTCGGTCGAGGTAGTCACCTTCGCGCGCGCCGTGCGGGGATAGATCGACTAGATTCCGAAGAAGAGAGATACTGGATCGGGGACACGATGCATCATGTCCCTCAGGCTCCGCTCAAAGGGGGACCGAGATGCGCTTGCAGGTGAAGGGCAAGAACGTCGAGGTGAGCGAGGCGATGCGGGCCTATGCAGAGGAGAAGCTCGGGCGGCTCGATCGGCATCTCGCCGATCCGACGCGCGTCGAGCTCGAGCTCGCGGTCGAGAAGAACCCCTCGATCGCAGCCAACCACGTCGCGGAGGCGACGGTGTGGACGAAGGGTCCGGTGCTGCGCGCGAGGGAGGCTTCGACCGACATGCGCGCTTCGATCGACCTGCTTGTCGACAAGCTCGAGCGCCAGGTCTCGCGCTACCGCGACAAGCGGCGACGCCGCGGCCACCGCCATGGCGATGCACATCGCGACGGTAACGGCCAGGGCGGCGCCGAGGCAGGCACGTACATGAAGACGAACGAGGAGGGCGGGCCCGTGATCGTGAAGACGAAGCAGTTCGCGATGAAGCCGATGAGTGCCGAGGAGGCGGTGCTCCAGCTCGAGCTCGTCGGGCACGACTTCTTCGTCTTTCGGAACGAGGAGTCCGACCAGATCAATGTGGTCTACCGGCGTCGCGACGGCGGGTACGGCCTGATCGAACCCCAGTAGTCGTGGGACTGTTCAGGCGCAGCGAGCCGTTGCACGAGCGACTCGCCCGCGAGGGCGGGCTGGTGTCGCAGCCCCTCCCGGATCCCGCACCACCGGGCTGGATGGAGACAGGGATCCACGGTGTCCACCGCCAACGCGAATGGGACGCGGTCGTCGCCGTCGAGGCGGAGGGAATCGAGGGCGACGCGGTGCACTTCGTTGCGCTTCCGGACAACACGCTGCTCGTCAACGAAGACGTCGACGCCGAGCCGCTCGCGGCCGCGCTCGACGACACCGTAGATCCGCCCTACCGCGCGGAAGCGGTCCGGCGCGGCGAGTCGCAGTGGGCGGTCGGCGTCCGCCGGATCGAGGTGATCGACCTCGCCGACGACGCCCCGACCGGGGACGAGCTGACGCTCACCTGGCGGGACGGGAACCACGAGCTACTCGTCGACGGCGTGCCCTCCTTCGGATCGATTCCCGTGCTCGAGCGGCTCGGCGAGGCCCGTGCGTCCTCGTACGTCATCCAGGGGGGTCGCCTCGTGGACACGCTCTGGGAGGTTCGCGTCGTCCCGCTCTAGCCGGCCTAACGAGGCGGAGTGATCAGCGTCGTGACGGTCACCCAGGCGATTGAGCTGACCTTGTTACCGACCGCATAGCTGAGACCGTTCGGCTCGAGGACGCCGAGCCGGGCGTGGCGGAGGATGCCGTCCTTCCCGCTCCAGAGAACGCGCCCGTGCAGGGTGTTGCCGATCCGGTAGAGGAGCGTGTTCTCCGCGTAGTCGAGCATCTTCGCCTGCTGCGGGATCGAGAACACGTGCAGGCGCGGGCCGTTGTGGACTTCGATCCGCCCGCCGGGGAGCTGGACGACGAGTCCCCGGCCGCCGAGCGCGAACTCCTGCACGGCACCGGGCGGGAACATGTAGGTCTGGAGCACCGCCCCGCGCGGGCTGAGGACGTAGCAGTGCCCCCCGCGGACGAAGACTGCGACCTGCTGGCCGTAGGCGGTCATGTTCGTCACCTGGCCCGGCGCTCGCCAGGAGTACACCCGGTGACCGTTGAAGGAGAGGACCTTCACCGTGGAGCCGGTCGCATACGGGATCACCCACTCCGAGCCGGTGCCGAGCACGATCGGGGGCGCTGCGTCGACGTCGACCTCCCTGAACTCGAGCTGCCGCTCCGTCGGCCGCGTCGGCGTCGCCGTGTACAGGATCCAGTCGCGGAGGTTGCCGCCCGTGTAGGCGAGCCAGGCCACCCGGTCGCTTGCTACCGCAAGGTCGGTGATGCCGCTCCCGGTCGACGGCCCCTCCGAGCAGAACCGATCCGTATGCCGGCCGAGTTTGTATTGGCCGCCCGTCGCTAGGTCCCAGAACTCGACGTGCGGTCCGCACTGGCCTCGGTACCGGCCCGAGAGGAAGGCGACGTTGAAGCCGCTGCGCGCCAGGCCCAGGACGCGGCCCGGACTCGTCACCACCCGGTCGGCGGTCGAGGCCGAGGCCATCCCCGCCGCCGCAGCCGTCACCACGAGCGCGAGCACGACGCGCACGGCGAGCACTGTAACTCCCGGGCCCAACGGCTACCCTGTACCAGAAATGCCCGGTCAGGATCTCGGCGCTCTCGAGAAGGTACTACGGGCCGGCGAAGGCCGGCGCGTCAAGCGGCTTGCCGAACAAGCGGCCTACGTCGCCACGTTGGAGCCCGACTTCGAGGAGCTCTCCGACGCCGAGCTCGCCGCGAAGACAGCCGAGTTCAAGCAGCGGGTCGAGAACGGTGAGGAGCTCGAGAGCCTCCTGTTCGAGGCCTACGCCGCCGTCCGCGAAGCGGCCAAGCGCGCCCTCGGTCAGCGGCCCTTCGACGTCCAGGTGATGGGCGGGATCGTCCTCCACGAGGGCGACATCGCCGAGATGAAGACCGGCGAGGGGAAGACGCTCGTCGCCACGCAGCCGCTCTACCTGAACGCGCTCATGGGCCGCGGCGTCCACCTCGTCACCGTCAACGACTATCTGGCGAAGCGCGACGCCGAGTGGATGGGGCCGGTCTACGAGAAGCTCGGCATGCGCGCCGCCTACATCGAGAACATGATGCCGTTCTCGGAGCGGCAGGACGCCTACGCCGCCGACATCACCTACGGCACGAACTCGGAGTTCGGGTTCGACTACCTACGCGACAACATGACCGTTTCGCTCGACCAGTGTGTCCAGCGCAGCCACGCCTACGCGATCGTCGACGAGGTCGACTCGATCCTGATCGACGAGGCGCGGACGCCGCTGATTATCTCCGGCGAGCCCGAGACCGCGGCGCACGTGTACGTCGACTTCGCGCGGATCGCGAAGACGCTGAAGGGCATGCCGCAGCCGAAGGCCAAGCCGGGCGGCGGCACCGACGACATTCCGCCCGGGATCGACTTCACCTACGACGAGAAGTTCAAGACCGTCGCGCCGATGGAGTCCGCAATCGAGAAGGTCGAACGCGCGCTCGGGGTCGAGAACCTGTATGCGCCGCAGAACGTCCAGCTCGTCAACCACCTCGGCCAGGCGCTGAAGGCGGAGTCGCTCTACCAGCGCGACGTCGACTACGTCGTCCAGGACGGCGAGGTGAAGATCGTCGACGAGTTCACGGGCCGGATCATGGAAGGCCGCCGCTGGTCGGAAGGCCTCCATCAGGCCGTCGAGGCGAAGGAGGGCGTGCGCATCCAGGAGGAGCACGTCACGCTCGCGACGATCACGCTCCAGAACTACTTCCGCCTCTACGAGAAGCTCGCCGGCATGACCGGCACCGCGAAGACAGAGGAGAAGGAGTTCGTCGAGATCTACGGCATGCACGTCGTCGAGATCCCGACGAACCGGCCCGTGGCCCGCGGCGACAAGAACGACTTCATCTACAAGACCAAGGAAGGCAAGTTCAAGGCCGTCGTCGACGACATCAAGGAGCGGCACGAGAAGGGGCAGCCGATCCTCGTCGGCACGATCGCGGTCGAGACCTCCGAGTACCTCTCCGCGCATCTCACCCGCGCGGGAATCAAGCACAACGTGCTGAACGCGAAGGAGCACGCCCGCGAGGCGGAGATCATCAAGGATGCGGGTCAGATCGGCGCGGTCACGATCGCGACGAACATGGCCGGCCGCGGCGTCGACATCAAGCTGGGCGAGGGTGTGATCGACCTCGGCGGGCTGTACGTGCTGGGCACGGAGCGGCACGAGGCACGGCGCATCGACAACCAGCTCCGCGGCCGCTCGGGCCGTCAGGGCGACCCGGGCGAGTCACGGTTCTACCTCTCTGCCCAGGACGACCTTGTCCGCCTCTTCGCCGGCGACCGGATCTACCGGATCATCGACCGCTTCAAGATCCCGGACGACCAGCCGATGGAGGCGAAGATCCTCTCGCGGCAGATCGAGTCGGCGCAGAAGAAGGTCGAGGAGCAGAACTTCGTCGCGCGCAAGAACGTCCTCAAGTACGACGACGTGATGAACAAGCAGCGTGTCGTCATCTACGAGCAGCGGCGCCGCGTGCTCGAGGGCGACGACTTCTCCGAGGAGGTCAAGGGCTGGATCGACGAGGTGGTCGAGCGCTCCGTCGACGCGTTCGTCGACCCGGAGACCGACCAGGTCGACCTGGAGGCGCTGACCGGGCACATGCAGCAGCTGTACAACAGCGAGATCACCGCCGACGAACTGCGGGAGGACAAGGTCACCGACCGCAACTCGCTCGCCGAGGAGTTCGTCGAGGACGCGCGCGACGAGTACGCCGCCAAGGAGGAGGAGCTCGGCGAGGATCTGATGCGCGAGCTCGAGCGCTTCGTGATCCTCCAGGTCGTCGACTCGCGCTGGCGCGAGCACCTCGAGAACATGGACTATCTGCGCGAGGGCGTCGGCCTGCGTGCGATGGCCCAGAAGGACCCGCTCGTCGAGTACACCTCCGAGGGGCACCAGATGTTCCAGGAGCAGAATGCGCTGATCCGCGAAGAGGTGCTCGGGACGCTCTTCCACGCGCAGCTCGCGCCGGAGGACGCGGAGCAGTTGCGGGCGGCACAGGAGCAGCAGGCGATGACGGCCGGGAACGGTGGGCTCTCGTACGAGCACGAACAGGCGATGGGCGCCGACGCGATCGCCGGCGCGCTCGGCGGCGAGGCCGCCGCCATCAGCACGCTGCAGCGCCCGCAACAGCGAACGGTCGGGGAGCACGAGAAGCTCGGCCGCAACGATCCCTGCTGGTGCGGTTCGGGCAAGAAGTTCAAGAAGTGCCACGGCGCCTAGCGCGTCCTGCGCCGCCACTCTCCGACGGCGTCGTCCGGCTCGAGCCGATCGAGGAGCGTTTCGTCCCCGACTTCGAGGCGCTCACGCACGATCCTGAGGTCATCCGCTTCACTCGGGTACCGGCGCGACGGGGCGACGACTTCGCTGCCGGCTGGATCGCGGGCTACTTGCAGGGGTGGCAGGAAGGTTCGCGTGCGGGGTTCGCGATCGTCGACGTCGACGACGGCGCTTTCCTCGGCATGTGCGCGTTGATCCGAATCAAGTGGGAGACGTCCGAAGCCGAGCTCGGGTACGTCGTCGCCCTGCCCGCGCGCGGCCGTGGCGCCGCAGGACGATCGATCGATCTGATCTCGCGCGGGGCGTTCGACGAGCTCGACCTGGCGCGAATCGAGGCGGTGATCGACATCACGAACGAGGCATCCCTGCGGGTCGCGGAGCGCGCGGGGTACAAGCGCGACGGCGTGAGGCGCTCGGCGTTCTTCAAGGACGGCGTTCGGGCGGATCTGGCGATCTACTCGTTGCTGCCCGGCGAGCTCCCGTAGCGCCCGCACCCCTCTGTTTGGCTTGGGGTTTTGTCCGTTGTGGGCGGAGTGTGCCTGTCGGGTCGGGATGACTGTGCACCGCCTTGACCTGGTGTCTTTGTTGGGGTTTGTCTCCGGGCGGGTCGGGCGCGGCTGCCGAGGTGACCTGATTGCAGCCTGCACGGTCGCTGGAAACGGTGCTGTCCCCGGGCAGCCGCTTCCTTCGAGCGCCGGAGGCTAGGCGGTGGAGTGGACGGTGGCGGTCGGTGTGGACACGGATCGCGATCGGCAGGTGGCGGGTCGCGGTCGACCGGGTTGGGCGTGTGCTCGACTCGCTCGAGTTTGTCGTCGACGAGCTCGGCTTCGAGCAGCTGCTCGCGCGTGCCTGCTCGGTGGGCAAACCCGCGTATGTGGTCGAGGGGACGGGCTCCGACGGCGCCTCGCTGGCCCGCTTCATGCTCGCGCGCGGGCACTAGGGATGTGCGTGCGAGCGGCCAACCAGGCGGACGCGCACGGACAAGAACGATCTGATCGATGCCGAGCGGGCTGCGCGCCGGCTGCTCGGC
>JBKOVL010000160.1:0-8465 GCA_046723895.1 Actinomycetota bacterium | reverse complement strand
GCATCGTTGGCATGCTCGCCGTAGACCCGGACAGAACGACGCGTCAGCCATCCGTCGCACCCCGAGCAGAACCGGCGTTCCGCGTGTCGAGGACCACGAGCACATGCACGCCGCTATGCGCGTGCTAACCCGAGACGGCGGTACTGGCCACGGACGTCACGTACACCCGTACGCCTCCGGGGGGATACGTCGCGTACGGCATTCCGCACCAGCGAGACGACGAAGTCCTTTGGCTCTCGCCACCTGAGCGGCGATGGCGTTGCCCGCCGCGTTTTAGCCGGCCTTTGCCGACGCTTGCGAGAGTCTTTTGGGCACCCGGTTATCGTCGGCCCTTCTGGGCGCTTCGCAGGGCAGGGGCGGGTGGGTGTCAGCAACGCTTCGCCGGTGGGGAGGCGGGAAATCCTCCGGCGCCTCCGTTTCCCCTCGGCGTTCTTCGGAAAGATGAGCGCAGTGTCATTTACTTGACATTCGCATCCGTTTCGTCAGTATCTCGGCACAGGCCGACAGGTACTGATCCACCCATTCGCACAGCCTGGCGGCATTGGAAGGCGGGAGACCTGAAGTTCTTGGACCGGGCCTCCCGCCTTTCCGCGAACGGAGTTCTTCTTGTCTGGTTCGCGAAGAAGCGGGGACCCTTGGATCGGCGGTCCCCGCTTCAATGGCAGCCGAGGTCGGCTGTCCGCCCTCAACCCACCCGGCCGCTTGCGGGCAAGTCTGACCAAGCATGAGCCATCCGTAAAGCCCCGGCGCCACGCCCTAGACCACGTCGCGCCGCTCGGTGAGGATGGGACCATGCACCGACTCCCACCCCACCTGGGGCGAGGGCTCATGCGGGGCGAACTCATCGCGCCGCTGGCGTTGGGCGTGCTCATCGGATTGGTCGCGGGTGTTATCGGCTTCGGCGTCCCCGCGGCTGCGGTGTTCGGCAAGGCCGGGGACCGCGTGGTCGGTTGGGTCACCCTCGTGCCGATCCTCGCGTGTGGTGCGGTTTGCGGGTACGTGGCGCTCATCCTCGCGACGCGGGACGGCTAGACACACCTCGCGCCCAACGGCTCGCAGCTAGCGAGCGATCTCGAACCAGACCAGCTTGTGAGTTGCCCGCTGTTCGGTTCCCCAATCGGTCGCGAACTTGTCAACCACCAGCAAACCGCGTCCGTCGACTTCGTCCAGTGTTGCGGAGCGCAGCACGGGACGACGATGTCCCGGGTCTTCCACTTCGATGCGGACCCAGTGCGCATCCGTGTGCACCGTCAGGCAGATCGCCCCTCGGGCATGGACGACGGCGTTGGTCACCAGCTCGCTCACCAAAAGCACCGCCAACTCGATGACGGACGCCTCGACACCGTCGCCGGCGAGAACGTCGGCTGTGAAGACGCGAGCTTTACGAACGCTGGCGGGCCTGCCCAGGAGCTCGACCGCCCTGGCCATCGATTCTCCTCCTACCCCGAGCGCGGCGCAGATACTCGGTCACCTCGCGCTGGGGCGTGGGGACCGGGGACTGCGGTACGCCCGAGAGGGGAAGGACGAGGGGCGTGCGACGTCGACCGTGGGAGGGGTTCGCGTTCGTGTCGGGTGAGCGACTCGCTCCGGCTCGTGGGACCTTGAAGTATTGACGGCGCTGCCCGCATAGACGGGGTCGCGGAGGCTGGTTCTGTCATGGACTCACCCGTGGCGGTCTTCGTCGATGAGGCTCGTGAGCGCTTCGGCGGCATCGACATGCTGGTCAACAACGCCGGCATCGGGATACGGACGGTGAACCCAAGGTTCCCGGCCTACCCGCAGCCGTTCTGGGAGGTCTCACCGACCGGCTTTCGTGACGTGTTCGACACGAAGGTCACGGGCCTGTTTCTCGTCGCCCGCGCTGTAGCACCACTCATGCTCGAAGCAGGGTCGGGACGAATCGTCAATATCTCGATGAACGAGGGCACCATGACGAGACGCGGGTTTGTCCCCTACGGGCCCTCGGGCGCCGCCGTCGAGGCGCTCTCCCGGATCATGGCCGCCGACCTGTCGGGAACGCCGATCACGGTCAACATGCTTCTGCCCGGCGGCGCGACCGCGACCGGGATGGTTCCGGACGAGGTTCCCGCCGAGTTCCGTGCGAGGCTGCTCGACCCCGCGATCATGGGGCCGCCGATCGTCTGGCTCGCCTCGGAGGACTCCAAACGCGTCCACAACGAGCGCATCGTCGCCACAGAGTTCGAGGACTGGCTCGCCCAGCGCCCTTCGGTCCAGGCTTAAGGCGATCGGCTGATGCCGGACGCACATAACTACGGCCGCATGCACGCCAGGCGACCGCTCATAGCCGGCGATCTGCGCTGACGGCGACCATAACGGCAGCTAGTCGCGCAGTTGCACGAATCCGACACGTCCGCCGTCGGGACTGCAGCGCCGTCGGCTGGGAATTTCCGGATCTAGCGACGATGGAGGCGACCACCGGAGCGCAATGCGCGCCAGCTAGGCATCGTCTTGGCGCCGCAGCAGCCCGCGCAAACCCGTTTCCACGACTCCCGCGAGGAAAGCAACTGTGACTCCGAGCCCGCTTCGAAGTTGACCGGCAAGGGCGAGTAGGCCTCCTAGGGAGATGGCGCTGGTCGGTACACGTGAGGAGTCGGTCGCGGCGGCGCCTTCATGCACACTGGTGGTCAGGTTCCTCTCTTGCTCACCCACCGGGCGTTGCTGCAAGAGCAGATGCGCCTCGAGAACATGACCGCTGAACCACTCCGCGGCGCGATTGTCTTCGGCTTCGAGATGCTCTACGAACAAACCCATCACTTCGACCAGGTCGTCCGCGAGTCGTCCAGGCTCCCGATCGGGCGAGTCGTCCTTGACGCGCTCCCACCTCAGATGGGACACGTGGCGGTCCACCATCTCGCGAGCATCGAGCAGACGCTTCGTGGCCGCGCTGTTCGGCGGCGACCACCCGGGGGCGAAGTCCGTCCGGTGGGCATCGGGGGCCCAGGAGGGCTCGATTAGGAATTCCATAAGGTTCCGGGCGTGCAAGAGCATTGATTCCAGGCACGCGTTCGCCGCGTGGCGGTCGCCGTTGCGCTCCGCTCCCTTCAGCGCGTTCGGCATGGCCGCGAGCTGAACGAGCTCAGCGCCCACAAAGCGCGCGGCCGCCTGCAGATCCTCTTCGGAGCGGCCCACTCAGAAGGAATCGTAGGGCTTATGGGCGGCCTCTACGCGGCTGTGGACCTCGAGTTCGAGCGCCGAGCGGATCCGGGCCCGACCTTCGGTCGGGACGCTCCATCGGAAGGCGCCGGCGAACGTGTAGACGATCTCGGTGGCGTAGCGGTCCAGGGATTGACGCCGGCGGTTGTAACGCATTCTGGCGCGCCGGTCGGCGCGGGGATCACCAAGAGCGTTCGGCCTCACATCCTGCGCAACGACAACTGCCCGAGTCGTCAGGAAGAAGTCGAGCGAAGGAGTCGTGCGACTGTCACCCGCATACGGCCGCCGGGATGACGATACCGGGCATCCGCGATCCTGGCCGGGTTGAGACGTAGCGTCTTGAGCCTGAGGCCCTTGGGAGCTTGGCGGCTGTCTCCGGGTCCTTGAGAAATCCGGCGCTCAGGAAATCAGTGTCTCTGCGCGCTTCGGCATCCTCCGTTCGGTTCATCCTGTCGTCCGGGTTGTAAAGGCTAGTGCGATGGCTCACCCCCTAGACGGTGTGCAGCTGAAGTGTGAGCGGGCTCGATGCCACCTCAACACGCTCAAGGCGGAATTCGATGCTTTTAAGCCCGACGCCTTCAGCATCCGGCACGACGTAAACGACCACGGCCGAGAGCACGTGTACCGGATCGTTCGTCTCAAGGAAACGCGACCCGAGTGGGGACCAATCATCGGGGACTGCCTCGGCAATTGCGCCTCGGCACTCGACCACCTCGCCTACCAATTGGCGGTCCTCCATACCGGAACGCTTACAGCCAACCTTGCTCGTGACATTCGATTCCCGATCTACGCTTCACCGACCGCATTCTGGAACAACTTGCCGAGGCTACGACCCATCGGGCCCGGCCAAGTGCCGCCTTTGGAGCGGCTGCAGCCCTACCACGAAGCGCGCGGTCCCGACAGCCATTGGCTCATGATCCTCAAGCGCCTGTCGGACTTCGACAAGCACCGGATGGTGCATACAACCGGCTACCGGTTCGGTGGCATAGCTCACCACGAACCCGCCAGCCTGATCGACGCAGTGTTTCCCACGGGCCCGCTGAAACCCGGCGCGGACCTGGCACGATTCGTCTTCGATCCACCGGACCCGGAGGCGAACGTAAATCCGAGTTTCACCGTCCACATAACGTTCAAGGACACCCCGCTCGCGGACGGCATCGAGGTCTGGCCGATGCTGAACACGATCTGTACGCGTGTCAACGCCGTCGTTGATGAGTTCCAGTCGCTGTTCAGCTAGATCGGATGGCTCCCCCAGATGATCAGAGGCCCGTTGACGAGTCTGTCGCTTCCCGAAGACGACGCCGCCGCAACGGATCCCGCTGCGCAGAAACACGGCGGGGCGCGAGCTCTGTATCGCGAGCCCCGCCCCCGTCGGGTCCTTAGCATCGAGGTGTCGGGAGTGGGCCTGTCGGATGACCCTTGGTACCCGCGTGGAGCACCCGCTTGACCACGATTCGTGGTCAGCCGTAGGTTGTGGATAACTCCCGGAAGCGGCCCACTCGCATCTCCGCCCAAGGGCGCCGGGAGGAAGTGGGAGGCGGGAGACTCACTCTTCAGACCGTGATCTGTCGCCTCCCGCGTCTCGACGACCACGAGCCCGGCTTGCGTCGACGGCTTGAACCATCAGTACCCGCGCAACAGCCACGGCGAGGTCGCAAGCGGAAACTTGCTCGCGGCGCCGCCAAACTATTGGCCTTTGCCCACGATCTCGGCGCTACCGCGCCGACCGGCTACCGATCTTGGGCAGACTGAGTTCATGCCCACGTACTCAGTGAACAAGAGGGCTGTCGCCAAGGCTCGGGACCTGATCGACGCCCACCAGTACCGGGTGCGCAGCCGGTGGCCTGACGTCCAACCACGGGCGGCCGAGCAGAATGCGTTCCGCAAGGCTCATGGTTGGGCGGAGTACGCGTCCTGGCACCTCGCGCTCACCGATGGCGCACCTGACGAGACGAAAGCCCGCTATGCCTTCGTCTTCGGCGACTTTCATCGCCTGCACCGCATGGGCTTGATCGCCTGCTACTACCGGGCCGCCGAATGGGAGCACACCGCGGTCATGCGCGCCGCACACAACCTACTTCTCTACCTCGACAAGTCGAGAACGTGATCACCATCGTTCCGGTCGCGGACACGGCGCGCACGGTCTCGGCGAGGAAGACGGGCCTGCGCGACGAAGCTAGAAGATGGCCTCGACCTTGTCTACCAGCGCGAGTGCTTCCTCCATCGAGTACGTGGCGTGGATATTGACCGTGTTCCACTGCATGAGGCCGCTCTGCAAGGCGAAGTCCCGGACCGAATCGATGTCATCTGAGTCGACGACGGCGAGGATGATGTGGTCGGGGCCGAAGACGCGGAGCGAGAGAATTTTGACGCCGAGTTGCTCGGCGAGCTGTGGGATCTGGCCGGCACCCTGCTTCAGCATCTGCCGCGTCTGGGCGTTCGACGTTGGACAGAGATTGGGTGGATGCTCGGCGAGGACGGCAAACTGCGACATAGCACACCTCCTGTGCGGTGTTGCGAGCGCATCCAACTGTTCGCGCCCGCGCTAGGGTCGCAAGTCGTCCTTTCCTCAACCTTTCGCCGTCGTTTCGGATGGGGCCATGGCGCATACCGACGGGACGAGGATCCAGCTGTGCGGGCGGCTCGTGGTGCTGCTCGACAGGGGGCGCGTCGAGGGCCGGCTGCCCGGCGCCAAGGGCCGGCTGCTCTTCGGCTATCTCGTCCTGAACCGCGCACGGCGGATGACTCGCGACGAGCTGTTGACCGCGGTGTACGGCGACGCGGCCTCCCCCGAGCAGAGCTCGTCCCTCAGCGTGTTGCTCTCGAAGCTGCGCGCCGCTGTGGGATCCGACATGCTGACGGGACGGTCGGAAATCGAGCTCGTGTTGGCTCGCGATGCGTTCGTCGACGTCGAGGCCGCCTTCGAGGGCATCCACCGCGCCGAGACGCACGTGACCCGCGGCGAATGGGCCGAAGCATGGGGTCCCGCTGGCGTCGCGTACCACGTCGCCAGCC
Organism: Actinomycetota bacterium; assembly: GCA_046723895.1. Classification (GTDB taxonomy): domain Bacteria; phylum Actinomycetota; class Thermoleophilia; order Gaiellales; family Gaiellaceae; genus DATBLE01. Next base: position 2,276 of record JBKOVL010000160.1, on the reverse strand, counting down.
GTCCCCTGCTGCAGGGCCACGACGTTCCCTGGCTCGACGAGTGGCGACGACGCCTCGAGGACATCCGAGTGCGTGGGCTCGAATGCTCGGCGAGGGCAAGGCTCGAATTGGGTGGGCCGACCCTCACGCAAGCCGAGGGCTGCGCCCGCCAGCTCATCGAGCTCGCTCCATACCGCGAGACCGGCCATCGCATCCTGATAGAGGCTCTCGAGCGGCAGGGCAACGTGGCCGAGGCTCTTCGCGCTTATGAACGTCTCCGCGCGCTCCTCCAAGACGAACTCGGCGTCGCGCCGAGCACGCACGTGCAGCGCGTCTACCGACGACTCCTCAGTGAGGCCGCCACCACGACCGCTTGACGCTAGACCTCCTCGGCCTGCGCCACGATGTCCTCGCGATCGACCTTCCCGGTGAGGTCCGGATGGTCATCACGCAGGTGCTGCAATGCTTTCTCCCAGAGCTCGTCGTCGTCGTCACCCTCGACGACCGAGCCGCACACACAGTTGATCCGCTTCACGGCGATCAAGCCTAGAGCTCTCAAACCCAACGACGTGCGGACCGGTCGCAAAGCAACCGGTGGACGCTACGGGCTGGGAACGAGTAACGCGTTGAGCCGAGCATCGAGGTGCCGCGTACTGCCGTCAGGAGGCGCCGAGCAGATCACGGATCCAGCCACTGGATGCCGCGGCCGCGACGGTCTTGCCATTCGCATCGGCATCGGTCGGACTCGCGCCGTGTCCGAGAAGCAAGGCGATGATTCGGCCCTGTTCCTCTTTCGCCGCTTCCGAGCCAGAATCGCTCCGGCCTGTGTTCTGAACGGCGAGATGCAGCGGGGTCGAACCCTTCTTGTTCATCAGCAGCGGATCCGCACCGTTCTCGATGAGGGCGCTGACCGCCGCCGAGCAACGAGTCCGGACGGCTCGATGCAGCGGAGCGACGCCACTTTTGTCCAAGGCGTCCGGATCCGCGCCTGCTTCGACGAGATAGGCAATGACGTCACGCTGTGCCACCGGGTCCCAGTACTCCGCGCCGGGACTCCCGTCGGCGGCGTAGTGGAGCGGTTCAGCTCCCCTTCGGTTACGAGCGCGAACGTCGCCACCTCTTGCGACGAGCGACTCGGCCAGTTCTCGTTGATGCGCGGCGGCAGCGATATGCAGCGCCGTGTCACCGCCGTAGACGTAGTGGCGGATCGCAGCAAGGAAGTACATCTCGGCGTCCTCGCGGCTCGCACCGACATGAATCGGACGGCTTGCGAGATCGCTCGATGAGTCCAGCCGTCGCGCAATCTCGATCTCGTCACGTGAAGCGATCGCACCGAAGAGCGCCAGCAGCGCACCGTCGTCGGACCCGTCGCGCTGCCCACCTGACTTCGCCACCCATACAGATTGCCCGTTCAGGTCGCCGGCGGGCACGCCGAGCTGCCGATCCGCGCTGGTCCGCTGTTACGCGCTGGGCAAAGCTCAGTCCGGGTATTCGTCCTTGCGGAAGTTGAGCGGTTCGTCGGGCTGCGGCTTCGGCGTCCGATCGAGCAGGAAGTTGAAGTACGGCGCGACGAACGGGTCCGGGGCCGTCACGGTATAGGTGTGGTACACGGTCCCGTTCTCGAGGGCGAACGCGATGTAGCTCGGGTTCTCCCGGATCCCGTCCTTGAGTTCGGCGCCGGTCTGCGTCGACCAGAACCGGAGCCAGTCCGGCGGGTTGTCGACCATCCCCTGGATCTCAGGGATCCCCGCGGCCTGCTCTTCGGTCAGCGCCAGGCCGAAGTCGAACGGGAAATCACTCCCGTAGGTCGAGACGTACGGGAACCGCCAGCCCATCCGCTTCCTGTAGGCGGCGAGCCGATCACTCGGGGCGCGCGAGAAGCAGAGAAGCGTCACGTCCCGCTTGTTCAGGTGAAGCAGCACGCCGTCGAACCCGTCGGCGAGATTGGTGCAGCCCGGACAGGCACCGACCTCGAAGTCGGGCCCATACATGATGTTGTAGGCGAGCAGCTGCGAGCGGCCGTCGAAGAGCTCGGCGAGTGTCTTCTTGCCCTGCTCGGTGTCGAACTCGTATTCCTTCTCCACCGGGACCCAGGGAAGCTCAAGCCGCCTCCGCTTGATCTCTTCGTTGCGATCGGCCTGCTCGGTTTCGAGCTTGGCGAGCCCATCGCGCGCCGCCTGCCACTCCGCGCGGGTTCCGATCCTGTGCTCGGGCATCTCAACTCCTCCTCTAGCGCTCGACCGCCATGGCCGATCGAAGCGACGTCTCTGGAAGCTGCGGGATCAAGGTATTGGACC
>JBKOVL010000150.1:0-3037 GCA_046723895.1 Actinomycetota bacterium | reverse complement strand
GGGGTGAATCGCGTTCACGCGGACGGGCGCGAGCTCGACCGCGAGCGTCCGGACCATCGAGCTGACCGCGCCGTTGACCGTCGTGACGGTCGTCGACCCAGGGTACGGCCGCTCCTTGGCGAGCCCCCCGAAAAGCACGATTGCTGCGTCCTTCGCGAGTCGCGGCGCCAACGCGTGGATCACCTCCGTGTAGCCGACGAGCTTGAGCGTCACGAGCCGCAGCGCACGCTCGACGTCGTAGCCCCGCACCGTGTTCTCGTCCCGCTCGATCGCTGCGATCACGACCGCGTCCACGCGTTCGACATCCTCGAGCCGCGAAGCGATCTCCGCAGGCCGAGTGAGATCGAGTGCCAGCCCCCGCGCCCGTTCGCCCAGCTTCCCGGCGACAGCTGCCGCCCGCTCCGAATCTCGCCCGGTGACGACGACCGTCTCTCCCCGGCCGGCAAGGCGCTCCGCGACGACCTTTCCGATCCCGGACGTTCCACCGACGACGACGGCCTGGCGAGGTTCGCTCATTAGTGGGCTGAGACGAGCAGCAAGTTCAGGAGCATTAAACACAGGCCCTGGGACGGTCGCAATTCTGCGAACGAGGGAGGCAATATTGCGCTTGGTTGCGAACAGTGGAATCAGTTCGCCGCCGCGGTTTGACGGCGAGAGCCGCACCTCTGTATGTTCCCACTGAACAGGCCGCACCGGGGTCGGCGGCGAGAGCGGAAGGGGAATCCAGTGCACCACGTCCTGCGCGCTGATGAGATCCGCCTCCGCCCCGCGTACTCCGATGCCGGCAGCGGATTCACTCGCTGCTCGCTCGTGGACGCAGCAGCCGGGTCGGTTCATATGGCGGTCGGGATGTGCAGGCTCGAGGCCTACGGCTCGATCGACGAGCACGTGCACTCCTTCGAGGAGAGCTTCTACGTCCTCGACGGCTCCCCGGTCCTCCTCCTCGACGGCCGCGCCTACCGCCTCCGGCCCGGCGCCTGCGGCGTCGTGCCCGTAGGCGCCCGGCACGCGTGGATCGGGCCGGCACCCGACGACTCATGCTGGATCGACATGTGCGCGCCGCAACCCCGCGTCGACGGCGCCGACGGGAAGGACACCTTCTTCGTCGGGCCTGCGCCCGATGCGGACGAGGCCGCCCCGCTCGACGTGCGCGATCCGCGCACCCGGAACTTGTTCCGCCTCGACGACGGCCAGATGGAGCTCGACCGGCTGAAGGTCGGCGCTGCGGTCGACGAGCCGACCGTTTCCGCGAGCATGGCGACGGCGCTCCTCGCCTACAGCGGGATCGCAGTGAAGATGCTCGTCGACCAGCGCCTCGACGCCCAGCTGCACACGATGTTCATGGTCGAGTACGAGCCGGGCGGTGTCGCGCACCCCCACGACCACCCGCTCGAGGAGGCATACGTGATCCTCGAAGGCGAGGTCGAGGCGGAGGCCGACGGCGAGCGCTACGGGCTGCAAGCGGGCGATGCATTCTGGACCGGCGTCGGCTGCGTCCATGCCTTCTACAACCGGAGCAACGGACGCGTGCGCTGGCTCGAGACCCAGGCCCCGCAACCGCCCGCGCGGCACTCCTACCGTTTCGACCGCGACTGGGAGTACCTGCAAGGCCGGATCGACGCCGCGTCCGAGACGGCGGCCCGCCCCTGACGGCCCGCGGTCGTGTAGCGTCGAGCCGACGATCCGAGAGGAGGCGCGAGATGGCAGTCGATCTGCCGGAGAAGATCCGCAACGCAATCGAGGGGCCGCACTTCTGGCACCTGGCCACGGTCAACCCGGACGGCTCGGCGCAGGTGACGACGGTCTGGGTGAAGCCGAGGAACGGAAAAATCCTCGTCAACTCGGCGCTCGGCCGGAAGAAGCCGCGCAATATCGCGCGCAACCCGCGCGTCGCCCTCTCGTGGGTCGATCCGGAGAACGGCTACCACAGCGCCACGATCCAGGGCCGCGTCGTGGAGACCTACACCGGAGACGAGGCGGAGGCCGACATCGACTCTCTTGCCGAGAAGTACCTCGGGCAGACGCCGTACCCTTGGCGCGGGCGCGGCGAGCAGCGGATCTCGTTCGTAATCGAGCCGACGCACATCTACCACCAGGACTACGCCTAGAGCCGGAGCGCCCGTCCCGTTCAGCGGCCGCTACGCGCTGCAGGGAGCATCGGTGCGCGTCGGGCTCTCGGCCTGGGCGCGTGACACCGGTCGCGAGCTCCGCCTCGACGACGACCAGAGCGACCCACGCTCGGCGGTGCGCGTGCACGGGGAGCTGATCGGGTCCGGCTGCAACCCTGTCCTCGGCCCCTACGGAAGCGACACGACGCGGGCGGTCGCGCTGGCCCGAAGCGGGGAGCCGATCTGGAACCACGGAGCCGCGGCGGACGACGTCCAGCAACTGCCCGGCGTGGTCTCCCTGCCGACGCCCTCGAGCCGGTACCTCGTCGCCGTCGCGCGCGGTGCGGTGGAGCTGCACGGCGCAGGCCGCGTCGCAGTCCTGACGGCACCCGGCCGGTTCGCACGCTTCGCTCGCTCCGGTCTGGAGCGCGAGACGACCATGCTGGGTCTGGGCCTCGTCGGCGATCCCGAGGCGGCCGACTGCATCCTTCTCTGTGGCGGCGTCGAGTGGGAGTCGAGGTTGTTTCGCGAGCTCGCACGGCCGGGAGTCGTCTTCGCGGGCGTGTCGCCCGGCCTCCCGGACGCGCCGCCGGTCTGGCCGGAGGGAACGCTCGCGCCGGTGCAGTGGCACCGGGACCTCGGCGGCCCGCCCGGGGTTGCGGACTACGTCGCCGCCCAGGCATATGCCGCCGCACTCGTCGCGGAGCACTGCCTGAAGCTCGAGCCCGCCGACCCCGTGGCTGCCGCGCGAACGCTCAAGACGAGCACGTTCTTCGGCAGGTTCGAGCTCGACGAGACCGGCCTCCAGGTCGGTCACAGGCTCTCCGTCGTCCGCTGGCGAGCCGGCCGTCAGGAGCTCGTTCTCGCCGACGCCGCCTGATGCGCTCCCGGTTTGACAGCCGGGTGGGTACGCCTGGAGAATCGGACGC
>JBKOVL010000182.1:0-3227 GCA_046723895.1 Actinomycetota bacterium | reverse complement strand
AAACGATGCTGACGAAGCGCCAGCAGGAGATCTGGGAATTCCTCGTCCGGTACGTCGACGCGCGCGGCTACCCGCCGACGGTGCGCGAGATCGGCGAGGAGGTCGGTCTCGCGTCGCCGTCGACCGTCCACGCTCACCTCGCGAACCTCGAGCGGGCAGGGTTGATCAAGCGCGACCCGACCAAGCCGCGGGCGCTCGAGCTCAGCGGCCGTGCCCCTCGCGTACCGGAGGCCGGCGACGTCCACATGCTTCCGCTCGTCGGCCAGATCGCGGCCGGGGGGCCGCTGCTCGCCGAGCAGAACATCGACTTGTACCTGTCCGTCCCCGAGCCGCTCGCGAGCGGCGGCGAGGAGTTCCTGCTGCGCGTTCGCGGCGACTCGATGCAGGACGCGGGCATCCTCGAGGGCGACTACGTCGTCGTCAGGCGGCAGCAGGACGCGCAGAACGGCGACATCGTCGTGGCGCTCGCGGGAGACGACGAGGCGGCAGACGAGGCGACGGTCAAGCGCTTCTTTCGTGAGAGCGGGAAGATCCGCCTGCAGCCCGAGAACGGCGCCTACCAGCCGATCTACGCAGCCCACGTCCAGATCCTCGGCCGGGTCACGGGGGTGTTCCGGACGTTATGAGCTCTGCCGGCTTCAACACCCTCGAAGCGCTGCACCGCTCGCTCGACCAGGAGTTCGTCGCGATTCTCCGCGGCGCGAGCCTCGAGTGTCCGCTCTGCGGCGAGTTCCTGCTGCACCGCGCCGACGGGATCGGCTGCCCCCAATGCGGTCTCGAGATCGAAGCGAGGGGCGGCGCACTCGACCTCGTCACGGACGCGCCCGCGCTGTAGAAAATCCCGGGCCCGGATTTCTGCTGAGAATTCCTGCAATTCGCTCTTGACGTCCGTCCGATGTTTTGGCTAAAGTCCAGTTCGGCCCAAGCCGATAGGACGATGCCCATGAAGACATTCACCCACCGAGCTCCTGCCCCCGCGGCCATCACGGCCGCGCCGGACAGCCTGTGCCAGGAGGCGGCGTGCGCCGCGCTCTGGGGCGGTGAGGTTCGGGCCCTCGATCGGAGGCGTGCAGGCTAGTCCCCTAGCCGCATAACCATCGAATCGAGGGCGACCCAGCGGGTCGCCTTCGTCGTTTCGGAGGCGAAAACAGATCAACGAAGAGGTGATGCCCAGCTTGAACAAGACCTAGGAACACTCGAGGCCCCGCCTGAGAGAGAAAAGCTCCCAGCCGTTCGACGCGGGTAAATACCAGCTGCGCAATACGCCGCTGATTTGGCCTGCCCTTTTATCGATCGACGCGAGGATTCTGGGCTCCAAAGCGCCTCCACGCAGGACGGCCACTGCCGATCCAGGGCCGAAGCGCAGGCGAGTGGCATGGACAAGCTGGCTTCAACGCACGAAACCGGATACGCCGCGCGGTAGAGGAGGGGCTGTCCTCGCGAGCCTCATGAGCTCGAGATCGCGGGTTCGAATCCCGCCCGCGCTACTGACCGAGTCTTCGCTGTAGCTCCGGTCCAGAAGTCCCCGACGCCGCGCAGCTCGGCCGCGGGGCAGCACACACCACATACTCGAGAGGAGGCGAGATGCACCTGCACCTCGTTCGGGTCGCGACACGGCCCAAGCAGGCGGTTCGGCCCGCCAAGGTGGTCGCGCTGGAGGCGCGCCGGACGGCCCGTCTCGAGGCGGCTCGCCTGCGCAAGCGGCAGCCCCCACGGCCGGCCGCGTAACCCCAGGCGGGCGAGGGACTCGACCCCCCTTGCCCGCCTTCCCGGGTACGGAACCGCCCACGTAGAGTGATCGGCAATGACCCGATGACGTACTCCAGACGTCTCCTGTCGGCGCTTGCGGCCGTCGGCACCGCGGCGACGATCGCCGTCGTCCTCGCGTTGGCGTCGGGATGCGGCAGGTCCTCGGTGAGCGGCTGCCGGCTGTCCCCGAACGGCCGGATCAAGCATCTGGTGAATATTGTATTCGACAACACCCACTACATCCGCGATCGGCACGATGTCCCATCCGACCTCGAGCAGATGCCGCACCTGCTCGACTTTCTCGCGTCGAACGGAACCCTGTTCACGAACGACCACACGATCCTGATTGCGCATACCGCAGGCGGGATCCTCTCGTCGCTCACGGGTCTCTACCCCAACCGCAACGGGCAGACCGTCTCGAACTCGTACGACTTCTACCGCACCGGCGGCACGCCGACGTTCACGACGTCGTTCAAGTACTGGACCGCCCCAGTGGACGGGGCCGACGACTCCAAGCCGAGCATGATCACTGACACCGGCAAGAACACGCCCGCTCCGTGGGTGCCGTTCACCCGTGCCGGCTGCGACGTCGGCGGCGTCGCCACGGCGAATATCGAGCTCGAGAACAACTCCATCGCCCCCGGCGGTGACATCGACAACGCCTACGGACCAGGATCGCCCGAGGCGATGGAACCTGCCGCGCGACGCACGACCGATTTCGTCGGCATCGCGATCCACTGCACCCGGACGACCGCGAGCAAGTGCGCCGACAACCCGAAGGCTAAGAGCGATTCACTTCCCGATGAGCCGGGCGGTTACGCGGGCTACAAGGCGCTGTTCGGGACGAAGTATGTGAATCCCGCGATCACCGATCGCAGCGACCCCTGTGTGAAGGACATGTCGGGCCACCCGATCCAGTCGGGCGGCATCTGCGGCTTCCCGGGGTTCGACCGGATGCTGGCCAAGAACTCGCTCGGCTACGTGGCCCAGATGCTCGAGTCGGGCGTGCCGGTCGTCTACGCCTACGTCTCGGACGCGCACGACAACCACACGCTCGCGCATGCCTCAGGCCCGGGCGAGGCCGACTACAAGCGGCAGCTCGGCGCCTACGACGACGCGTTCGCCGCGTTCTTCCAGCGGCTCGAGGCGCACCACATCGACAAGACCAACACGCTCTTCGCCGTCAACGTCGACGAGGGCGATCACTTCGCCGGCGGCCAGGGTACGCCTGACGGCAGCGGGAACCTCACCTACACGCACACCGCATGCCCGCTGGCACCGGTCGCGTCCTCGTGCCCGGCGAACCAGATCGGCGAGGTGAACGTCAGGATCGGCTCGGTGCTCCCGGCAGGCGAGCCGGCGTTCGAGCTTCACGCCGACAGTGCGCCGGCCTTCTACGTCGACGGCGATGCCGCTCATCCGAACGGCCCGCCGCGGACGGACCCCGCGGTGCGCAAGCTCGAGCGGGACCTCTCGAC
>JBKOVL010000184.1:0-6783 GCA_046723895.1 Actinomycetota bacterium | reverse complement strand
CACGGGTGCAAATCCGGAACCCCGTGATGTTCGTCGTATTCATCGGCGCGATTCTCACGACGTTCATTTGCTTCACCGCGCCAACGGGCTTCAACATCCACATCACGCTCTGGCTTTGGTTCACAGTCCTCTTCGCGAACTTCGCCGAGGCGATCGCCGAGGGCCGCGGCAAGGCGCAGGCGAACGCGCTGCGCGCGACGCGCACGACGACCCTCGCTCGGCTCCAGGACGGCCGCCAGGTCCCGGCGCCCGAGCTGCAGAAGGGCGACATGGTGGTCGTCGAGGCCGGCGAGGTGATCCCCGCCGACGGCGAGGTGATCGAGGGTGTCGGCTCGGTGGACGAGTCGGCGATCACCGGCGAGTCGGCGCCCGTGATCCGCGAGGCCGGGGGCGACCGCTCCGCCGTCACAGGAGGGACGAAGCTGCTCTCCGACCGGCTCGTCATCCTGGTGACCCAGGAGCCGGGGCAGTCGTTCCTCGACCGGATGATCGCGTTGGTCGAGGGCGCCGAGCGGCGCAAGACGCCGAACGAGATCGCGCTCAACATCCTCCTCGCCGGGCTGACGATCACGTTCCTGGCAGCTGTCGTCACGCTCAAGCCCTACGCGATCTACGCGGGGACACACCTCTCCCAGACGGTGTTGATCGCGCTCCTCGTTGCGCTGATCCCGACCACGATCGGCGCGCTGTTGTCGGCGATCGGGATCGCGGGCATGGATCGGCTCGTCCAGCGGAACGTCCTCGCCATGTCGGGGCGCGCGGTCGAGGCCTCGGGGGACGTGGACGTGCTGCTGCTCGACAAGACCGGGACGATCACGCTCGGCAACCGCCAGGCTTCCGAGTTCCTGCCCGTCGACGGCGTGGAGGAGCGCGAGCTGGCGGAGGTCGCCCAGCTGGCGTCGCTCGCGGACGAGACACCGGAGGGCCGGTCGATCGTCGTGCTCGCCAAGCAGCGCTTCGACCTCCGCGAGCGGGACCTGGGCGAGCACGAGTTCGTGCCCTTCACGGCCCAGACCCGCATGAGCGGGATCGACCTGAACGGAAGCGTGATCCGGAAGGGCGCGGCCGACGCGGTCGAGGCGTTCGTCGCCGAGCGGGGCGGCCACCCACCGGCCGAGCTCGACGAGCTCGTGCAGGGTGTCGCCGAGCAGGGCGGCACCCCGCTCGTCGTCTCGCGGGACAACTGGGCGCTCGGCGTCGTGTACCTGAAGGACATCGTCAAGGGCGGGATGCGCGACCGCTTCGACGAGCTCCGCCGCATGGGGATCCGGACCGTGATGATCACGGGCGACAACCCCGTCACCGCAGCGGTGATCGCGCAGGAGGCGGGCGTGGACGACTTCCTCGCCGAGGCGACGCCCGAGGCGAAGCTTGCGCTGATCAGGGACGAGCAGGGCCGCGGCCGGATGATCGCGATGACCGGCGACGGGACGAACGACGCGCCCGCGCTCGCCCAGGCGGACGTCGGCGTGGCGATGAACACCGGCACCACCGCGGCCAAGGAGGCCGGCAACATGGTCGACCTCGATTCCAATCCGACGAAGCTGATCGAGATCGTCGAGGTCGGCAAGCAGCTCCTGATCACGCGCGGCGCGCTGACGACGTTCTCGATCGCGAACGATGTGGCGAAGTACTTCGCGATCCTGCCCGCCGTGTTCGCCTTCACCTATGCGACACATCCCGGGGACCGGGGCCCACTCGATGCGCTGAACGTAATGCAGCTCGGCACGCCGCAGAGCGCGATCATCTCGGCAATCGTCTTCAACGCCTTGATCATCCCGGCCCTCGTCCCGCTCGCGCTGCGCGGCGTCAAGTACCGCGCGATCGGGGCGACGGCGCTGCTCCGCCGCAACCTCTTGATCTACGGCGTCGGCGGGATGATCCTGCCGTTCATCGGGATCAAGCTGATCGATCTGATCGTCCACAACCTGCTCGGGGCATGAGGCGCAGGCTTGACGGAGCCTCAAAATGAGCGGAGGCGGCGGCTTCGCCGGCGCCGGGAGCGGGCCTAGTGGCGCGCGGCCACTACCGGATCCTGCTCGGGATGGCCGCAGGGGTCGGGAAGACGTACCGCATGCTCCAGGAGGGCCGGCAGGCCCAGGAGGAGGGTCGCGACGTGGTGATCGGTTACCTCGAGCCGCACGACCGGCCCGAGACCGCGGCGCTCGCCGAGGGTCTCGAGGTTGTCCCGCGCCTCCGCACGCAGCACGCGACGCTCGAGCTGGAGGAGATGGACGTCGACGCTGTGATCCGCCGCGCTCCTGAGCTTGCCCTGATCGACGAGCTCGCGCACACGAACGCGCCGGGAATGCGAAACGAGAAGCGCTACGAGGACATCGAGGAGATCCTCGACGCTGGCATCGACGTGATCTCGACCGTCAACGTTCAGCACCTCGAGAGCCTCAACGACGCGATCTTCGAGCTGACGGAGACTCGCGTGCGCGAGACCTTTCCGGACCGGATCCTCGACGAGGCGGACGAGGTGATCCTCGTCGACCTCACGCCCGAGGCGCTCCAGGTGCGGCTCCGTGCCGGCAAGGTCTATCCCCTCGACCGGGTCGACGTCGCGCTGTCGAACTTTTTCCGCACCGACAAGCTGTCGGCTCTGCGGGAGCTTGCGTTGCGTGAGGTGGCCGAGGACGTCGAGTCCCGCCGGGCGCACCGTTCGCTGGAGCCGCTCAGTCAGATCGCCGTCGGCGAGCGTGTCCTGGCGATGGTCGAGCCGCAGCCGAAGTCGCAGAGGATCATGCGCCGCGCCTGGCGCTCCGCGCAGCGGCTCGGGGCGGAGATGGACGCTGTCTGGGTTCGAAAGCCCGGTCGGCCTCCAACCGAGGAGGAGGCGACCCAGCTCGCAGCCCTCCGCCGGCTCGCAGTCATCCTCGGCGTCCACTTCCTCGAGGAGGAGGGGGACGACCTGGTCGCTGCCGTGCGGCGGGTCGCGGCTGAGCGCGGGTCGACGTACGTGTTCGTCGGGACGCCGGACGAGTCGCGCCGTCGCGAGATCTTCGGCGGCTCCCTGCTCTCGCGCATGGTTCGCGAGCTTCCGGGGATCGACATCCGCGTCGTCACGAACCGAACCGAACGGGATCGATTGACTCCGTGATCGCCGCGGTGATCGCGCTTGCTGCTGCGGTCGTCCTGCTCGTGGCCGCGCTCGTCGCCCGGAGTGGGGTCCGACTGCGCAAGCCGAAGCCGGGTGTGCAGCGCATCCTCGTGCCGTTCTCCGGCGGGAGCCTCGATCCGACCGTGCTGGACGCCGCGATCCGGATCGCGCGGGCCGAAAATGCCACTCTCGTCCCCGCCTACCTGGTGATCGTCCCGCTGCGCTACTCGGAAGACTCGCCGCTGACGGAAGAGGTTGCGGTTGCGCTGCCGCTGCTGGAGGCGGTCGAGCGCGCCGCGGGCCGAGCCGGGGTGCTCGTGGACGCACGGATCGAGAAGGGACGGACCCTGACTCATGCCCTGCGGCTGCTCTGGGACGTCGAGCGGTTCGACCGGATCGTCGCTCCGGCGGCTGCGAACGGTCACGGGTTCACCGCCAAGGACCTCGCCTGGCTGCTCGAGAACGCCCCGGCCGAGACGCTCGTCCTGAAGCCGCGCGCAGACGCCGTCAGCTCAGGCGATACGGGACGCTCGTCAGGATCACCTGCGGCTCGAACAGCAGCAGCCGCTTGATGTAGAGCGCGCGCTGGTTGTGCAGCAGCCGCTGCGGGCCGCTGAAGATCAGCTCCGGGATGACGACGACGGCGACCGTGTCGGGGTCTGCGGTGATCCGGCGGAGGTACGCGAGCAAAGGGTCGCCGAGGTCGCGAAATTGCGCCTCCTCGATCTCGACCGGAACCGGCATCGGCCGATGCTTCCACTCGGTGCGGATGCGTTCCGCCTCCGTGCTGTCGAACGCGAAGAAGAGCGCCTTCGTGTCGTCGAGATTCAGCGTGCTCGCGTAGTTCACGGCGCGGAGCGAGGCCGCGTGCGAGCCGGAGACGAGCACACGGCAGGCCGTCCGTTGCGGTGCATGCCATTCCCGCGTCTGCCGCCGGATCACCGGTACGTCCGTGACCACGACCCCGGGCTCCTTCAACAGGCGGACCTTGAGCGAGAACTCCGTTCGGTGGGCTACGGCGTCGAGCAGCGAAGGACGCTTGAAGTCCTCCGGGATGATCGCGGTGACGAACGTCGACTCGCCGCGCGGCAGCGCCCACAGGTAGTCGATCACGGCGTCGACCCGGCTGCCCTCGGCGTGGACGACCTCGAGATCGGGCCGGATGTCCGTCAGCTGGCGGAACCGCGGGCGGATTCCCGTATCGCTCTTGGGGCCCGGGACGTGGATCGCCCGGAAGGGGCCGCCGGTGATCTGCCTCGCGTACCAGACCGCCTCCCGGAGCGCGGGGCCGTAGGACTCGACGTAGAGCACGACCTGGTTGGTGGGCGGGGGCGCCGCTGCCACCGCTGCCGTGCCCGCGCGGAGGCGCCGTGCGACCTTCTCGTAGTGACGGTGGACGCCGTAAAAAGAGGTAATCAGGATCGGGATCGCGACGGCGACGGCCCAGGCGCCCTCGAGGAACTTCGTCTGGATGACGAGGACGGCGACGACCGCGGTCGCGACAGCTCCGGCCCCGTTGATTACCGCCTTCCGGCGCCACCCGCTGACGGTCTTGTGCCGCAGCCAGTACCGGACCATGCCGGTCTGGGACATCGTGAACGCCGTGAAGACGCCGATCACGTACAGGTGGATCAGGGCGTTCACGTCTGCGCCGAACGCCCAGATCAACAGCGAAGCGACCGCGGCGAGGACGATGATCCCGTTCGAGTAGACAAGCCTGTCGCCGAGGTTCACGAATTGGCGCGGGAAGTAGCGGTCGCGGGCGAGGACCGCGGAGAGCCTCGGAAAACCCTGGTACGAGGTGTTCGCGGCCAGGATCAGGACCGCGAACGTCAGCCCCTGAACGACGTAGTACATCCATCCACCCGCGGAGCTGCTCGGGAAGACCCCCCGTGCGATCTCGGACACCACCGACACGGTGTTGCTCGGGCTGGCGTGCATGTGCACGGCCAGGTACGAGACGCCGAGGAAGAGCGAGATCGCCATCGCGCCCATCCAGAGGAGCGTCCTCGCTGCATTCCGGCCCTGGGGCGGGCGGAACGCGTTGACGCCGTTCGAGATCGACTCGACGCCCGTCAGGGCGGCTGCACCCGAGGCGAACGCCCGCAGGATCACGAAGACGCCGACGCTGCCTGCGGCCCCCGCCGTGATCGGATCCGGGACGTGTGCCTGGGGGCAGCTGCCGTCGGCGCACTTCGCGAGCCCGGTCATGATCATGACGAGCATCACGGCGACGAACGAGTACGTCGGCAGCGCGAACGCGATCCCGGATTCGCGGACTCCGCGGAGGTTGACGAGCGTGAGCAGGAGGACGGCGAGCAGCGAGAGCGAGACCTCGTGTCCGGCCAGCGAAGGGGCGGCGGACGTGATCGCCAGGATGCCGGCCGCGACCGAGACGGCGACGGTCAGGACGTAGTCGACGAGGAGCGCGGCTGCGGCCACGAGGCTCGGCAGCGTGCCGAGGTTCTCCTTCGCGACCACGTACGCGCCGCCGCTCGTCTCGTAGGCCTGGACGGTCTGGGTGTAGGAGAGGACGACGATCGCGAGCACGGCGGCGATCGCGATCGAGATCGGCAGCACGAGGTGGCCTGCAGTTGCGGACGCGGTGATGAGCACCACGAGCGCGGCCTCCGTCGCGTACGCCACCGACGAGAGCGGGTCGGCGGAGAAGATCGGCAGTGCGAGCGTCTTCGAGAGAAGCGTCTCCTCGAGCTCGCGGCCCGACCGCGGCCGCCCGATCAGCGCTCGTTTCACGGCGTCCAGTCGGTCGTGCCGTTCGGTAAGGGCTGTGCCTACGTGCGTAGGCTCGTCGGTCACGCGGCTACGCTAGCGGCGCGGGTCTTGAGATTTTCTTAAGGTGCCGAGACCGAATCTTGAGGGCGACTTGACGCGCGGCGCCGCTACCTGCGTGTGTGGGCATCGCGGCTGTGCAGTCCCGTCGTCCGCCCGTGACCGGCGGCTACCACAGGATTCTCGTGCCGTTGTTCGGAGGGCCCGGATCTGCGCGTGCCGTCGATGCCGCCTGCCGGCTCGCCGCCGAGCGCAGATCGACGGTGACCGCCGTATCTGTGATCGAGGTGCCGCCACTCCTGCCTCTCGATGCTCGCATGGACGACGAGGAGGCCGACGGGCGCAGCGAGCTGGCGCGGGCAGAGGCGGTTGCGGACACATACGGCGTCGGGTTCGAGCGGCGCCAGGTCCGCGCGCGAGAGGCTGCGACGGCCGTGCTGGACGCGGTCGAGGAATCCGCCGCGGAGCTCGTCGTCATGCTTGCGCCCCGCAGGAGGCGGGCCAGCAGGACCGCCACGCCGTTCGCCCGTGACGTCCAGCAGGTTCTTCGCAAGGCTCCCTGCCGCGTGCTGGTCATCGCGCCGCCCGCAAGCTAGCGCCGCGCGAGCATCCGGCGGAGCAGCTCGAGCGCGCCTGCCTTGTCGAGCATGTCGTTCAGGTTGCCGCACTTCGGCGACTGGACGCACGAGGGACAGCCGTGATCGCAGGGGCAGCCGGCGATCAGCTTCGCGGTGTCCTCGACCCACCCTTCGAACGCGTCGAAGCCGCGGGCCGTGATTCCGACGCCGCCCGCGTGCCCGTCGTAGACGAAGATCGTCGGGCGGCCGGTCTGGAAGTGGAGGTTGGTCGAGAGACCGCCGATGTCCCAGCGGTCGCACATCGCCCAGAGC
>JBKOVL010000287.1:0-5164 GCA_046723895.1 Actinomycetota bacterium | reverse complement strand
GAGCAGGGGGCAGGGCGGCTGGCATCTTGGCAACCCCTACTGGGTCGGGCCGTCCGACCGCGTGGCCTATCGCTTCGTCGGCGACGTGCGGCGGCTGCGCGCCTGGTACGTGTGGAGCCCGGTCGGCCACGCCGCCTTGCGCCGAGTCTCGATGGCCGGCTCGCCCCAGATCGTCCCGCGCTCGGAATGGCGCGCGAATGAGGCGATCACGCGCGCCCCGCCGCGCTACGCCAAGTCGGTCTCGCTCGCGATCGTCCACCACACGGCCGGCACGAACGCCTACGGACCGGACGCCTCCGCCGCAATCGTCCGCGGGATCGAGCTCTACCACGTGCGCGGAAACCACTGGACCGACATCGGCTACAACTTCCTCGTCGACCGCTTCGGGCAGGTGTTCGAGGGCCGCGCCGGCGGGATCGATCGGAACGTGATCGGGGCGCAGGCCCAGGGTTTCAACACGGGGTCGGTGGGCGTCGCGCTGATCGGCGACTACCGGAGCGCCTCCGTGCCGGTCGCGTCCGAGCGCGCCCTCGCCGCGCTGCTCGCCTGGCGGCTCGACGTCGCGCACGTGGATCCGCTCGGCACGGTGACCTGGACCTCGGGAGGCAACCCGAAGTTCAGGCGCGGCACGCAGGTCACGCTGCGTGCGATCTCGGGCCACCGAGACACCGGCTTCACGTCGTGTCCCGGGACCAGGCTCTACGCGAAGCTGCCCGACCTCGCGCACCAGGTCGCGTCGATCGGGCTGCCGAAGCTCTACGCGCCGACGGTGAAGGGATCGCTGGGCGGCCCGATCACCTTCGGTGCGCGGCTCTCTCAGGCGGGGAGCTGGACGGTGACGGTGCGTGATGTGCAGGGGGTCGTCGTCGCGCGCGCGACCGGGCGTGGCGCGACGATCGCCTGGACATGGAACTCCGCCGGACAACGCGACGGGAGCTACACGTGGACGATGGAGGCTGGGCCGGCGACCCGGCCAGCGCAGGGGACGTTCGGCCGTTCCTCGGTGCCACCCCCCTCGCCGGTGCCTGCACCGCTCCTCTCGGGCCTGCACATCGAACCGCCGGTGATCTCACCCGACGGCGATGGGATCGCCGATTCGTTGACGATCACGTACACGCTCGCCGCCCGTGCGGCGGTCACGGCGACGGTCTCGGATGCCGCTACGGGCGCCGTTGTCATGGCGCTGTTCAGCGCGCAGCTCCAGGGCGCCCGCACTCAGTCGTTCCCGTACACGGCGCACGGCCTTGCCGACGGTACATACATGCTGACGATCTCCGCCGCCGCCGAGGACGGGCGGACGGGCCGCGCCCGGGCCTCCTTCTCGATCGACCGGACGCTCTCGTCGCTGACTCTCAGCACCGGGACGATCACGCCGAACGGGGACGGCGCCGACGACTCGGTCGAGATCGGCTTCGTGCTCAGCGCGTCCGCCGACGTGACGGTGCAGGTCGAGCAGGGTGGGGTCGTGATCGCAAGCGTGTTCTCGGAGCCGCTCGGGCCGGGAAGCCAGCAGGTCGCCTGGGACGGCACGAGCGGAGGTGCGCCTGTCCCTGCCGGGGTCTACGTCGTCGCCGTGATCGTCCGCGGGCCCTTCGGCGAGACGCGACACGAGGCCACGGTCACGGTCGTCGGCTAGAGCCTGTTTAGACTCCGGCCCATGCAACCTGGGGGCCGGCGCCGCCGTCAGAAGATCGAGTTGCGGCCGGTCCGGCCGCTCGCCTACGAGAAGCTGAGCGACCCGATCTTGGTACAGAGAGCGAAGGACGGCGACCGGGCTGCGCTGGCGGCGCTGTGCGAGCGCCATGCACCGCGCGTCGAGCGGCTTGCCGCACACATGCTCGCCGACTCCGAGGACGCCGGTGACGCGGCGCAGGAGGCGCTCGCGAAGCTCTGTGTCCGCCTGAAGCAGTTTCGCGGCGAGTCGCAATTCACGACCTGGCTGCATCGCCTCGTCGTCAACACGTGTCGTGACGTGGCGGAGCGGCAGCAGGCGCGGCGGTGCGAGCCGTTGATCGAGGATCGCCGCGAAGCCTCGGACGGTGATCCCACGCGGGCGCTCGCGCTCGCCGAGCTCCGCTCGGAGCTCTCGACCGAGCTTGCCTCCATCTCCGCCCAGCAGGCGCGGGTCGTCGTGCTCAAGGACGCCTTCGACTGGTCGTTCGCCGAGATCGCATCGCGGGACGGGATCCCCGTCGGCACCGCGAAGTGCTACGCGCACCGCGCGCGGAGCTCGCTGCGCGAGCGGTTGGCGAAATGACCGTTCCGCAGGCGCCGTTCGGCCGGGAGGTCATCGAGGCGATCATCCCGCACCGGGACCCCTTCCTCTTCCTCGACGACGTGCTCGAGCTCGAGCCGGGCGTGCGCGTCGTCGCCCGCAAGCGCGTGACCGGTGACGAGTGGTTCTTCCCGGGGCACTTCCCGGACCGCCCGATCATGCCCGGCGTGATCCTGGTCGAGGCGCTCGCCCAGGCGGGCGCGATCGCAGCGTTGTCCCTGGAGGAGAATCGGGGGAAGCTCGCGCTCTTCGCCGGGATCGACGACCTCCGGTTCAAGCGGCTGGTCGAGCCGGGTGAGGAGCTCACCCTCGTCTGCGAGCTCGAGGCTGCGCGCGGGCCGGTCGGTCGCGGCCGCGCGACTGCACATGTGGGCGCCGAGCTCGCCGTCCGCGGGAGGCTGACCTTCGCGACCGCTGCGCAATGATCGCGACCACGAACGGAACTCCGATCTCGATCACCGGGCTCGGCTGTCATGTGCCCGAGCGCGTGGTCACGAACGCCGAGCTCTCGAAGCTCGTCGACACGTCCGACGAGTGGATCCGCACGCGGACCGGGATTCGCGAGCGGCGCTACGCGGCGGACGACGAGGCGCTGTCCGACATCGCCTTTCCGGCGGCGAAGCTCGCGCTCGAGCGGGCGGGAGTTGCTCCCGCGGACGTCGACCTGCTGATCGTCGCCACGGTCACGCCGGACATGTTCTTCCCGTCGACCGCCGCGATCCTCGCCGATCAACTCGGCGCGACCGACGCCGCGGCCTACGACCTCTCGGCCGGGTGCACGGGGTTCATGTACGGGATCGCGCAGGCGGCGGGGATGCTCGGCGCGGGGCTCAGCCGGCGCTCGCTCGTCGTCGGGGCGGACGTGCTCTCGAAGGTGATGAACTTCGCCGACCGCTCGACCTGCGTCCTCTTCGGCGACGGCGCCGGGGCGGTCGTCCTCGAGCCGGTCGCCTTGGAAGGGTTCCTCGGCTTCGAGCTCGGGGCCGACGGGGCGGGCGGAATCGATCTGCAGATGCCGGCCGGCGGGTCACGTCTGCCGGCGTCCGCAGAGACGGTTGCAGGTGGCCTGCACTATGTGCACATGAACGGCCGGCAGGTGTTCAGGTTCGCGACCCGCGTCCTCGTCAGCTCGGCCGAGAGCCTGCTCGCGAAGACCGGAGTAGCAATCGACGACGTGGACGTCTACGTTCCCCATCAGGCAAACGTCAGGATCATCGATCATGCCGTTGCCAAACTCGGAATCCCGGAGGAACGCGTAGTCGTGAACGTCGATCGCTACGGCAACACCTCGTCGGCCTCGATCCCGCTCGCGCTGGCCGAGGCGGTCGGCGACGGGCGCGTCCAGAAGGGCTCGATGGTGCTGATGACAGGGATGGGCGCAGGGTTGACATGGGGGTCGGCACTGATGCGATGGACGGAGGCGGCATGAAGATCGCGTTTTCAGCGTGGGAGAAACCAAGGTTTCCCCCACGGACCCCCTTCCTTTCAAGAGGTCGATCATGAAGATCGCGTTTTGCTTCCCGGGCCAGGGCTCGCTCGCCCAGGGCATGGGGAAGGACATCGCCGAGTCGGTCCCGGAGGCGATGGAGGTGTATGACCGCGGCAGCGAGGCCTGCGGCCTCGACCTGCGGCAGCTGTGCTTCGACACTCCGCTCGAGGAGATGGTCGAGACGGAGGTGCAGCAACCTGCGCTTGTCACGACGAGCCTGGCGACGCTCGCCGCGCTGCGGATGCGCGGCATCCGGCCCGACTACGTGATTGGGCACTCGGTCGGCGAGTTCGCGGCACTCGCTGCAGCCAAGTCGGTCGGCATTCGCGAGACGATCGCGCTCGTTCGTGAACGCGGTCTCGCGATGGCCGAGGCCGCCAGGGAGCGGCCCGGCTCGATGGCGGCCATCCTCGGCCTGGACGACGAGGTCGTCGAGCGGCTCTGCCGGAAGATCCTCGGAGTGTGGCCCGCGAACTACAACTGCCCGGGTCAGATCGTCGTTTCGGGCGAGAACGACGCGGTCGACGAGTGCTGTGCGAAGGCTGAGGAGGAAGGCGCCAGGCGGACCGTGAAGCTGAAGGTCTCGGGTGCGTTCCACTCGCCGCTGGTCGCGCGGGCGGCCGAGCGGCTGCGACCGACGGTCGAGCGCGTGCGCTTCGGCGAGCCCGAGGCCGCCTTCATGTCGACCGTGACGGCGCGGTTCGAGGATGCGCACCGGATGGGCGCTTTGCTCGTCGACCAGATGACCGCGCCGGTGCGCTTCACGCAGGCGGCGTCCGAGCTGGTCAAGGACGGCGTGCGGACGTTCGTCGAGGTCGGGCCCGGAAACGTGCTCTCGGGCCTGCTCAAGCGGATCGACCGAAGCGTGAAGGCGATCTCCGTCAACGACCTGCCCACGCTCGAGCGGATCAAGGAGCAGCTCGCGTCGGCGTGAGTGGTGCCGAGTTTTGTTCCCTGGACGGGAAGGTCGCCCTCGTCACCGGCGCCTCGCGCGGCATCGGTCGCGCGATCGCGGCGGAGCTGGCGCGCGCCGGAGCGGAGGTCGTCGTCGGCTATCGAAGCGGCGCCGACGAGGCGGAGGCGCTCGCGCAGGAGATCGGCGGTCGCCCGGCGCAGGGGGATGTCGCCGACCCGGAGCAGGCCGCGCGCCTGGTCGAGGAGGCGGGCGACCTCGACATCCTGGTCAACAACGCGGGCTTGACCCGGGACGGCCTGCTCGCGCGGATGTCGGACGAGGCCTGGAAGACGGTGCTCGACACGAACCTCGGCGGCGTCTTCCACACCTGCCGCGCCGCAGCGCGCGGGATGATGCGCCGCCGGTCGGGCGCGATCGTCAACCTGACGAGCGTGGTCGGCATCCACGGCAACCCGGGCCAGACGAACTACGCGGCCTCGAAGGC
>JBKOVL010000257.1:0-2791 GCA_046723895.1 Actinomycetota bacterium | reverse complement strand
GTCCAGTGCTCGATCAGCCACTCGAGGCTGCGGGTGACCTCCATCCAGCCGTCGTGGTAGACGGGTAGCCCGTACTTGTTGCATAGGGAGCGATCGAACACGCGGAGCGCGCCATCGGCGGCGACGTCCAGCGCTTGCACTACCTGTCTGTGCCACCCGCCGCCTGTACCGAAATCATCGAAGCGCTCGGATCGGCCGGGCTGGACGAGCGGGCCCGAATCATCTTGGAGAAGCTCCACCCACTTCCTCGTGAAGGCGCCTGGGCCGACGCCGCGTCTCGCGCCGGCACCCTTCGCCTTCCGCTACGAGGACTCCTTCACGATCGCCAACCAGCTCGAGGCGTACGAGCGGCTGATCCACGACGCGCTGATCGGTGATCACACGCTCTTCACGCGCGCCGACGGGATCGAGCGCTTGTGGGAGGTTTCAGCGCCCGTTCTGGAGGATCCGCCGCCCCTCCACGCCTACGAGCCGGGCTCGTGGGGGCCGGACGCGATCCACGACCTGATCGCACCCGCCCGGTGGTGCACCAGACCGCTCAGGGTGTTTGGGCGGCAGTGAGCGCAGGCGCGGCCTGTCTGCCGGCGTTCTCCGCTGACTCGGCGCGGCCTTGACGACGCCGAAGAGCGTCTGGCCGAACTCCACCGCGCGAGCCGACTCGTTAGCTCGAGGGCGGGAGTCCCGCCGTGTCATTGGTGGTGACGTCGTAGACCTTCAGCTGCCCCACCATGGCGCCACCGATCAGAGCCGGCCCAGACGGCCAGGCATCGACGTCCGGCACGGCCGGGTCGGTGGCTTCTACTTCGCGTCGCGATTCGTCGGATGACGGGGCCCTGATGGCATGATCCTGAAGGCGCTCTTGCTAATGACGTGCAGCCCGCAGCGTCGCCCGCGCCGTTACAGCTTCAGCCGCGCGAGCTGCCCTTGCTTGTAACGACAGGCCTTGGCGTATTGACTGTGCCGAATGAGCGTTCGCGGTGGTATCGATCTCGGCGGCACGAAGATCCAAGCCGTCGTCGTCGACGGCAAGCACAAGGTGCTCGGCGACGCGCGGCGTCCGACGCCGCGAGACGGAGGACCGGCGGCGGTCGCAGCCGAGATGGTCGAAACGCTGCTCGAAGCGACGACGCGAGCCGACGTCACGCCAACCGAGCTCGGCGGCGTCGGCGTCGGTTCACCGGGCGCGGTCGACGAGGAAGCAGGCACGGTGGCACATGCACGCAACTTGCCGATGTGGGAGGAGCCGTTCGCGCTCGCAGATGTCCTCGCGCGCAGCATCGGCGCGCCGGTGAAGATCGGCAACGACGTCCAGGTCGCGGTCGACGCAGAGTTCAAACTCGGCGCGGGCCGCCCGTACTCGTCTCTCCTCGGCGTCTTCTGGGGCACCGGGGTCGGCGGCGGGCTGATCATCGACGGAAAGCCTTGGCTCGGCCGCGGCGCCGCAGGCGAACTCGGACACATGGTCATCAAACGCGAAGGCGCACGCTGCCCGTGTGGCCGCCGCGGCTGCGTCGAGGCGTATGCGGGACGCGCTGCGATGGAGGCTCGCGCGCGGCGCGCCCTCGAGAGAGGACAGAAGACCCAGCTCTTCGCGCTGATGGAGAAGGCCGGCCGCGAGCGATTGACGAGCGGAGTCTGGGCAACGGCCTTGAACCGCAGGGATCCGCTTGCGACGCGGCTCGTCGAGCGGGCCGTTGCCGCCCTTGCCGCCGGCATCGCCTCGGCCGTCAACCTTCTCGATCTCGAGGCTGTCGTAATCGGCGGAGGGCTCGGCACACGGCTCGGGCCTCCGTACGTAAAGCAGATCGAGCGCGCGATGGTGCCGCATCTCTTCGTGCCCGAGCGGCCTCCCGCAGTTCATGTCGCCTCGCTTGGCGACCTCGGCGGCGCGATCGGCGCATCCCTGCTCGTAGCTCCCTAACCGAACTTCTTTGGCGTCTGGAACTGGCGAACGGATACACGCGAAAATCCCAGACATGAGCGCTGCTCAGAACAGCGACGGAACAGTGAGGAGGGTCGTCGTTCGCCCGTCTTCCGCAGGGCGTCAGCGGTAACCCCTCTGGCCGCCCGCGTGGCCTGCCTAGAGCAACGCGGGAGCTGGTCGGCGACGACGGAATGGCATTGCCCGAGCTGTGGTGGTCGATCGCCAGCGACCCCATGCGGCGGCTCTGACGCCAGTCAGGCGGTTCTGCATCGGCATCCAGGAGATGTCGTTGAGGCTGCGGAGCAGCGCGGCTGGCGACGTTGTCTGCGCCTGACCCACCAGGCCACGGCGTCCGCCTCCGAACTCGGCACCGACTCCGTAGTCGAAAGCGCTGGAAGCGCCGCATCGACCGCTGGGGCCTGGAAGCACTGAGAGGCAGGGAGCGGCGGCCGCCGCGGATGCCGAACGAGCTGGGCCCGCACCTCGAACAGCGGATCCTCGCCTTCTCGCTCGCCCTCTCCTCTTCGTTGAAGAGATTGTCGCGGGGTTTTCGTCGTCGTGGGCTCGTAGTCGGCTTGGCCCACGCGGGCGCCCCGAGGGCCGCTTTGCCCCATGATGCCCCACGGATTCGGTCGGCGCCGGCAAAAGGGGTCGGGTCGTTGAAGCGGCCTCTCAGGATGCCCGCGCGCGGCCCACGCCGTCGCGTGTGCGCCCTGTCCGTCATCATGAATTGCGCATGAGCAAGCCGCGCGTCTTCCTCGGGTCGTCGGGCAAGCAGGTCAAACTGCTCCAGGCGATCACCCGCGGGATCGAGGACGTCGCCGACGTTGAGCCCTGGACGACCACGTTCAATCCTGGGCGGTCGAC
>JBKOVL010000269.1:0-7081 GCA_046723895.1 Actinomycetota bacterium | reverse complement strand
TCCCCCGCGGTGACGAGCTCGAGATTCACGAGGTCAAGCCTACGGCGGCGCGCATCACCTCGACGGGCGCGGGCACGCCCGTCCAGAGCTCGAACGCGGCCGCGCCCTGGGCGACAAGCACCTCGCGCCCGTCGATGACGGTGGCGCCCGCCTCGCGGGCCGCGCGCCCGGTCGCCGTCTCCGGGTAGGGGAGGTCGATCAGGGTCTGACCCGGGGTCAGGGGCGCCAGGACGTCGATCCGCTCGGACGTGGCGTTGACCACCAGGTCCGCGTCGGCCACGTCCGGGGGCCACTCCCCACGCCGCGAGAAGACTTGCGCGTGCGGCAGCGCGGCGCGGAACGCGGCCGCCGCGCCGCCGGCGCCGAGGATCGCGGGCCGCTCCGTAGTCAGCCCGGCGAGGATCGCCGTGTCCGTGGAGTAGCCCTCGACGCGGCCGTCCCTGACGACGAGCACGTTCACGGAGTCGAGGTCGCTCGCGACGAGCCTCGCCGCCTCCGTCTTGTGCGGCGTCGTCACGTTCGCCCCGACGAAGCCGAGCGCGGGCAGGCCGCGGATTGCGTCTTCGAGCCGTCCGACCTCGACGAGCAGCGGCACGTAGGCCCAGTCGAGCGCGCGCGCGGCGAACGCCGCATTCTGCATCGCGGGCGAGAGCGACTGGGCGACCGGGGTGCCGATCAGGCCGACGAGGCGTGTCTGGGCGGTGATCATCTCGCCGGCCAGGGACGCGAGATCAGCAATCCGTCAGTCCCTTGCGGGTATAGGCGAGGAACTTTTCGATGCTCGCGGTGAAGAAGTGGCTCCGGCAGTCCGGCTTGCGGACGAAGTAGACGTAGTCGACTTCGGCGGGGTGCGCGGCCGCCTGGATCGAGGCGAGGCCCGGATTCGCGATCGGGGTCGGCGGCAGGCCGAGGAGCATGCGCGTGTTGTAGGGGGAGTTCGAGGCGAGCTGCCTCTTCGTGATCGCCTTCGTCGGCGGGATCCCGAGGCCGTAGCGGAGCGTCGCGTCGATCCCCAGGGGCATTCGCAGGTGCAGCCGGTTGTAGATCACCGCGGCGACGAGCGGCCGCTCGCGGGGGACGACGACTTCCTTCTCGATCATCGAGGCGATCGTCAGGACGTCGTAGTTCGTCAGGTTCTTCGAGCGCGCGTAGCTCAGGTCCACCTTCGCCCACTTGGCGCGGAAGTTGTCGAGCTGCTTCTCGACGAGCACGGCCGCCGAGTCGGTCTCGAAGACGAAGTACGTGTCGGGGAACAGGAAGCCCTCGGGGGACCTCGGCCTGCCGAATCCGCCGGGGAGCGGCTGCTTGCGCGCCTCACTCCGGTAGCCGGCGGCGGTGATCCGACGGCTGGCGGCGTCCGCGGCCAGGGCCATCTGGTTCACGGTCAGCCCTTCCGGGAGCGTGATGCGGTTCTGCTTCGGCCGCCCGACGGTCGTCGTCGGCGGCGGCGCGGCGCTGCCCCCGTCCTTCAGCGCCGTCCACCCGGCCCAGAGGGCGGCACCGGCTACAAGCGAGAGCACGATCAGGGCGACGAGGCGACGCCGGTATACCTGGTCGCGGCTCGGACGGCTCAGCTTCGGCGGCTCGACCACTCGAGGTAGCTGGACAGCAGATGCGCAGCCGCACGAGCGTCGTCTGCCGGGCCGTGCCCGGCGAGCGTCGTCGTGAAGCGCTCGTCGAAGGTCTCGACCGGGACGTCGACCGCCGCGCGAAGACCCTCGACGAAGCGTTCGGTCTCGCGGGCCTGCTCGCCGCGGGTGCCGCGCAACGTCAGGGGCAAGCCGACGACCACCCGTCCGGCGTCCTCCTGCCGGACGAGCTCGCGGAGGCGCGCAAGCCCGGCCTGCGTGGCGGCGCGCTCGACGACGCACAGCGGGCGCGCGACGCTGCCGGTCGGGTCGGAGACGGCAACACCGGTGCGTGCAGAGCCGTAGTCGAGCGCGATCACCTTCAAGAGAGCGCGGCCGCCACAGCTTTCCGTCCGGCCTCGAGCGCCGCCTGCACGCCCTCGGGCTTGCGTCCTCCCGCTTCGGCGAGGGTCGGTCGGCCGCCACCTCCGCCGCCGATGTGCTGCCCCAGCTCCCGCACGAGCTGAGATGCGTCGAGGCCTCGTTCGACGAGGGCCTGATCGAGATTGACGACGAGATACGCCCGACCATTGTCAGTCGAGGCAACAATCACGCCCTCCGCCTTCTCCTGCTGCCGGATCCGGTCGGAGAGATCGCGAAGCGCCCCGCCCTTCAGTGACTTGACCTCCATCAGGACAACGTCGCCTTCCCTGTCCTGCGCGACCACGTCCACCTCGGCGCTGCGCGCCGGCTTCTTCGCCTCCCTGCGCGCACGCTCGAGCTCCGTCCGCAGCTCGTCCGCCTCCTCCGCGCGGGCATGCAGGTAGGCATACGCCTCGCCCGCGGTGACCGCCTCGATCCGGCGCACGCCTGATCCCACGGAGCTCTCGCTGAGGAGGACGAACGGGCCGATCTCTGCGGTCGTGCGCACGTGCGTCCCGCCGCAAAGCTCGCGCGAGACGCCGTCGACCTCGACCACGCGCACCTCGTCGCCGTACTTCTCGCCGAAGAGCATCATCGCGCCGAGCGTACGCGCCTCCTCGATCGGGACGATGTACGTCCGAACCGGGTGGTTGCGGAACACGGCCTCGTTGACGCGCTGCTCGACGGCCGCGCGCTCCTCGGCGGTGAGCGCCTGCGGGTGCGTGAAGTCGAAGCGGAGCTTGTCGGGCCGAACGGCCGAGCCCGCCTGCCTGACGTGGTCGCCGAGCCGGGCGCGCAGCGCCTCGTGCAGGAGGTGGGTCGCGGTGTGGTTGGCCATCGTCGGGAACCGGACGCTCCAGGGCACGACCGCCCGCACGCGATCGCCGGCGGCGAACCCCGAACCCTCGAAGAGGAGCGCCTGGTCGCCGTCGATCCTGTAGGCGCCCCGGAGTACGGCACGGCTGCCGTCGTCCTTCTCGAGCTCGCCGGCGTCGCTCACCTGCCCGCCGCCCTCCGGGTAGAACGGCGACTCGCGCAGCTTGGCGAGGAAGAGGCCGTCGCCGAGCTCCTCGAACGCGCCGATCTGGGTCAGCACGTCGGTCTTCTCCCAGCCGACGAAGTCGGTCGTGAACCCGGCCGCCTCCGCAAACGCGGCGGCGCGCAGCTCCTCCGCCCTGCCGCCGCCCGCACGCGAGATCTCGCGGTGTTCGTCCATCAGGCTCGTGTACTCGTCCTCGTCGACGGTCAGCCCGCGCTCGCGGGCAAGCTCGACCGTCAGCTCGATCGGGAAGCCGTAGGTGGCCTGGAGTGTGAAGGCGTCCGCGCCGGAGATCGCGCCTCGCGCCGCAGCCTCCTCGAAGAGCTTCATCCCGCGCTCGAGCGTCTCGCCGAAGCGCTCCTCCTCGGCACCGAGGATCCGGTGGATCTGCTCGCGATGGTCGAGAAGCTCCGGGTACGCATCACCCATCTGCTCGATCACGGTGTCGGCGAGGGCGGCGAGGAACGGCGCGTGCATACCGATCCGCAGCCCGTGCTGGACCGCACGTCTGATGATTCGGCGGAGGACGTAGCCGCGGCCCTCGTTCGAGGGGGTGACGCCCTCGGCGACGATGAAGGTCATCCCTCGGCCGTGGTCTGCGAGCACGCGGTGGGCCTTCGTCGCGTCGGGCGAGTCGCCGTAGGCGACGCCGGAGGTCTGCGCGATCCAGCTCATGATCCGCTGGTAGCCGTCGGTGTCGTAGACCGAGGGCACGTTCTGGACGATCCGCGCCGTGCGCTCGAGACCGAGTCCGGTGTCGATGTTCTGGGTCGGGAGCGGGGTCAGCGTCCCGTCCGGGTGGAGCTCGTACTCCATGAAGACGAGGTTCCAGAACTCGAGAAAGCGCTCGCAGCGGATGCAGCCGGGCTTGCAGTCGGCCTCGCCGCACCCCGTCTCCTCGCCCCAGTCCCAGTAGATCTCCGAGTCGGGCCCGCACGGCCCCGGCCCGCCTACCGACCAGAAGTTCTCCGCGGACGGGAGCCGGACGATCCGCTCGGGCGGCAGACCGACCTTCTCCCAGAGCTCGATCGCGACCTCGTCCGGCCCGAGGCCCAGCTCGGGGTCGCCGGCATGGACGCTGACCCAGATCCGGTCCCAGTCGAGCCTCAGCCGCTCGCGGATGAACTCGGTCGCGTACTCGATCGCGCCCTGCTTGAAGTACCGGCCGAACGAGAAGTTGCCGAGCATCTCGAAGAAGGTCAGGTGGTAGGTGTCGAGCCCGACCTCGTCGATGTCGACGGTGCGGAAGCACTTCTGCGCAGTCGTCGTCAGCGGCGCCGGCGGCGGTTCGCGGCCGAGGAAGTACGGCATCTGCGGCTGCATGCCGGCCGAGGTGAGCAGCGTCGAGTGGTCGCCGGGACGCGGGATCAGCGGGTACGACGGGCAGCGCAGATGCTCCTTCTCCTCGAAGAAGGACAGGAAGCCCTCACGGATCTCCGCGCTCGTCCACACGGGTTGATTGTAGGTGCGGCCTCCGTCTTCACCATCTTGGCACGGCGGCGTCACACGCGTATCCGCGTTTGGGAATTACGATCGCCGTGGGGAGGAGGCTGGGGTAACCTGGCCCGCCAAACAAGCCATGTCAGAAGGGGCCCCGTGCGGTCAGGACGTCACGGCCCGGCGCGGGGGCTCGTCGAAGTCCTCAGCGGCGATCTCGTCCCGGATCTTCTCCAGCGACCGCCGGATCAGCCGCGAGACGTGCATCTGCGAGATCCCGATCTGCTGCGCGATCTGCGACTGGGTCAGCCCCTCGAAGAAGCGCAGGTGGAGGATGCGGCGCTCGCGTTCGTCGAGCACGCGGAACCCGGGCTCGAGCACAGCTCGGTCCTCCGAGAGCTCGTACTCGTGCTCCTCGGTGCCGATCGTCTCCAGCGGGTCGATCTCCTCGTCGTCGACCATCGACGAGCCGGCCGAGAGCGAGAGCGAGCTGTAGGCCCGACCGCTCTCGAGTGCCTCCAGCACCTCTTCCTCCTCCACGTTCGCCGCCTTCGCCAGCTCGGCGATCGTCGGCGAGCGCTCGAGCTGCACGGTCAGTTGCTCGACCAGACGTGAGAGCTGCACGTTCAGCTCCTGCAGGCCGCGCGGCACCCGCACCGACCAGCCGCGGTCGCGGAAGTGGCGCTTGATCTCGCCGATGATGTTCGGGGTCGCGTAGGTCGTCAGCTCGACGCCCCGCTCGAGGTCGAACCGATCGATTGCCTTGATGAGCCCGATCGCCCCGATCTGGATCAGGTCGTCGAGCTGCTCGCCGCGGTAGGAGTAGCGCCGAGCGAGCGAGCGCACGAGCGACATGTACCGCTCGATCAGCTGCTCGCGTGCGGCGAGGTCGCCGCGGTCGTGATAGGCGCGCAGGAGCTCCTTGTCGTTCGCGCGGATGGACGTCACGCCGTCGTCTCCCGCGTCAGCGGCGTGACCGCCTTCGAGAAGTGCACCCACGCCGAGTCGCCCTGGACGTCGACGCGATAGTTGTCGAACACGGTCTCGAGGACATGCTGCGTCCCGTACCCGTCGAACCCGACACGCTCTAGCTCCGCCATCGCCTCGGCGTCGAACGGGCCGATCTGCCCGCCGAGCAGGTCGCCCTCGATCCGGAGCACGACCGTCACGTCGCCGGCGGACTCGCGTCGCGGCAGCAACCCCGTGAGCGCGAGCTGGAGATCGGCCAGGTTGTCGACCGTCAGGTTGAGGCGCGCGGCCAATCCACTGATGACGAGGTGAGCGACGTCGTAGAACCGCCGGTCGCGGGGCAGGGTGAGGACGATCTCGTCGCTCATCGGCCGACGTCCGGCCTATGAGCGGGGAGGGGTCCGAGGGGAACCGGGAGGTTCCCCTGTGAAGTCGGCCTCTGAAACAAGGGGGCTCGTGGGGGAAACATGGTTTCCCCCACGGGAGCGAGCTGAAGGCGAGCGACGCTCATTCCTCCCCACCGAGCTCGTCGGCGAGATCCTGCTCCCGCCTCGCGGCCTCCTCCTTGGCCGTCCGCACGGCGTCGCTGAGCGAGCCGTGCGCCCACAGGGACGAGACACCGTGTCGCACACCGGCGGCGAGGCCGGCGAGCTTCTCGATCGGGCGGGTAACGACCAGGCTCAGCGTCCGCACCGCAGTATCGACGGTCGCGACGGCATCGACCGCGCTGTCAGTCATCTGGTCGACCTTGTCGAGCTGGACGTTGACACGGTCCACACTCCCCCCGAGCTTCGAGATCACGGGCAAAAGCTCAGCCTCCGTACTCTCTAACAACGAGGACGCACGGCCCAGGGTTCCGCCGAGCCTGATCGCCGCGTAGAGAAACGCTGCGCCTGCGACCAGCATGAAGATCGCGAGCGCCAGGTAGGCCAAGTCGCTCCAGCCGAACGAGGCCAGCATCGCCGGATCTTAGGCGGACCCGCGCGAGGAAGAGACGAGCCCGCAGCCGACCACCGCCTCGTCGTCGTAGAGCGCTGCGGTCTGGCCTGTGGCGACGCCGTAGGCCGGCTCGTCGAGGCGAAGCACGAAGCCGCCGGCGGTCGGCTCGACATCGGCGCCGATCGCGGGCGAGCGGTAGCGAACCTTGACCTCCGCCCGCTCGACGGGCAGGTAGAGCCGGCCGGCAGCGGACACGGTGGTGCGGGCGAGCGCCGCCCGCGGCCCGACGACGACCGTGTTCGTGGCGGCGTCCGTTCGCAGTGCGTAGAGCGGCTCCCGGCCGCCGATCCCTAGACCACGGCGCTGCCCGGGCGTGAAGCGCCAGTAGCCCGGATGTGTCCCGAGCACCGTGCCGTCCTCGTCCACGACCGCCCCCTCACGGGCACCAAGGCCGCGGCGCTCGAGGAACGCGCGGTAGTCGTCGCCGGCGAGGAAGCACGCCTCCTGGCTCTCGGCGCGTCCGGCGACGGCCAGCCCGGCGCCTGCGGCTTCGACGCGCGTCCGGGCCTTCGTCTGCCCCCCGAGCGGGAACCAGATCCGGTCGAGCCTCGCCGGGTCGAGCCGCGCGAGCATGTACGACTGGTCCTTTGCCGGGTCGACGCCACGGGCGACCAGCAGCCTGCCGTCGCGGCGCACGATCCGCGCG
>JBKOVL010000192.1:0-8435 GCA_046723895.1 Actinomycetota bacterium | reverse complement strand
GTCGCGCTCGCGCACGTAGTCCCAGACCTCCTCCTCGGTCCACTCGGCGAGCGGGTTGAGCTTGACGATCGCCCCGTGGTCGTGGTCGATCTCGACCTTCCGGATGTCGGTTCGCGTCGCCCACTGGTCGCGGCGCAGCCCGGTGATCCACGCGTCGAGCGTGGCGAGATGGCGGGTCAGCGGCTGGACCTTGCGAACGTTGCAGCAGAGCAGGCGCTTCTCGACCTGGCGGTAGAAGAGGTTCGGGCCGTGCCGGGCGACCATCGCCTGTACGTGGCGCGGCTCCGGCGAGAGCAGCTGGAGATTCAGGCCGGGGTAGCGTTCGCGCAGCTGCTCGATCAGTTCGAACGTCTCCCCCGGCAGGCGACCGGTATCCATGCTGAAGACCTGGATCGACGGGTCGAGCTCGTACGCCATGTCGAGCAGGGCGACGCCGTCGATCTGAAAGGCGGTCGAGAGCCCGATCGCCGGCGAGAAGCGCTCGAGCGCCCACTCGAGCAGCTCCTGCGGCTCGCGCCCCTCGAACTCGACCGAGAGTTCGCCGGCCTCCAGCTCGTCGATCAGCTCGATTCCCGCTCCGGCGCCGGCCAGGCCGGCACCTCCGCTCATGGTCGCCTCCGCCGAGCCTACGGCTTGTGCGCTCACGCTGCCTCTTTCTCCTCTCGTCCGCGGGCAGGCTCGCGGCCGGCGAGGATCCCGAGCTCCTCGTCGCTCATCCGGTCGCAGAAGGTGCGGAAGTCCTCGGCGGGCCGGCGTGCGGCGAGCCAGCCCGAGATCAGGCGGTCTACGGTGGCGTCGAGCTCCTCGGTCGGGACCCGCCGGAAGACCGGCCGCGCGATCGCGGCCGCGGGCCCGAGGCCGCCGCGCAGGAAGATGTCGTAGGCCTGCCGTCGCTGCCCCTGCTCGTCGCGCACGGTCGTGCCCTGGAAGCCGAGGTCGCCGACCCAGTGGTGTGCGCACGCGTGCGGGCAGCCGTCGAGGTGGAGCTTCAGCCCAGCGATCTCCTCCCCGAACCGCGACTCGAGGTGCCCGACGAGCACGTCCATCCGCGTCTTCGTCTCCGTGACGGAGAAGTTGCAGTGCGGCTCACCCGTGCACGCGATCGAGGTCGCGCGAACGCGGTTCGCCTCGAGCGGGTACCCGATCTCCGCGAGCTCGGCGACAGTCTGCTCGACCTGCGCCTCCGGGACATTCGTGACGACGAGGTTCTGCTGCCGTGTCAGGCGGATGTCGCCGCCGAGGCTCTCGGCGAGATCAGCGACCGCGAGCAGCCGGTCGCCGGAGACGAGCCCGAGGTGGACGGGAACGCCGACGTAGGCGAGACCGGGCTGCTTCTGCGGGTGAACGCCGATATGGTCGCCCAGCGTGTCAGGCAGTGGCGCCTCGAAGTCGGTGAGCCGGCGGCCGAGGCGACGCTCGACCTCTGCCCGCATCCCCTCCGGCCCGTAGTCGTCGACCATGAACTTCATCCGCGCCTTCACGCGCGAGACCCGGTAGCGGAGGTCCTCCTTCCAGGCGTCGAGCAGCGCGCGGAGCACGTCGACCGCCTCCTCCTTCGGCACGAAGACGCCGAGGTCGAGTGCGATCCGGGGGACGGACGAGAGCCCGCCGCCGACCCGGACCCCGAAGCCCTCGACCCCTTCGCTCACGGCGCCGACGAGCGCGATGCAGTTGATCTCGGGCGCGTTGCAGTGGTGGGCGCACGCGGCGATCGTGATCTTGTGCTTGCGCGGCAGGTTCGAGTACTCGGGGTTGCCGTAGAAGAAGGCGGCCGCCTCGTCGACCACCGGCTGCGTGTCGAAGAGCTCGTGTCCGTCCAGACCCGCGACCGGGCAGCCGGTGATGTTGCGCACGGCGTCGCCGCAGCCGCCCGCGGACGTGAGGCCGGCGGCGTGGAGCCGGTCGAAGACCTCGGGGAGCGCGCCGAGCTCGAGCCAGTGGAGCTGGACGTTCTGCCGCGTCGACAGCTCGCCCTCGCCTCGCCCGAAGCGGTTCGAGATCTCGCCGATCGCCCGCAGGCCGGCCGGCGAGACCTTGCCGCCCGGCAACTTGATCCGCAGCATGAACGTCCCGATCTTCGGCTTGTCGTGGTAGAGCCCCCACCACTTCATCCGGACGATGTCCTCCTCGGCGACGCGCTCGTAGCCCGCGGCGATCAGCACGGGCAGCTCGTCGAGGATCCCGAGCGGGCTCTTGTCCCGCTTGATCCGCTCGACCGGGTTGCGCTTGTAGACGAGCTCCCAGTCGGGCGGCGGGTTGGGAGCGAGACGCGTCGATGTGGCTCGAGTGGCCATCGTCTCCTTCGGCTGCGCCTGAGCGCGCTCCCGCCGCTCAGCCGCGGGCACGGGCGCCGAACGGACACCCGCTCCCGGTCGGCATGGAGACGCGCGCTCGGGAGAGGGAGGATGCGCGTCCGGTCATAGGCGGCAGGCTAGCGAAACAACTTCAAAAAGTAAAGCTGCTTCCATTTGGGAAGTAGCGTCTCGTCAGGCGGCCTGCAGGCGCTCGAGCAGCGCGTCCGCGTCGGCCTCGATCTCGACCGGCCGGTAGCGGTAGGCGACCGGCCCAGGCGTCTTCAGGCCGTCGCCGGTGACGAGCAGCACGATGCGGTCCTCGGGCCCGACCTGGCCCGCGGCGACCGCGGCCCGAAGCGCACCGAGGGTCACTCCGGCGGCGGTCTCGCCGAAGACGCCGGAGGTCTCGGCGAGCAGCGCCATGCACTCGCCGACCGCATCCTCGGCGACGGAATGGATGGCGCCTCCCGTCGCCCGGGCGGTGGCGACGGCGAGATCGCCGTCTGCAGGGCTGCCGATCGCCAGCGACCGCACGACCGTCGCCGGCCGGACCGGGCGGACCGGCCCGCCGTCCTCGAATGCGGTCGCGACCGGTGCGCACCCCTCGGCCTGGCCGCCGACGAGCCGCGGCAGCGCGCCCTCGGCGAGGCCGAGCTCGACCAGCTCGGCGAACGCCTGGTTGAGCTTCGTGTACAGCGAGCCGGACGCGATCGGCGACACGACGACGTCGGGAGTCTGCCAGCCGAGCTGCTCGGCGATCTCGTACGCGAGCGTCTTCGAGCCCTCGGCGTAGTAGCTGCGGAGGCCGACGTTCAGGAACGCCCATGGGAGCTCCCAGGACAGCTCGATCGTGATCCGATTGCAGTCGTCGTAAGTGCCGGCAACCGCGTAGAGCGTGGCGCCGTACGCCGCGGTCGCCGTCAACTTCTCCGGCTCGAGGTCTGCCGGGCAGAACACGACGGCCTCCAGGCCCTCCGCCGCCGCGCGGGCGGCGACGGCGTTGGCGAGGTTGCCGGTCGAGGAGCAGGCGAGCGTCGTCAGCCCGAGCTCCTGCGCCTTCGCGGTGGCGACGGCCACCACCCGGTCCTTGAACGAGTGCGTCGGATTTGCCGTGTCGAGCTTCAGCCAGAGCTCGCGGACGCCGACCTGCTCGGCGAGCCGGTCGACGCGGACGAGCGGGGTCAGACCCGGTGCGAGGCGCGGCTCCTCGGGCGGGGCGACGGGGAGCAGGTCGGCGTAGCGCCAGATCGAGGGCGGGCCGTCGGCGATCCGCTCGCGGGTGACACGCCGCGCGAGCTCCCGGCGGTCGTAGACCGGGTCGAGCGGGCCCCAGCAGCGAGGGCAGACGCCGATTGCCTCGAGGGCGTGGTCGGTCTCACAGTTACGGCAACGGAGTGCGGTGGCGGGCAACGGATTCTCCTTTCGCTCGACATCCTCGAGCCTTGCGGCTCGCCGGGTTTGGCACCTTGCTCGGTGTGAGCAGGTTGCCGAGGCGTCACAGGGCCGGTCCCTCAGCCTCTCTCGATGTGAGCGGGATTCGCCCGCTCGCAGACGCGACTATACAGATGAAAGCAGGTCGACCTAGACTCGTTCTGCATGCTGGTCGTCGTCATGGGGGTCGCCGGCGTCGGCAAGACCACCGTGGGGGAGCTGGTCGCAGACGAGCTCGGCCTCCCGTTCCACGACGGGGACACGTTCCATTCCGAGGCGAACCGGAAGAAGATGGCGGCCGGCATCGCGCTGAGCGAGGCCGACCGCGAGCCCTGGCTGCGCGACCTCGCGCGGCGCATGCGCGAGTGGGAGGCGGCCGGCGGCGCGGTCGTCGCGTGCTCCGCGCTGCGCGCACGGCACCGCGAGGTGCTCGCGAACGCCGCTCCGGGCAACGTCGTCTTCGTCTTCCTCGACGCGCCTCCCGAGGTGGTCCGAGCCCGCCTCGCCGCCCGCAAAGGCCACTACATGCCGACGTCGCTGCTCGACAGCCAACTCGCGACGCTCGAGCCGCCGGGGCCGGACGAGGCCCTGAGGATCGAGGCGGGCGGGACGCCGGACGAGACCGCGCGGGCCGTGGCCTGGGCGCTCGGGCGAGACTAGAGGTCCTCCGGGAGCAGCCCGTAGAGGACGCCGTCGACCCAGTCGCCGTGCCGCCAGTACGCCCTTCTTTTCACGCCTTCGCGGACGAAGCCGCACCGCTCCGCATGGCGCAGCGCGCGCTCGTTGAAACTGTAGATCTCGAGCTCGAGCCGGTGGAACCCGAGGTCCTCGAACAGGTGCCGCTGGAAGGCCCGCGCGGCCTCGTCGCCGATCCCACGCCCGCGGAACTCGGGCTGGATCGCGAGGCCGCCGAGGCGCGCGATCCGGTTGCGCCGGTTGCCGACCTCGAAATGCATTGTCCCGGCCGGCCGACCGTCGATCTCGATCACGAACAGGCCGAACTGTTCCGGCTCGCGCTCGGAGCGCTCGATCTCCGCGAGCACGGCGTCGCGGCCCTTGGCCCGGACCGCGGCGAGGTACGGCTCCACCTCCTCGTGGGTCAGGAGGCCGACGAGGAAGTCCGCGTCCTCCGGTGCCGCGCGGCGGAGGTTGAGGCCTGCGGCGTCACGACATCGCCTCGCGCCAAGACCGCCGGCTTCGCTGTCGCCTTTGTCCTCGGCTTCGTCTGTCACGTCGAGGATTCGAGGGCCGCCTTCCGGCGGATCGGCCCCCAGACGCCGGAGCCGAGCGCGACCCCGCCCAGGATCAGGCCGAGGCCGCCGAGCATCGACGGCCGCAGCGGCTCGTCGAGGATCGCCGCGCCGTAGACGAGCGCGGTCACCGGGATCAGGTAGTTGACGAGCAAGACACGGGCGGCGCCGAAGAGGCGCAGCATTCGGAGGAGGACGAGCTGGGCGATCGCCGTCCCGCCGACGGCGAGCGCCAGCAGCGAGGCGACCGCCTTCCAGCCGGGCGCGTGGTCGGGAAGCTGGAAGAGCGCGAGCGGGAGCAGGACGAGCGCGCCGTAGAGCATCGACGACCTCGCGAGCACCGGCCCGGGCTGGTGCCCGACTGCCCGCTGGCCGTAAAGGCCACCGCACGCGTAGCAGAAGGAGGCGAGGACGACGGCGAGCGTCCCGACGACCGTCCAGGCTCCGCCGTTCGGGTGCACGCCGGCGAGCACGCCGACACCGGCAAGGCCGATGAAGATGCCGGCGAGCTTCGAGCCGGTCGAGCGCTCGCCCGGGCTGAACCTGATCGCGAGCAGCGCCACGAAGATCGGCACGGACGCGTTGGCGATCGCGGCAACGCCCGAGTCGATGTGCGTCTCGCCCCACGCAATCAGCGTGAACGGGAGCGCGCCGTTGATCGTCTCCAAGATCAGGCCTTCGCGCCACGTGGCCCGCACGGACGTAAGCGCCTCGCGCCCGCCCTCGCGGGCGGCGAGGAAGGCGAAGAGCAGCGCGCCGCCGATCAGGAGGCGCAGCGTGACGAAGAAGCTCGGCTCGAAGTCGCGAACGCCGACCTTGATGAAGAGGTACGAGGCGCCCCAGATCGCTGCCAGAAAGAAGAGCAACGGGCCGTAGGAGCGCGTCATCGCCTCTTGACTAACGCCGCTCAGGTCGACCGCCTTCCCGGTTAGCATGCCCTCTCTGACGCAGGTCGCGGAACAGCCGCTCCACCGAGCGCTCGGTCTCACGGACGGGGAGTTCGACCGTATCTGCGAGCTGCTCGAGCGTGGGCCGAACCCCTTCGAGCTCGCCGTCTTCTCGCTGCTCTGGTCGGAGCACTGCGGCTACAAGCATTCGGCGCTGCTGCTCCACCGGTTGCCAAGCGGCGGGGAGCGCGTCCTCCAGGGCCCGGGCGGGAACGCGGGCGTGATCGACCTCGGCGAGGGCGAGGCGGTCGCCTTCAAGGTCGAGAGCCACAACCACCCCTCCGCGGTCGAGCCGTTCCAGGGCGCGGCGACCGGGGTCGGCGGGATCCTGCGCGACATCGTTGCCATGGGCGCGCGGCCGGTCGCGCTCCTCGACGGGCTCCGGTTCGGCGAGCCGGGCCACGCCTTCGACCGCGCCGTCGCCGGGATCGGCGCCTACGGCAACTCCGTCGGGGTGGCCACAGTCGGCGGCGAGGCCGTCTTCGACGGGGCATACGCCGACAACTGCCTCGTCAACGCGATGTGCGTGGGGCTACTGCCCTCCGACCGCGTCACGCGCGCGAGCGCGGGAACGGCCGGCCACCTCGTCGTCCTCTACGGTGCGACCACGGGCCGTGACGGGATCGGCGGCGCGAGCGTGCTCGCGAGCCAAGAGCTCGGCGAGGGTGCCGCGGAGAAGCGGCCCTCCGTCCAGATCGGCGACCCGTTCACCGGGAAGAAGCTGATCGAGGTCTCGGTCGAGCTCGTCGAGCGCGGCCTGGTCGAGTCGCTGCAGGATTGCGGCGCCGCCGGGCTCGCCTCCGCGCTCGCCGAGATGGCGCGCGACGGCGCCGGGGTCGACGTCCACCTCGACCGCGTGCCGCTCCGCGAGGATCTCGAGCCTTGGGAGATCATGATCTCGGAGAGCCAGGAGCGGATGGTCGCCGTCGTCCGGCCCGCGTTCCTGGAGACGGTCGAGGAGGTCTGCGCGAGGTGGGAGCTCAACTGTACGCCGATCGGCGAGGTGACGGACACCGGCGAGCTGCGCGCGTTCCACGGAGGCGAGACGCTTGCCGAGATCCCGGCTCACCTGCTCACCGAGGAGGCGCCGCGCTACAGGGTCGAGCCGGTCCCGCACGCGGCTCCTCCCGGGCCGCCGGCGCCCTCAGCCCCCGACCTGCTCGAGCTGCTCGCCTCCCCGAACATCCGCAGCCGGCGCTGGATCTACGAGCGGTTCGACCACCTCGTCGGCTCGCGTACGGTCCGCCGCCCGGGACTCGACGCGGCCGTGCTGCGGCTACGACCCTCGCTGCGGGGCCTCGCAGTGTCACTCGACGGGCCGCGCAATACTGCCGCGCTCGCACCGCGAACCGCTGGCGCGCTCGCCGTGCTGGAGGCGGCGCGCAACGTGGCGTGCGCCGGCGGTGAGCCGCTCGGCCTGACCGACTGCCTCAACTTCGGCAATCCGGAGAGGCCACAGGTCGCGTGGGAGCTCTCGGAGTCGATCGAGGGGATGGCCCTCGCCGCGGAAGCGCTCGGCGTCCCGGTCGTCTCCGGCAACGTCTCGCTGTACAACGAGACCAGCGGCCGCGCGATCCCCCCGACGCCGGTCGTCGGCTGCGTCGGCCTCGTCCCCGACGTTCGCCTCGTTCCGAACCGGTGGCGCGAGGGGGACGTCGTCCTGCTCGCGGGGCCCGCCGAGCCGACGGCGCCCCTCGACCTGGGCGCCGAGGCGCGCCTGGTCGAGCTCCTCTGGCGAGCCGCTCCGCTGCTCTCGCTCGCCCACGACGTCTCCGACGGCGGCCTCGCGGTCACGCTCGCCGAGGCCGCGTTGTGGAGCGGCGTCGGCGCCGAGCTCGATCTGCCCGCGAACGCCTGGTTCGCCGAAGGCGGCGGGCAGGTGGTGATCGCCTGCGCCCGCGAGGACGTCTGGCGTCTCCACGGCGGCCCGTTGCGCGAGCTCGGCGTCGTCGGCGGCGACGCGCTGCTCGGCATACAGCTCGGCGATCTGGGGAGGGCATACGGGCTCTGAATGTGCGGCGTGCTCGGCATCTGCGCTCCGGATCGCGACGTCGCTCGGCTCGCGCATTTCGGCCTGCACGCGCTCCAGCACCGGGGCCAGGAATCGGCCGGGATCGCGGTCTCCGACGACGGCCGGCTGACGGTCCTGCGCGACCTCGGGCTCGTCGCCCAGGTCTTCAACGAGCAGAACGTCCGCGCGCTGACCGGCCAGCTCGCGATCGGCCACAACCGCTACTCGACGACGGGGGCGGGGCACTGGGCGAACTCGCAGCCCATCCTCCAGCACGGCAGCGCACGAACGGTCGCACTCGGCCACAACGGCAACCTCGTCAACGCCTCCGAGCTCCGCGAGCAGCTCACGGCCGGCGGCGTGAAGTGGGCGAACGCGCAGCCGATCGTCCAGCACGGCAGCGCGCGGACGGTCGCCGTCGGCCACAACGGCAACCTCGTCAACGCGTCCGAGCTGCGCGACGAGGTCTACGTGAAGCTGTCGTCGAGCTCGGACACGGAGC
>JBKOVL010000189.1:0-24804 GCA_046723895.1 Actinomycetota bacterium | reverse complement strand
ACCCGGGCCAGGACGACCTCCGCGCCCGACACGTCCGGCTGCTCGAGGGGCTGGAGCAGGTCTATGGGGCGCTGCCGGCCGGGGTGCGCCTGCTCGTCGAGTACAAGTTCTTCGAGCCGGCTTTCTACAGCACCGACCTTCCCGACTGGGGGACCGCAGCGCTCGCCTGCCGGCGGCTCGGCCCGCAGGCGCAGGTGCTCGTCGACACCGGCCACCACCCGCAGGGGACGAACATCGAGCAGATCGTCGCCGTCCTCCTCGCGGAAGGCCTGCTCGGCGGCTTTCACTTCAACAACCGCAAATACGCCGACGACGACCTGATCGTCGGCTCGATCGAACCGTTCGAGCTGTTCCGGATCATGCGCGAGATCGCGCTCGGCGGCGCGGACGACGTCGCCTTCATGATCGACCAGTCGCACAACGTCGAGGGCAAGATCGACGCGATGATCCAGTCGGTGATGAACATCCAGACGGCGTATGCGAAAGCCCTGCTCGTCGACGAGGCGCGCGTCGCCGAGGCGCAGCTCGCCGGGGACGTGCTCGGCGCCCACCGAATCCTGCTCGACGCGTTCGAGGCGGACGTCCGGCCGCTGCTCGCGCGCTGGCGCACGGAGCGCGGGTTGGAGGCGGACCCCGTCGGGGCGTTCAGGGGCGGCGGGTACGCGGAGCGGTTGGCGGCGGAGCGCGGCACCTCGGCGGTCGAGAGCGCGTACGAGACGAAGTGAGCCGCGCAGTGCATTCGTCATCCGGGTCCGCCGGGACAAGATCGACGAGCACGTCGCGGCGCACCGCGAGGTCTGGCCCGAGATGCTCCGCGCCCTGAGGGACTCCGGGATCCGGAACTAGAGTCTGGGCATGCCGGCGGTCCAGCTCTTCGCGACCTGTCTCGGCGACCTCGCTTTCCCTCGGGCGGTTGCCGACGCCGAATCGCTGCTCCGGCAGGCCGGGTTCGAGGTCGAGTTTCCGCGGGGCCAGGTCTGCTGTGGTCAGCCGGCGTTCAACTCCGGGCACCACGCGGCCGCCCGCCGCGTCGCCCGGACGTTCGTCAGGGCGTTCTCGCGCGACCTGGCGATCGTCGCCCCTTCGGGATCATGCGCAACGATGGCCTCGCACTACCTGCCGGGGCTCGTCGGCGTCGAGCCCTTCGAGGTCTGGGAGCTCTCGGCCTTCCTCGTCCACGCGGGCTTCCGGCCGGTGCCGCGGAACGAGGGACGCCGGCTCGCCTACCACGACTCCTGCCACATGCTGCGCGAGCTCCGCATCTCGGCGCAGCCGCGCCGGCTGCTCCGCGCCTCCGGCGCCGAGCTAGTCCCGTTCGCGCGGCCCGACCTCTGCTGCGGCTTCGGCGGCACTTTCTCGGTCCGCCAGCCGGAGGTCTCGCTCGCGATGGCCGACGACAAGCTCGCCGGGGCGGAGGGAGCGGCGATCGTCACCGCCGACCCGGGGTGCCTGATGCACCTGCGCGGGCGCGCCGAGCGCCTGGGTGGGCCGGCCCAGGTCGTCCACCTCGCGAGCGCGCTCGCGCGGGGCGCGCGTGACTGAGCTCGCGCAGCCGTCGCCGCACTTTCGGGAGGTCGCGCGCGGCAAGCTGGGCGACGCGCGGATCCAGGGTGCGCTCGACCAGGCGACGAACCGCCTGCGGACGAACCGGGTCGCGGCCTGGGCGGAGCTGGCTGACGTCGAGGAGCTGAGGGAGCGCGCGCACGCGATCCGAATGGCGGTGGTCGACGATCTCGACACCCACGTCGCCCGCTTCACGGCCGCGCTCGAGTCGCGTGGTGGCCACGTCTTCTTCGCGCGGACGGCGGCCGAGGCCAGGGAGTACGTCGCGGACGTCTGTCGGCGCCGCGGCGCGAAGCTCGCGGCGAAGTCGAAGTCGATGGTCTCCGAGGAGATGGGCCTGAACGAGGCACTCGAGGCGGTCGGCGTGCGTCCCGTGGAGACCGATCTCGGCGAGTACATCCTCCAGCTTGCCGGGGAGCATCCGGTGCACATCCTCGCGCCCGCGATCGAGAAGACCGCCGACGACGTCGCGGAGCTGCTCTCGGGCGCGGGCGGCGAGCCGGTGCCTCCCGAGCTCGAGGCGCTGACGAACGCGGCGCGCATGCAGCTGCGCGAGACCTTCCTGCAGGCCGAGGTCGGGATCACGGGCGCCAACTTCGGTGTCTCGGAGACGGGGTCGATCTGCCTGGTCACGAACGAGGGCAACGCGCGGCTCGTCACCTCGCTCCCGCCGGTGCACGTCGCGCTGCTCGGGATGGAGCGGCTCGTCCCTTCGACCGCCGATCTCGCCGTGCTGTTGAAGCTGCTCGCCCGCTCGGGCACGGGCCAGAAGCTGTCCGTCTACACGACCCTGCTGACAGGGCCGCGCCGACCGGGCGAGGACGACGGCCCGGAGGAGCAGCACGTGGTGATCCTCGACAACGGCCGCACCAACCTGCTGCGCGGCCGGTACCGGGAGATGCTCGCGTGCATCCGCTGCGGCGCCTGCCTGAACGTGTGCCCCGTCTACCGGAAGACCGGAGGTGCGGCCTACAGCTCGGTGTATTCGGGGCCGATGGGCGCCGTGCTGCTGCCGCTGCTCGTCGGGCTCGAGCAGGCGCCCTCGCTTCCGCATGCGTCGTCTCTCTGCGGAGCCTGCACCGACGCGTGCCCGGTCAAGATCCCGCTGCACGAGCTGCTGCTCGACCTGCGGCGCGATCTCGTCGCCGAGCGGGTCGCGCCGTGGCTCGAGCG
Organism: Actinomycetota bacterium; assembly: GCA_046723895.1. Taxonomy (GTDB): domain Bacteria; phylum Actinomycetota; class Thermoleophilia; order Gaiellales; family Gaiellaceae; genus DATBLE01. Next base: position 22,068 of record JBKOVL010000189.1, on the reverse strand, counting down.
GGTCGGGTTCACGCTCTGGTCGCTCGCGTGGTCGCGGCCGCTCGGCTACCGCCTCACGACGAGCCTGGCGCGTCTCGGGCAGCCGCTCGGCGGGCTGCTCGGGCCCGGTCGCGTCTGGGCGCGCGGCCGCGCGCTGCCGCGGTTCGGGCGACGGTACCGGGACCGGCGCGGGTGAGAGACCAAGCCGGGTACGAAGGCGAAGGCGAAGCTGTCGGTCTTGGTGCGAGGCGATCTGGTGACGCCGAAGGCGTCAGCCTCGTCGACGACTTTGTCGCGAACGCGGAGGCGGTCGGCTGCCGCGTCCACCGGGGCGTGCAACCGGAGCTCGAGGGCGCAGGCGTCTCGACCGCGCTCTACGGGCTGGCGGACACGGGCTCGGTCGTGCTCGCCGCCTCGCCGGACGAGCCGCGCCGCAACTCGCTTCTCCCGGACGTTCACGTCACGCTCCTGGCAGAGGACCGGATCCTGCCGGGCCTCGACGAGCTCTTCGCGGTGCTCGGCGGAGAGCTCCCGAGTGCGCTCGCGATCGTCACCGGCCCGAGCCGCAGCGCAGACATCGAGCAGAAGCTCGCCGTCGGCGTCCACGGCCCGCGGGAGGTGCACGTCGTACTGCTGCCCGCCGGATAGGCTCCGAGCGATGCTCCCGATCGACCGCCCCGGCAAGATCGTCTGCGTCGGGCTCAACTACCGGGACCACGCCGAGGAGCAGGGCGTGCCGCTGCCGGAGGCGCCGCTGCTCTTCGCGAAGTGGGAGAACGCCCTGATCGGGCCGGGTGAGCCGATCGTGATCCCGCCGATCGTGACGAAGTGCGACTACGAGGCCGAGCTCGGCGTCGTGATCGGGTCGCGCGTGCGCGACGTCTCGGTCGAGAACGCGCTCGAGGCCGTCGCCGGCTACATCTGCCTCAACGACGTCTCGGCCCGCGATCTCCAGTTCGCCGACGGCCAGTGGACGCGTGGCAAGTCTCCGGATACCTTCTGCCCAGTCGGCCCGCGGCTCGTCCAGCGCGACGAGATCCCGGATCCGCAGAATCTCGCGATCCGGGCCGTTCTCAACGGCGAGACGAGGCAGGAGTCGACGACGGCGAAGATGGTCTTCGGCGTCGCCGACCTGATCGCGTTCATCACGCGGACGATCACGCTCGAACCGGGCGACCTGATCGCGACGGGGACGCCGGCCGGTGTCGGCGCCTTCCGCGACCCGCCGGCGTTCATGCAGCCCGGCGACGAGATCACGATCGAGATCGAGGGGCTCGGCAGCCTGACGAACCCGGTCGCCGCCGCCTGACGGCGGTGGGCGGGGGGCAGGGGCACGCGCAGGTCGCGCTCGGCAAGCAGGTCGCCGACCCGCTGATCGGGCTCGCGATTGCGCCGCTGATCCTGCGGATCACGCGGCAGACGTGGTGACGGTGCGGTGAGGCGCCACGGCCTCGCGCTGCTTGCCGGCCTCTTCCTCGCCGGCCTCGCACTGCGCCCGCCGATCGTCGGCGTGGGGCCGTTGATCCCGGCAATCCAGGACGACCTCGAAGTCTCGCACGCAGTCGCCGGGCTGCTCGGGACGATTCCCGTGCTTTGTATGGGAGTCTTCGCGCTGCCGGCACCTGCGCTGACGCGCCGGTACGGCTCGAGGCTCGCGATTGCCGCCTGCCTCGCCCTGATCGGCGGGTTCGGGATCGCCCGCGCCGCTGCGCCGGGAGCGGCCGGCGTGATCGCGCTCACCTTCGGCGTCGGTCTCGGCCTCGGCTTCGCCCAGGCGCTGATGCCGGTGGCGGTCAAGGAACGCTTTGCGGACCGGCCGGCGTTCGCCACGGGGCTCTACGTGCTCGGGATCAACATCGGCTCCGCGATCTCCTCCGCGCTTGCCGTTCCGATCGCTCACGCGGCCGGCAGCTGGCGCTGGTCGCTCGCCGCGTTCTCGATCGCGACGTGCCTCCTGGTTGTCGCCTGGTGGTGGCTGACCCGGGACGAGCCGGCCCACCGGCGGGCGGCGGTGACGCGCGTCCGCCTGCCGTGGCGGAGCAGTCTCTCCTGGCGTCTGGTCGGGATCTTCGGCTCGATGGCGTGTCTCTTCTACGGACTGAACAACTGGCTCCCGGACGCCTATGTCGAGCGCGGCTGGAGCGACGGGAAGGCGGGCGCATTGCTCGCCGTTCTCAACATCGCGGCCCTGGTGACGACGATGATCATTCCGTGGATCGCCGATCGGCGCGGCTCGCGCCGACTGTACCTCGTGCTCTTCAGCTCCGCGCTCGCCGCGAGTTGCGCGGGGTTTGCCGCACTGCCGGGCGGCGCGTGGGTCTGGGCGGTAACCGCAGGACTCTGCACCGGGGCCATGTTCCCGCTCGTGATGACCCTGCCGGTCGACGTCGGTCACCGCCCCGCCGACGTCGGCGCGATCGCCGGGATGATGCTGGGAGTCGGCTACACGATCGGTGCGATCGCGCCGCTCGTCCTCGGGGCCGCGCGCGACGCCACCGGCACGTTCACGACGACGCTGTGGCTGATCGCAGGCTCGGGGGCCGTGCTCTTCGCGTTGTGCGCAGCGATGACGGCCGAGCGGATCAACCGCGGCGTGACGGCGCCGAGCGCTCCGTGAGGGAGCGCTACCTCGAGGGCGCGCGGGCGATCGCGCCGATCGGGGTCGCCGCGTTCGTGTTCGGGCTCTCGTACGGCGTGCTCGCCCGCACCGCCGGGATGGGGTGGGCGGCGCCGATCGTCATGTCGGCGACGACGTTCGGCGGCTCGGCGCAGTTCGCCGTCGCGTCGCTCCTCAACGACGGCGGCGCCGCGGCGGCGGCGATCGTCGCCGCGGTGATGCTGAACGCCCGCTACATGCCGATCGGGATCTCGGTCGCGCGGTCGTTCGAGGGGCAGGTCGGGAGGCGGCTGCTCCAGGCGCAGCTGATCGTCGACGAGTCCTGGGCGGTCGCACTCAAGCGCCGCGGCGGCTTCGACGTGCGCGTGCTGCTCGGCGCGGGTGCGCTCCTGTATGTCGCCTGGAACAGCGGGACGGCCGTCGGCGTGGTGCTCGGGAACGCGATCGGCGATGCGAACCGCCTCGGGCTCGACGCCGCATTCCCGGCGCTCTTCCTCGCCCTGCTCGTGCCCCAACTCAACGGTCGTCTGCAGGTGACCGCGGCCCTCCTCGGCGGCGGGATCGCGCTCGTCCTGATCCCGTTCACCCCGGCCGGCGTGCCGATCGTCGCCGGCGCGGCGGCGTGTCTCGTCGGGGTGCGCCGGTGAGCCCGGTCTGGCTCTGCGTGCTTGCGGTCGGCGCAGCGACGATCGCGTTCAAGGCGACGGGCCCGGTCCTGCTCGGCCGGCGAGAGCTGCCGGGATGGCTCTCCGGCCCGGTGGCGTTGCTCGCTGCCGCCGTGCTCGCGGCGCTCGTCGTCACACAGACAGTCGGCGGCGAGCGCCAGATCGTCACCGACCCGCGCCTTGCCGGCCTCGGCGCCGGCGCGATCGCGATCGCCCTGCGCGCGCCGCTCCTGGTGGTGGTCGTGGTCGCGGCGACGACCGCCGCACTGATCCGGCTCCTCTAGCGCGTCGGCGCCGGGCGCCGGAGAATCGGCCCGCTTCCGGCACACACGCGTATCGCCAGGGCACGTATCCTCGCCGGTAGGGGAAAGGGGTTCACCCCCAGCCCCATGGGTGGGGGTATGGAGTGCGAAGAGCGTCTGCCTCGCCTGCTCAGCCCATGCCGAGGGAGATGATCCCGCGTTCGACGAGGCCCGTCGTGAAGCTCTGCTCGGGCACGACCTTGACGCCGTAGGCGTCGCGCAGGAACCACTCGAAGTAGACGAAGACGCTCGAACGGACGGCTGCGATCTTCTCCAGACGTTCGAGGTCGAGGACGGCGACGCGGGCACGGAGGGTCTCGTCATCGAGAAAGCGCTCAGTCGTCTTCGGGCCGATCGGTGCGAGGAGGAGCGTCGGGCCGTCGACCGCCAGGCGCCCGCAGAAGAGGTACCCGGCGCGAAGCTCGATCGTGCTCCGCTCGCGCCGCCACCCGAAGGCGAGTCGGCTCGGCGTCGACTCGATCACCTCCACGTCGTCGAGCTCGTCGCGGCAGTAGTCACGGAAGGCGTCGAGCACCTGCCCGTGGGTCACGGTCAGAGTCGCCCACTCGATCGGCCGGCCGCGGCGGACGTCGTCGAGCTCGTCCGGACCGGCCTCGATCTCGACTTCGTCCCAGCGCGCCGCCTCGGCGGCGAGGTCGTCCTCGTCGGCGGCTCCGATTCGCGGGTCAGCCAGCGCCTCGGCGAACGCCGCGTTCACGCGCCCGCCTCCACTGCGCCGAGCATCAGGCCCGCGGCGAGCTCCGCCAGCGGGAGCCGAAGGCCGGCGGCGGCCTCGGCGAGCGCGGCGGCGTGCCCGTCGGTGGTCGAGGGCACCTCGGCGACGACACAGCCGATCCGCGCACGGCGGAGCGCCCTTGCCTCCGTGAGCGCGTCAGCGACCGGGTTTCCGCCCGGCCGGAGCGGGACGGTCGGCAGCCCGTCGCTGACGAGCACGAGCAGGGGAACTGCGTTCGGGTGCCGGACGAGCTCGCCTCTGAGCAGCCGGTGCGCCCGGCGCAGCGCGTCCGCCAGCGGCGTCTGGCCGCTGAGCGGGATTTCCTCGAGTCGGCGTCGAGCACGCACGCAGCTTCGGGTGGGCGGGAGGACGACCGTCCCCTCGGGAATGCCGCCCTTGAAGGCGACGAGCGCCACCTTGTCCCCGCGTCTCGTCGCGTCGTCGAGCAACTCGAAGACGACGCCCTTCACCTTCTCGACCATCCGCTCGGCATGCACCGACCAGCTGTTGTCGACGACGAAGCAGATACTGAAGGGCGAACGGTGCTCCCGGACACGCCGCCGGAGGTCCTCCGGGCGCACCGCCAGCGGCCGCCGCCCGGTGCGAATCGCCGTGGCGCGCAGGGTCGCGTCGACGGCAACGTCGCGGTCATTCGGGACTGCCAGACGATGCCGCGTGTATTTGCCGCGCCGGCGGCCAACGAAGGAGCGGGCGCGCCGGCCGAGCCGCGCTCGCTCCACGCGGTCGCGTCGCCGATGACCGGCGAACACGGCGGCCGGATCCACTCGGAGCGGCTCGACCTCCGGGGCGGAGTCCGCTCCGGACTCGAGCTCGGGCCCTACCTCACCCGGCCCGCTGCTTTTTTTGGCTTCACCTCGACTTCGAGCGCCTCGTCGAGCAGCCGCCGGAGCAGGGGCGGGTCGGCTCGGGGCGCAGGGCCGAACGGGTCGACCGCGAGCCGGTGCCCGAGGGCGAGCTCGGCCGCCGCAAGCACATCGTCGGCGGTCGCCTTGCCGCGGCCGTCGAGCGCGGCCGCCGCCTTCGCGCACTCCACGATCGCGATGTCGGCCCGATGGCTCTCGACGCCGGAGCGCACGACAACCTGGCCGACTGCGGCGTAGAGGGGCTCGGCGAGCCGCACCATCGGAAGTCGCGCCTCGGCACCGGCGATTCGCTCGGCGAGCTCCGTCTGGACGCCGGCCCACTCGGCTCGAAAGCCCTCCGGATCGGCCGAGAACGCCTCGCGCCGACGAATGACCTCGGCCCGCGCCGCCGGCTCCGTCAGCGCCTCGACGTCCACCTCGAGGCCGAGCCGGTCGGCGATCTGCGGTCGCAGCTCGCCCTCGTCCTCGTTCATCGTGCCGACGAGCAGGAAGCGGGCGGGATGCGAGATCGACACACCTTCGCGCTCGACGACGTTGACCCCGAGCGCGGCCGCGTCGAGCAGGACGTCCGTCAGGTGATCGTCGAGCAGGTTGATCTCGTCGACGTAGAGGATCCCCCGGTTCGCCTCGGCCAGCAACCCAGGCTCGAGCGCCTGCTCGCCGGACGCGAGCGCTCTGGCCACGTCCACTGAACCAGCCACGCGGTCCTCGGTCGCGTTCAGGGGAAGGTCGACGATTCGCCGCCGGCGACGGACGACGGGCAGCTTCTCGCCGCGCGAGACCCGCTCGGCGCACGTCTCGCACGGCTCCGTCGGACTACACGAGAACGGGCAGTCCGCCACGACCTCGATCTCGGGTAGCAGCTCCGCGAGCCCGCGCACCGCCGTCGATTTCCCCGTCCCGCTCGGGCCTTTGATCAGGACGCCGCCGACACGCGGGGTGAGGGCGTTGAGCAGGAGCGTCTGCGTGAGGCGCTCCTGCCCGACGATCGCCGAGAACGGGAAGTAGCGGAGCCCGGTCAGCTGACCAGCGTCCTCGAGCCGAAGGTGGGCTCGGCCTGAGTGATCGGCGGGAACTGCCAGGTGCCGATCAGCGGGACGGCCGTGTCCCGATTCACCTTCACGTCGACGACGAACGGCCCGGCCGACTTCAACGCGGTGTCGAACGCGTCCGCGAGGTCGCCCGGCTGGTCGACCGACACCGCACCTGCGCCCATAGCCTGGGCCATCGCGGCGAAGTCCGGGTTCCAGAACTCCCCAGTCGAGTGCTTCATGAAGCTCGTGCCGATCTCGCGGTTGTCCATGTAGAAGCGCTGGAGGTCGCGGATGACGCCGATTGTGTAGTTGTTGAAGATCACCCAGACCGCAGGGATGTCGTGCTCGACGGCGGTCGCGACGGAGCCCGGGAACATCATGAAGCTGCCGTCGCTCGTTATGCAGACCGCCGGGCGGTCGGGGCGGGCGAGCTTCAGCCCGAGCACGCCGCACGTGCCGAAGCCCATCCCTGCGAAGCCGCCAGGCGTGAAGACCGACCGCGGCTCGTAGGCGTCCCAGTACTGCTCCATCCACGTCTGGTGGTTTCCGGTATCGGTGATCATCAGCGTGTCGTCCGGCGCCGCCCTGCGCAGCTCCGCCACCACGCGGCGCGGGTCGATCGGCGTCTCGTCAGAGGCTTTCTCCGGCTCGATGAAGTTCGACCACTCCTCCTTCCACCCTTCGACCTGGTCGTGCCAGGGCGAGCGCTCCCGCTTCGGGTCGCGGCCGGCGAGCTCCATCAGCTGCTCGAGCACGGAGCGCGCGTCGCCGACGATCCCGAGCTCGGTCGGGTAGTTCCGTCCGATCTCCTGCGGATCGAGGTCGACGTGGATCAGCTTCGTCGGCGGGATGTTGTACGTGTAGCCGGGAACCCACGAGGAGCAGTGGATGTCGGAGAAGCGGCACCCGATCGCGAGGATCACGTCGGCATTCTTTGCCGCCTCGGATGCGGGATACTCGCCCCAGCAGCCGGCGATCCCGAGGTGGAGCGGGTGCTTCGCCGAGAGTGCGCCCTTGCCCATGAACGTCGTGTAGACGGGGACGTTGACGTGCTCGGCGAACCGCTGGAGCGGCTCGGTGGCGTCGGATGAGACCACGCCGCCGCCGGCGAGGATCAGCGGGCGCTTCGCCTTCAGCAGCATCTCCAGGGCGCGGGCGACCGCCTCCGGCGACCCGGGCGTGCGCCAGTTCAGTTGCCGCGAGCGCTCCTCGGGCTCCGGCACCTCGACGTCGGCGGTGCGAATCCAGAGGTCGTAGGGAACGTCGATGTGCACGGGGCCCGGGCGTCCGGTGCGCGCCAGTTTGAACGCCTTCGGCAGGAATCTGCCGAGGTCCTCGACGCTCTGCGCCTGGAAGCTGCGCTTGGTGACCACCTTCGCGATGCTCGGGTAGTCAGCCTGGTAGTGCCGGTACTCCTCCTGCAGGGCGCCCGAGTCGTACTGGTTCGTCGCCACCTGACCGGTGATCGCGATGAACGCGGACGAGTCGTAGAAAGCGTTCCCCATCGCGACCGTCAGGAGCATCGGGCCCGGGCCGGTGGACGTGTAGACCGGGATCAACTGCCCCGAGGCGCGGAAGTACGCGTCAGCCATGTAGCCGGCCGCGGACTCGATCCGGGGAAAGATGATCTTCAGCTCGTCCTGATGGTTGTAGACGCCGTCGAGCAGCCCGACCGCGCCGTGCCCGGCATAGCCAACAGGTACGGGATCTTCTCCTTCAACAGGTACTCGACGACGAGGTCGCAGCCGCGAATCTCGGCCATGCTCTCCCCTTTCGGTCGCTGTAGCCCGACTATATGGCCCTGCGCAAGATCGCGGCGGTCTCGTGGATCCCCTCCTCGAGTGGCTGCAGCGGCGACTCGAACCACGGCCCGGGCAGCTCGTCGGGGAACGGGAGCGGCGCTTCGTCGAAGGTGATCTCTGCGCCCGGGATCTCGGCCTCGACGGCCGCGACGAAGTCGGCCATCGCGGTCGCCGGACCGCCGAGGTTGAAGGTGTGGGCGCCGTCGGCCGCCGACCGCGCCGCCTGCACGAACGCGCAGGCGACGTCAGGGGCGTAGTGAAGCTGGGTCCGCCCACCGAAGCCGATCCGGTAAGGCCGGCCGTGGACGGCTGCGTCGACGGCGAGCGTCGGCCCCGCCGTCAGCCCCTGGTCGCGCCCCGGTCCGTAGACGGAGAACGGGCGCAGGCCGATGCTCGCGACACCGTCGTCCTGCCAGTAGATCCGGGCGGTGCCCTCATTCGCGAGCTTGTAGATCCCGTAGTGGGTGCGCGGCGCGACCGCGCCGTGCTCGTCGTAGACGGCTGCGGAGCTCGCGTACGCGAGGGGGTTCGAGAGGCCGTGCTGCTTCGCCGCCTCGAAGACGTTGACCGTGCCGGTCACGTTCACCTGCGCACCCAGGACGGGGTCGGCCTTGCAGAACGGCACCTGGAGCGCGGCCAGGTGGACGACGTGAGTGATCTCGTGCTCGGCAAGCGCGTGGGCGACCGTCTTCGGCTCGGTGATGTCGCCCTGGACGAACCTGACCGTCTCGAGCTCCTCAGGCCCGGCGATCAGGCGAAGCCGCCGGGCATCAGTGCCGAGGTCGAGGGCGGCGACCCGCGCGCCCTCGCGCGCAAGGATGGCGACCGTCCAGGCGCCGAGGCAACCGAGCGCCCCGGTCACCAGCCACCTCTCCCTCACGCCCCTGGCCGCCTTCGGTTCAAGCCCGCCAGTGCTTGCTGCCGGCGCCGCCGGGTGAGGGCTTCAGACGTCCTCGTAGATCGTCACCACCTCGCTGTAGAACTCCATCGCCGCCCGGCCCTGCTCGTGCGGGCCGAAGCCGGAGCCCTTGATCCCGCCGAACGGCACGTGCACGTCCACGCCGGCGGTCTGTCCGTTGACGCGCACGATGCCGGCCTCGATTCCCTCTGTGAAGGTTCGTGCCGACGCGAGGTTGGACGTGAAGATCGCCGCCGAGAGGCCGAACTCGACGGCGTTCGCCCGGCGCAGCGCGTCGTCCAGGTCGGAGAAGCGGTAGAGCGAGGTGACGGGGCCGAACACCTCCTCGCAGGAGAGGAAGGCGTCGTCCGCAACGCCCTCGAACAGCGTCGGGGCGACGAGGTAGGCCTCGTCGTCGATCCGCTCGCCGCCCGCGAGCAGTGTGCCCCCCTCGGCCTTCCCGCGCTGGATGCCGGCGAGGATGTCCTCGAGCTGCTTCTCGTTCACGAGCGGGCCGACCTCGGTCTCCGGATCGGACGGGTCCCCCACGGCCGCGTTCTCGATCCGGTCGAGCAGCCGGGCGCGGAACTCGTCGTAGACCGGCTCCTGGACGTAGATTCGACGTGTCGCCGTGCACTTCTGGCCGGCCGACCAGAAGGCGCCCGCGAAGGTGAGATCGACCGCCCGGCCGAGGTCGGCGTCGGCCATCACGACCACCGGATTGTGGCCGCCGAGCTCGAGCTGGACGCGCTTGCCGAGCGGGGTCACCTCGTCGCGAACCTGCCTGCCGACCGCAACCGAGCCGGTGAACGAGATCGCACGCACCTGCGGATGGCGGACGAGGGGCGTCCCGACGGCCGAGCCGCGGCCGATGACGATGTTGCAGACGCCGGGCGGGATGCCGGCCTCATCGAGGCACGCCGCCAGGTGCAGGCCGGTCAGCGGCGCGTCCTGTGCCAGTTTCATCACGACGGTGTTGCCGTAGGCGAGCGCGGGGGCGGCCTTCCACGCCGGGATCGCGGCCGGGAAGTTCCAGGGCGTGATCAGCCCGACGACGCCGAGCGGCCTGCGGACGGTGTAGACGACGCTGCCCGTCAGCATCTGCTCGAACCGCTCGCCCGTCGCCCGCAGGCCCTCGCCGGAGAAGAAGCGGAGCACCTGGGCCATCCTGAGCGCCTCGCCCCGCGACTCGCGCAGCGGCTTACCCATCTCGAGCGTCATGTCCTGCGCAATCTGCTCCACGCGCGCCTCGATCACGTCGGCGGTCTTGTTCAGGATCGCGCCTCGCTTGGCGGCGGGTGTGCGCGACCACTCCGGAAACGCTGCAGCCGCCGCCTCGACGGCCGCGTTCACGTCCTGCTCGCCCGACGAGGGAAACTCGCCGACCGGCTCCGACGGCCGCCACGGCCCGCGCTTCTCGTAGGTCTCTCCGGAGAGGCTCGGCTGCCACTCGCCGCCGACGAAGTTGGCGAACGCGGGCCTCGCGGGGGCTTCCAGGACCTCAGACATTGATCTCGCTCCTTCTCGTGGTCAACAGGTCTTCCGCCGGGACGACGGGGTTCGTGAGGGTCCCGATACCCGGAACGTGGATCTCGACCACGTGGCCCGGCTCGAGGGTGAAATCGTCAGGCGGCACGAGTCCGGTGCCGGTGAGCAGGACGCTGCCGGGCGGAACCGGATTCGCGCGCAGCAGCCACTCGACGAGCTCGGGGAACGTCCGGCGCATGCGGGCCGACGACGTCTCGCCGGCGAAGAGCTCGGCCCCGTCCGCGGTCGAGATGCGCAGCCGGATCTCGAGCGGGGCCTCCCAGTCGTCCGGGACGAGCACGGCCGGCCCCAGCGCGCACGCGCCGGCGAAGATCTTCGCCTGCGGAAGGTAGAGCGGGTTCGCCCCCTCGATATCGCGCGAGGAGACGTCGTTGCCGATCGTCAGCCCCGCCGGGGTCCCGCCTTCGCCGAGCACGACTGCGATCTCGGGCTCGGGGACGTTCCAGGCCGAGTCGCTGCGCACGCCGAGCGGCTCACCCGGCCCGACGGTGCGGCGGCAGCCTGCGTCCTTGAGGAAGAGCTCCGGACGCTCGGCCTCGTAGACGCGCAGGTAGAGATCCTTGGCGTCGCTCTCCGCGACCCGCGCGTCGCGGCTGCGCTCGTAGGTGACGCCGGCGCCCCAGACCTCGGGCGGCTCGACCGGCAGCGCGAGCTCGAAGCCTTCGAGCTCGTCCGGCGAGGCGGCCGTCCCCCCGACGATCCCCGCCGCGGTGCGGTAGCGGAAGGTGAGCATCAGTAGACCGCCCGCCCGCCGGAGATGTCGTAGGTCGCGCCGGTCGAGAACGAGAGCTCCTCGCTCGCCAGGAAGCAGACCAGGGCTGCGACCTCGTCCGCGCGGCCCATCCGGCCGAGGGGGATCCGCTCCACCATGTAGTCGAGGTGCTGCCGTGAGAGCCCGGCGATGATCGGCGTCTCGATCACGGCGGGGGCGATGCAGTTGACGAGCACCCCGGTGCCCGCGACGTCCTTCCCGATCGCCTTCGTCAGCGCGATCACCGCCGCCTTGCTCGCGGAGTAGGCACCGGCCATCGGGTTGCCTTCCTTGCCGGCGATCGACGCGACGAGGACGATCCGCCCGTAGCCGCGCTCGATCATCCCCGGCAGGACGGCGCGGCACATGTAGAAGCTGCCGTTGGCGTTGATCGCGAAGACGCGTTGCCACTCCTCGTCGCTGACGTCGACCGTGCGCAGCGACTCCCCGGGGACGCCCGCGGAGTTGACCAGGACGTCGATCCGGCCGAGGTCGCGCTCGACCTGGGCGACCGCGGCGTTCACGTCCGCGGAGGAGGAGATGTCGCCAGTGACCGAGACGTACCCCTCGACCTGCTCGCGGTCGAACACGGCAACTTCGGCGCCGCTCGAGCGCAGGCGGGCGGCCGTCGCCGCGCCGATGCCGCTCGCGCCGCCGGTGACGAGTGCCGTTCTCCCTGCAAAGTCGTAGGAGTTCATCCGGGCCTACTCTAAGCTCTTGTCATGGGCTTCGATCCGGTCTCGGACTACCCGCTCGGGTCGCGGCGGCCCGATCTCGTCCGGACGACGTCCGGGCTCGGGCTCGACGACCTCACACTCGACGCAGTGCGGGCGGGGCAGATCGGCCCGGAGGAGCTCCGGGCGACACCCGAGACATTGCGGCGCCAGTCGGCGGTCGCACTCGCGGCCGGTCGGACGCAGCTGGCCGACAACCTCGCCCGCTCGGCTGAGCTCGCGTCAGTTCCGAGCGCCACCATCCTCGAGATCTACACGGCCCTACGGCCCCACCGCTCGACCGCGGAGGAGCTCGAAGCATGGGCCGAGCGGTTGGAGACCGAGCTCGAGGCGCCGCTCTGCGCCGCGTTCGTCCGTGAGGCGTCCGCGGCCTGCGCGGAGCGGGGCCTGCTGGAGGCCGATGACACACGGTTTGTAGATGACAGAGCGACGGTCTGAGCGCTTCGTCTCGCGCGAGCAGCGTCATCTGCGGCGCGAGCTCCTGATCTCGCCGTACCCGGAGCTCGGGCTTGTCGCGATGGACGGCCCCAACGACCCCGAACCGGGACTGGAGCTCGAGAACGGCCGCGTGGTCACGATGGACGGCAGGCGCACCGAGGACTTCGACGTGATCGACCGCTTCGTCGCGCTTTACGGGCTCGACCTGGAGGTCGCGGCCGAGGCAGCCGCGCTCGACGACGAGCAGATCGCCCGGCGCCTCGTCGACATCGATATCCCGCGAGCCGAGCTCGTCCGGCTCTCGCGCGGCCTGACCCCGGCACGGCTCGCCCGTGTCGTCTCGCGGCTCGACCCGGTCGAGCTGATGTTCGCCTTGAAGAAGCTCCGTGCCCGGTGGGCCCCGGCCAACCAGGCCCACGTCACGAACCTGAAGGAGAATCCGGCCCTGCTTGCCGCAGACGCCGCCGAGGCCGCGGCGCGGGGCTTCGCGGAGCTGGAGACGACAGTCGGTGTCTCGCGGTACGCGCCCTTGAACGCGATTGCGATCCTCGTCGGCTCCCAGACCGGGCGCCCGGGCGTGATGACCCAGTGCGCGGTCGAGGAGCGGCGGAACCTCCAGCTTGCAATCCAGGGGCTCGTCACCTACGCGGAGACGCTCTCGGTCTACGGCACGGAGCCCGTCTTCGTGGACGGCGACGACACGCCGTGGTCGAAGGCGTTTCTCGCGTCCGCTTACGCCTCGCGTGGGGTGAAGGTGCGGTTCACCTCCGGGGGAGGCTCCGAGGCGCTGATGGGCCACGCGCAGGGCTACTCGATGCTCTACCTGGAGGCGCGCTGCCTCGCCGCAATCCGAGCAGCCGGCTCGCAGGGGGTCCAGAACGGGTCGATCTCGTGCGTGGCGCTCGTACTCTCGGTGCCCGGCGGCGTGCGCGAGATCCTCGCCGAGAACGTCGTTGCCGCGTGGCTCGACCTCGAAGTCGCTTCCGGGAACGACGCGATCGCGTCGCACTCCGAGATCCGCAAGACGGCGAAGCTGATGGGACAGTTCCTGCCGGGCACCGACTTCGTCACCTCCGGGTACTCGGTGATGCCGAAGGAGGACAACACCTTCGGCGGCGGCAACTACGACGGGGACGATCTGGAGGAGTGGCTGACGGTCCAGCGCGACTGGCAGATCGACGCGGGCATCGAGCCGGTGACCGAGGACGAGGTGATCGCGGTGCGGGCAAAGGCTGCGCGCGCGGTCCAGGCGGTCTTCGCGCGGCTCGGGTTCCCCCCGGTCACGGACTTGGAGGTCGAGGCCGCGACGTACGGCTACGGGAGTCGCGATCTGCCCGACCGAGACCGCGCCGCCGACGTCGCCGCCGCCGACCGCGTGCTCGAGGAGGGAATCTCCGCGCTCGACGTCGTGCGTGAGCTCGATGTCGCCGGCTTCACCGATGTCGCCGAGGCCGTGCTCGCGATGCAGCGACAGCGCGTCTCGGCGGATTACCTCCAGACCTCGGCGATCATCCAGCCCGACGGCACCGTGTGCTCGGCGGTCAGCGACCCGAATCGGTACGAGGGCCCGGGCACGGGCTACCGCCTCGAGGGCGAGCGCTGGGAGCTGCTCCAACAGCTTCCGTACGTGCTCGACCCCCGAGACGAGACCTCGCAGGACGGGCCGTCGTCGTCTGTCTCGGAAACGCATGTTGCCAATATAGGCACCCGGTCGGACGAAGTCGTGATCGCCGTTGGGCCCGCGTTCGGCGACGGTCTGCGCGAGACGATCAACGGACTCTCACACGGGGACGTGCTCCGTGCGATCGCGGACGGCGTGCGTGAGGGCGGCGCGACGCCGCGGATCGTCCGGGTGCGCCGCGTGTCCGACGTCGCCTTCATAGGACACGACGGCGCGAGGCTCTCCGGCTCCGAGGTTGCGATCGGCCTCCAGTCCAAGGGCACCGCCGTCATCCACCGGGCCGACCTCCAGCCGCTCGACAACCTCGAGCTCTTCGGGATGTCGCCGCTCTACACGCTCGAGTCGTACCGGGCGATGGGCCGGAACGCGGCCGCCTACGCGCTGGGGCGGCCGGTCGGGCCTGTGCCGACCGAGCTCGACAACTTCGCCCGCGCGAAGCTGATCGTCCGGACGACGCTGCTCCACGCCCGCGAGACGGCGGCGGCGACACCTGGGGCGGCGCCCGTCGAGCTCGAGCTCGTGTGAAGCTCTACTCCGGGGGCCATCTTCACGCCGTCGAGGCCGATTCATCGACGAGTGCACGGCGCAGCTTCGCGGGGCACGGTAGTCGGGAGAAAGGGCCGCAGCCTGTCCCTATCGCGCGGCCCGACTCTCTTCGAGCCTCCGTAGCTCGACGCGCCTGATCTTCCCGCTCCGCGTCTTCGGGAGCGAGTCGACGAACTCGATCTCACGCGGGTACTTATAGGGCGCGGTCACCCGCTTCACGTGCTCCTGGAGCTCGCTCGCGAGACCGTCGTCGCCCGCGATCCCCGGCCGCAGCACCACGAAGGCCTTCACGATCTGGCCGCGATCCGGGTCCGGCTTCCCGACCACCGCGCTCTCCGCGACCGCCGCGTGCTCGAGCAGCGCGCTCTCGACCTCGAAGGGGCCGATCCGGTACGCGGCCGAGAGGATCACGTCGTCGGCGCGGCCCGTGAACCAGAGGTAGCCGTGCTCGTCGCGCACCGCACGGTCGCCGGTCACGTACCACTCGCCGCGATAGACCGCGGCCGTCTCCTCGGGCTGGGTCCAGTAGCCGGCGAAGAGCGCCGGCGCGTCGCCCCGCAGGGCGATGTCGCCCTCCTCGCCCACGGGCGTCTCCTGTCCCTCGAAGTCGATCACTCGCACGTCGTAGCCGGGCGCCGGCTTCCCCATCGACCCCGGCCGGATCTCAGCGCCCGGGAAGTTCCCGACGAGCAGCGTGTTCTCGGTCTGTCCGTAGCCGTCGTGAATCGTGCGCCCGAAGGCACCCTCGAACGCGCGGATCACCTCGGGGTTCAGCGGCTCCCCGGCCGAGACCATGTGCCGCACCGCCGAGAGGTCGAACCGCGAGATCCCGGCGACCTTCGCCATCAGCCGGTACTCGGTCGGAGCCTGGCAGAGCACGTCCGGGCCGACCTCCTCCAGCAGGCGGAAGCGCTCGTCCGGGTCGAAGCCGCCCTCGTGCAGAATCACTCCCGCGCCGCAGCTCCACGGCCCGAGCAGCACGTTCCAGATCGACTTCGCCCAGCCGGTGCCGGCCGTGCACCAGACGACCTCGCCGGGACGCGCGTCGAGCCACCGCTCGGCCTGCGCACGCTTCGCCCAGCTGTACCGGTGCGTGTGCACGACACCCTTCGGATCCTTCGTCGTGCCCGAGGTGTAGAGGATGAAGGCCGGATCGTCTGCGGCCGTGTCGGCGGTCGCGCTGTCCGGCTCCCCGAGCACCGCCTCGTCGAGGTGGACGACCTCGCACGCCTCGCTCATCGCCTCGACCTCGGCGCGGCAGCGCGGGTCGGCGAGCAGCAGCCGGGCCCCCGAGTGACGGACACGGAAGTCGAGATCCTTCGCCCGCAGCATCTCGGAGCACGGAATCGCCACGGCGCCAACCTTCAGCCCCGCGAGCATCACCGCGTGCCACTCCGGCGTCTTCCCGACGAGCACGAGCACGCGGTCGCCCGGCGCGACGTCGCGCACCCGCAACAGCCCCGCCCAGCGCGCAGCCGACTCGGCGACCTCTCCGAAGGTCAGGTCGCGGACTGCGCCCGCTGCGTCGACGAATCGCAGCGCGAGCGCGCCGGGATCCGCGGCCTCCACGACATCGCGGGCGAAGTTGAAGCGGGCGGGCGCCGCCATCGCTCGCGAGCCTACCGGGCGAGGGCGAGGAACGACGTGACGGCGCCGCGGACCGAGCCGGGCTGCTCGACCCAGGGGAAGTGGCCGCACTCCGGCACGAGGACGACCACGGCTCCGGCGATGAGCGCGCAGGTCGCGACCGTCGAACGATGCGGCATCGCGCTCTGCGCGCCGTGCACGAACAGCACGGGCAGCTTCGCGTTCGGGAGGCCGTGGACGAGCGTGCCGCGCTCGAGGTGCTCGACGAGCGAGCGGTTCGTCCCGATCGACGCCTCCACGCCGACGTGCGGCGGCGACGGCAGCGCCAGGCTCGGGTCGAGGAAGAGCAGCGGCCAGATCAGCGCGAAGCGCTCCACCAGCTCCGCCTCGGTGACCTTACCGGCCTGCCGCCTCGCCTCGGTCTCGTCGAGCCGCGCGATCTCTTCCGGCGACAGGCCGCGACGGAGGTTGGCGTTCAGCTCGGCGAGGACATCCGCGGAGGCAGGGAGCGGGTCGACACAGATGACGCCGAGCAGCCGCTCCGGTTGCGAGACGAGCAGGTGCAGTGCGAGGTGTCCGCCCCAGGAGTGTCCGACCGCCCAGGCGCGCTCCACGCCGAACGCGTCCAGCACGGCGAGCGCGTCCGCTACGTGCGCCTCGATCGTGAACGGCGGGCCGCCGCTCGATGGAGGCGTCCCGCGCTGGGTGTAGCGAAGCGTCGTGAAGACGTCGGCCAACTCCGCGGCGAGCCCGTCCAGGTAGTCCGGCACAGCCGCCCCGCCGTGGAGCAGGAGCGCGGGCGGGCCGGAGCCGCCGCGACGGCCGTGGAGCGATCCGCCCGGGATCTCGACCTCGAACGGCTGCTCGCCCATGTCGGAGAGAGGACCTAGGTGTCCTGGGCGGTCGGTCGGACCAGCAGCTCGTTCACGTCGACGTGCGGAGGCTGCGAGACCGCGAACATGACCGCGCGTGCGATGTCGTCCGCCTCGAGCATCCCGACCGGCCGCTCGTCGAAGAACGGTGTGTCGACCATTCCCGGTTCGACCACGGTGACGCGCACGCCGGTGCCGTTCAGCTCCAGCCGCGCCGCCTCGCCCATCGCCGAGATCGCGAACTTCGTGCAGGAATAGAGCGAGCCGGGCAGCGCGCGCCGCCCCGCGAGCGAGCCCGTCAGCAAGAGGTGCCCCTTCGATTCGACCAGCGCGTCGTAGCAGGCGCGGATCGTCAGGGCGGCGCCGTAGACGTTCGTCAGCACCATCGAGCGCCAGTGCTCGGGCGTCGAGCCCTTGAAGCTGCGGCCGGCCCCGAAGCCGGCGTTTGCGAACGCGACGTCGATGCGCCCGTACTCCGACAGCGCCCGCTCGACCATCTGCCGTTGCTGTGCCCACTCGGTCACGTCGCAGGTGACCGCGAGCCCGTCGAGCTCGGCGGCGAGCGCCTCGAGCTTCTCGGTCGAGCGAGCGGCGAGCACTACCCGGTAGCCCGCGGCCGCTGCCTGTCGTGCGGTCGCCTCGCCGATGCCGCTCGAGGCGCCGGTGATCAGGAAGACCTGTGCGTCAGCTGCCATGCACCTTTCCGGCAGTGCCCCAGTACTTCGGCGGGATCCCCTGCACGAGCACATGGATGTGCTCGGGGGCGGCACCGCTCGACTCCGCGAGCGCGTTCGTCAGTGACTCGACGATCTTGGGGACGGACTCGTCGGTCACGCGCGTGTCGTACAGCTTGACGTCGATCCAGGGCACGGCTGCTCCTCTCTCGTCGGGAACGTACGAGCCGACGATAACGCGATCTAGGGGAGCAGGCTCTGCGGGACGTCGATCACGCGGACGGCGATCGAGCCCTCGAAGCCGCCCACGATTCTCGCCCCTCCGGCACGTGTCGGCCGAAGGATCGTCACCCTCTGAATGGTCGTGTCGCCGTTGCGGTCGAACCTGAACGACCCGACTATCCCGTTCCGAACCCGCGCCGCCATCAGCTCCCTGGTCACCGACGCCCGCGTCCCGTCCGAGCGCGCGATCGCGTCGAGCAGCACTTCTGCGGCCTGTGCCGCGTAGATCGTGAACGGGTTGAACTGCTTTGCGCGCTCGGAGGCCCGGAACTCCTTCACGAATTGCCGGCCTGTGGGTGGCAGCCGCTTGGCGTCGGTCTCTCCGAGCCACGTGACGTAGAGACTCCGCGCCGCCGGGCCAACGTCTCGGAAAAGGTCCGGAGATCCCAGGTAACCGTCAGGAACTACGAGCAGCACTCGCGGGCCGAGCTGTGCGCGGAGGTCCTTCACCAGCTCGCCGTTGTTGCCCAGCAACAGGCCCTCGAGGAAGACCGCATCGACGCGAGCGCGCTTGATTCGCGCGACGAGCGCCGAGTAGCTCTTTGCCCGTGGGTCCCAGCCGGCGAGCCCCGCTACCTCGAGCCCGATCCGTCCGGCCGTGACCCGGAAGGCTCGCGCGAGCAGATCTCCGTACTCGTGATCGGTCAGCGCGTACACCCGCCTGGCGCCGAGGCTCTTGACGAAGATGGCAGCCGCCACTCCCTCCGCGTCGTCGATCGGATAGACCCGCGCGTAGTTCCGGACGCCGGACGGGTAGAGGCTCTCGAGTGCGCCCTTCGGCGCAAACGGATCGCGCCGCGTCAGGCCGCGGTACGAGTTCGTCGGCGAGACCATCGCCAGCGGCCCGTCGGGCGCCTGGTTGAGGAAGGGGAGCTCGCTCAGGGCGCAGCCCGAGTTGAACGTGCCGATCACGCCGATCACGCTCGAGCCGGCGGCGTAGCTCTTCGCGTTCGCTGCGCACTTGGGGACGTCGTAGATCCCGATCTGCGAGCTCGAGTCGTCGCACGACTGGTAGGCGACCCTGTACTTCCCTGCCCGAAAGCCTCGCTTCCGGAAGACGAGCTCGATCGCCTTCGTCATCGCAAGGTTGTCGGCTCCTGGGGTACGGAGTGCCAAGTCGGAGACGATCAGGTATTGCGGATCATCGCCGCCCTCGTAGAGAGGCTTGCCGCACGACGCACCGGCGTCGGAGACCCAGGCGCTTCCGGCGCCGACCGTCACATCCCGGGGCGTACCTCCGATCGGGATCGTCTTCGAGACCAGGTTCGTCGAGGGGTCGATCCGCGAGATCGTTCCCTCAAACGGATTCACCGCCCAGACCGAGCCGGCGCCGAAGGCCAGCGAGTCGACCTCCTTGGCGACCGGGACGGTTCGCTGCCGGACCGGAGGGCCGGGGTCGATGCGCCAGACGACTCCTTCCTGCGGGTCGCTCGCCCACACCGCGCCGGCCCCGACCGCGAGGTCGTTCAACTCGCGGCTGGGAACCCTGATCGTTTCCGTGACCGCGTTGGAGCGGGGGTCGATTCGGACGATGGCGGAATCTGGGGGCGGCTTCAGGCCCCAGATCACCCCGTTCGGTCCGGCTGCGATCTCCACCACCGAGGTGTCGACCGTCGCCACGACCTTCTCCGTTTGCGGATCGAGCCTCGAGACCGACCAGTTGGGATTGATCGCCCAGACCGCTCCCTTGCCGACGACGAGCGAATCGCCCTGGACGGGGCCCTCACCCTTCGTCGGAAGCTTTGTCGTGGCGAGGACGCCGAACGTGTCGGGATCGACGCGCGAGACGCTGGAGAGGATCGGCCCGGCGAACTTGCTGGTCGGGCTGGTCACGCCGTTTCCGACCCAGACCGCACCTTCGCCGACGGCCAGGTCGGTGGGCGTCGTGCCGATGCTAAAGGTCTTCTGCACCCTCGTCTTCCGGTCGATGCGGGAGATGGTCTGGTCGTCGGCGTTCAGCGCCCAGACGGCCGCGCGGTCGAAGGCGAGTGCGGTCGGATTGCTGCCGACCGCGACCTGCGCGACGGGCTTGTTGCCGCCCGCATCGATCTCGACGATCGAGTTCGGGACCGGCGTCGCCAGCGCGGAGCTCTCGCCGCCGGTGAGCTGGAGGGCGGCGACCGCGATCCCGGCCGCCGCGACGAGCGCGGCGCCGGCGAGGAGGAGGCGGCGGCCGAGGCGCAGCCGGCGGCGTCTGACCGCGGGCGCCTCGAAGCCGAGCGCAGCGTGGGCGGCGGCGAGGAGCTCGCCACAGCTGGGGTAGCGCTCGGCCTTGTCCTTGGCCAGGCCCTTGCCGAGCACCGGATCGAGCGCCGGGTACGTGCGCAGCGCCGGCGGCTCTTCCTGCATGTGCGCCCAGAGCGTCTCCGCCTCGGTCTCGCGGCGGAAGGGCGGCGTGCCTGCGAGGCACTCGTAGAGGAGGCAGGCGAGCGCGTACTGGTCGGTGGATCCGTCGACCGCGTCGCCGCGGATCTGCTCGGGGGCGAGGTAGTCGAGCGTGCCGGCGAGCCGGCCGCCGTGGGTGGTGTCGCCGGCGAGCTGGGTGCTGAGCCCGAAGTCGGCCAGGTAGGCCTCGCCGTGCTCGTCCAGGAGCACGTTCCCGGGCTTCACGTCTCGATGAGCGAGCCCCTTGGCGTGTGCAGCGTCGAGCGCTTCCGCCACCTGGCCGCAGATGCGCAGCGTCTGCCCGGCCTGCAGGGCCCCCTCGTCTTCGAGCAGCGCCTTCAGGTCGTCGCCCTCGACGAAGCGCATCGCCAGGTAGAGCTGCCCCTCTTCCTCGCCCGCCGCGTGGATCGGCAGCACGTGCGGATGCCTGAGCGAGGCGGCCAGCCGCGACTCGCGCAGGAACCACTCCCGGAACCGCGGATCCCCCGCCAGCTCGGGAGCAATCAGCTTCAGCGCCACCGGCCGCTCGAGCCGAACATCGATCGCGCGGTAGACGACGCCCATCCCTCCCCGCCCGACCACCTCCTGGACGACGTAGCCGGCGAAGCTCGTGCCCGAACCGAGGACGTTGCTCATTGCGCTACCGCCGAGGTCAACGACCACGTGAAGCGAGTGCGGGACTCGCGCGGCGCCAGGCCGCCCGGCCGCGGTCCACGCCGGACGAGGAGAACGGCCGCCTCCGCCCGCTCGACGATCTCCAACCGGGTCTTGCCGACCCCCTCACGCTGCCAACGCTCGGAGAGGCCGACGACCAGTAGGCCGGCGTTCGACGCCGCCCGCAGCAGCCCGTCCCGTCCCGGTTCCGCGAGCAGCGGTTCGGCCGGAACACCGGCCGTGCGCTGGACGATCAACGAGGCGTCCGCGAGGAGCCTGCTTGCATCACGGGTCTCGCCGGAGACGCTGCCGATGAGCCGTAGCGGCGCGCCGTGGGCGCGGGCGAGCCAGGCTCCCAGCTCGAGTGCCGCCCAGTCGTGGTGGGCCGCACCGAACGGGACGAGCACGGGACCGGCGGGCAGGCCGTCTGCCCTCTCGGCGAGGAGGGCGACGTCACAGGGTGCGTCGGCCAGCACGTCACCGAGTTCCCCCCGCGGCAACTCGTCCGTGAGCGCCTCGAGCAGTGCGTCGGCGAGGAGCAGGTCGACGTCCTGCTCGGAGGCGAGCCGCACGAGGTCGGCGGCCCGTTCGGCGGAAGTGAAGGAGGCAACCCGCGCAGTCACGCCCTCGGCCGCGAGCGCTGCGCGTTGCTCGTTCAGCTCCGCGGCGATCCCGGTGAGCCCCTCCCGGTCCTGCTCGCGGAGGCCTCTGGCGAGTCTCAGGTGCCGCCCCGGCTCGGCTGCGAGCGGCGCGGCCAGCGAGACGAGCGCGCGCGCCGGCGCCGGACCCGGCGCGACGAGGATCGCGCGCTCGGTTCTCGCCGGCGCTCCCGGTCGCGACGCGTCGAGGGACGGATCCTGGGCGAGGATCGCGCGCTCGAGTTCCTGCAACGGCGGGCTCGGATCGAGCCCGAGCTCCTCCACGAGCAACTCGCGGGCCCGGCGATACGCTTCGAGCGCCTCGGCCTGGCGTCCGGACCGGTAGAGAGCGAGCATCAGC
>JBKOVL010000311.1:0-6866 GCA_046723895.1 Actinomycetota bacterium | reverse complement strand
TCACGCTCGAGATCATCCAGAGCTCGCTGGAGGCGATCAGCGACGAGATGTTCGCCGCGTTCCGCAAGACGGCGATGAGCGCGATCATCTACGAGGTGCTCGACATGGGCACCGGCATCACCGATGCCGAGGGGAACATCGGCTCGTCGGGCGCCGGGATCCCCGCATTCGTCGGCGTGCTCGACAAGGCCGTAAAGCGGATCGTCGAGCTGAACGCCGACGAGGAGATCCGGCCCGGCGACCTCTTCGCCACCAACGACCCGTTCTACGGCGGCGTCACGCACCTGAACGACGTGGTGCTCGCGATGCCGGTGTTCGCCGACGGAGAGCTCGTCGCCTGGACGGCGAACATCGCGCACTGGAACGACGTCGGCGGCATGGTCCCGGGGTCGATCTCGAACGAGGCGCGCGAGATCTTCCAGGAGGGCCTGCGCCTGCCGGCGATCAAGCTGATCGCCGAGGGCACCCCGATCCGCTCGGTGATGGAGATCATGAAGTGCAACAGCCGTCTGCCCGACTACCTGCAGGGCGACATGTGGGCGGGCATCGCGGCTGCGCGGGTCGGCGAGCGGCGGCTTGGCGAGCTCGTCGAGAAGTACGGGCGCGAAACGTTCAGGACCGCGCTGCGCACGTTCATGGAGTACGGGGAGGTGGTCGCCCGCCGCGCGCTGCGGGAGCTGCCGAAGGGCAGGTTCAGCCTTGCCGAGGAGCAGGACTCGGGGGCCGTCTACAGCGCGACCGTCGAGATCAGCGACGACGCCTTCGTGGTCGACCTGCGGGACAACCCCGATCAGGATCCGGGCCCGAACAACGCCTCGCGCGACGGGACGACGATCGCGGCGCAAATGGTGTTCATGAACATCACCGGCGCCCACGCGTCCGCGAACGCCGGGCACTTCAGGCCCCTCGAGGTGCTTACGCGTCCGGGGTCGGTCTTCGACGCGAGCCCGCCGGCCGCGTTCGCCACCTACTACGAGGTCGAGATCCGCCTCTACGACGTGATCCTGCGCTGCCTCGCGCCACACCTCGGCGACCGGCTCCCGGCAGGAAACTTCGCGTCGATCTGCGGGACGTTCGTCAGCGGCCGGCATCCCGACACCGGCAGGCACTTCACGATCGTCGAGCCGCAGCTCGGCGGCTGGGGCGGGTCGGCCTTTCGTGACGGCAACAGCGCGATCTTCAGCGGCTTCCACGGGGACACGTTCAACTGCCCGGTCGAGGTCGCCGAGGCAAGGTACGGGCTGTACGTCGAGCAGCTCGGGCTGAACGACGAGCCCGGGGGGGAAGGCGAGTACCGTGGCGGGAAGGGAATCGTGCTCGACTACCTCGTCCGCGCCGACGGCTGCTACTTCACCTGTGCCTACACGCGGAACAAGCACCCGCCGTGGCCGCTGCACGGCGGCCGCGAGGGCTCGCCGAACTACGTCGAGGTGATCCGTCGGAACGGGCGCGTCGAGGAGCATGCGGTGGTCACGGCGCTGGAGGTCGACGAGGGCGACGTGATCCGGATCCACACCGGAGGCGGGGGCGGCTACGGCGATCCGAGGCGGCGCCGCCGTGAGCTGGTGCTCGCCGACCTTCGCGACGGCTACCTCAGCGAGGAGGCGGCGCGGAGCGTCTACGGCCTCGAAGATCTCTGACTCGTGACCGCGACGGGCACCGACCCGGTCACGATCGAGATCGTCCAGGCCTCCTTGCAGGCGATCAGCGACGAGATGTTCGCCGCCCTTCGCAAGACGGCGATGAGCGCGATCATTTACGAGGTTCTCGACGCAGGCACTGCGATCACCGACCGGGACGGAAACCTCGTCTCGTCCGGCGCGGGGATCCCGACCTTCGTCGCCGTCCTCGACAAGGCGGTGAGGCGGATCGTCGAGCTGAACGCAGCCGACATCGGGCCTGGGGACGTCTTCGTCACCAACGACCCGTTCCACGGCGGCGTCACGCACCTGAACGACGTGGTGCTGGCGATGCCGGTGTTCGTCGACGGGGAGATCGTCGCCTGGACGGCGAATATCGCGCACTGGAACGACGTGGGCGGGATGGCACCCGGCTCGGTGTCGACGAATGCGCGCGAGATCTTCCAGGAGGGGCTGCGCCTGCCGGCGGTGAAGCTCTTTGCCGACGGAACGCCGATCGGGTCGGTGCTCCGGATCGTCGTCGCCAACAGCCGGCTGCCGGACTTCCTCCAGGGCGATCTCTGGGCGGGCGTGGCGAGCGTTCGGGTCGGGGAGCGCCGGATCGTCGAGCTCGTCGCCAAGTACGGCCGCGGTGCGTTCGAGGCGGCGCTGGCCGACGGCCTCGACCAGGGCGAGCGGATGACCGCCCGCTCGCTCTCGGAGCTTCCCCACGGCGTGTTCGCCCTCGGCGAAGAGCAGGACTCGGGCGCCGTTTACCGGGTCACGGTGGAGATCCGCGACGACGCGTTCGTCGTCGACCTACGCGACAACCCGGACCAGGATCCCGGCCCCAACAACGTCTCGCGCGAGGGCGCGACGATCGCAGCCGAGATCGCATTGCTCAACCTCGTCGGCGTGCAGGCGGCGGCGAACGCCGGCCACCTGCGGCCGCTGCGCGTCCTGACGCGGCCGGGTTCCGTCTTCGACCCGCTGCCGCCGGGTGCGAGCGGGCTGTACTACGAGGTACGTATCCGTCTCTACGACCTGATTCTGCGCTGCCTTGCACTCCATCTGGGCGACCGGCTGCCGGCGGGCAGCTTCGCCTCAGTCTGTGGCACGTTCATCGGCGGCCCGCACCCGGAGACCGGCAGGCACTTCACGATCGTCGAGCCGGAGCTGGGCGGCTGGGGCGCATCTGCGTTCCGGGACGGGAACAACGCGATGTTCAGCCCGGTGCACGGCGACACGTTCAACTGTCCCGCCGAGGTCGCCGAGGCGCGCTACGGGCTCGACGTCGAGCGGCTGGCGCTGAACGACGAACCGGGCGGCGAGGGCGAGCACCGAGGGGGCAAGGGGATCGTCCTCGAGTATCGGGTGCGCTCCGACGGCTGCTTCCTCACCTGCGCCTACACGCGCAGCGCGCACCCGCCGTGGCCGCTCGCCGGCGGGCGGGCGGGCTCCCTGAACTACGTCGAGGTGGTGAGGCGGGACGGGACGAGCCGGCGGTACGCCTCAGTCACATCGCTCGAAATGAACGCGGGCGACCTGATCCGGATCCGCACCGGCAACGGTGGTGGCTACGGAGACCCGACGCGTCGCCCGCGAGAGCTGGTGCTCGAGGACCTGCGCGACGGCTACGTGACCGATGAGGCAGCGCAGGCGCTCTACGGTTTCGACTCGTGATCGTCGGGTCGGCAACAAGCCGACTCGAACCCCTAGGCTACGCGTTGTGCCGCCTTCCGATCCGGAGTCACGCGACCCGACCCGCTCGAGCTACGGACGCGATTACTGGCTCCGTCGCTGCGAAGGTTTTCTGGTCGAGACGCCAACAAAGCGCATCGGACGTGTTGCCGGAATCCGCTACGGCGAAGCGACCAATGAACCTCATGTCCTCGAAGTGCGAACGGGGCTCTTCGGACGTATTGTCCTGCTGATCAGCGTCGGCGACATCGTCCACGTCCTTCCGGACGAGCACCGTCTCGTGCTCAACGACCCGCCCAGGTACCTGTCCGGATAGACCAATAGGAGGACAACGGCGGCTCTGAGTGGGACTGACAGGTCGAGGCTACGGTGGAGAGCCGTTGTCGATCCAGGTGCGGAAGCGCTCGACGTCCTCGGCCGGCCAGGGCCCGTCGCAGGGCATCGTTCCTGCTGCGAGCTGCTCGTAGATCGCCTCGGCATTCGCACGCACGTCCTCGTACGACGAAAGGTCGAACGCGAAGGACATCGACCCGATGTCCCGATCGCGAAAGAGGGGACGGATGTCCCGCGCATACGTCAGTTCCTGTTCCACTCGATCCTCCTTGTCGAGTCGAAAGTTCCCGAAAATGGAGCTTCGCAGCTCGCACGCGGCAGCTGCGGCCGTGGAGACTACGAGTTTCAGGCGCTCGCCGCTGCGGTGGCGACGTCGCGCGGGTAGGTGCGGAGGGCGGTGAAGAGGAAGTAGGCGCTGGCGGCGAGGGGGAAGAGCATGACCACGAACGTCCATTGCAGCCCGGTACGGCCGCCGCCGAAGACGTAGTCGGAGACAGCGCCGAAGAGGAGCGGCGCGAGTGCCTGGGCAAGCGTGCGGAGAAAGGTGCGGACGCCCTCGGCCCTGCCCCAGAGGAGCGGGACGACGATGTCCAGCCGCGCGGCGTCGAGCGGCGGGTTCTGGGCGGAGACGGCGAAGGCGGCGACGATGAGGTACGGAACGGCGCTCAGTGCGCTGCGGGTGAAGATCGCGGGGAAGAAGAGGACGACGGTGGCGGTCGCGGCGATCGCGCTGACGAGGATCCGGCCGTTCAGGATCCTCCGGCGGAGGAGCAGGTCGCCGGCGGCGCCGCCGGCGAGAACGCCCATGACGGCGCCGGCGCCGACCACGAGCAGGAGCAGGTTGGCGAGCGCTTGGTCGATCCCGTACTGCTTCGTGGTGAACTCGACCCCAAAGGTCTGGACGCCGCCGAGGAAGTAGTAGCCGCAGGCGCTTGCGACGATCAGCGCGATGTTCGTCGGGATCCGCAGCACGTAGCGAGTGGCGGCGAGGAATCCGAGCCGGCGAGGATCGGCGGTCAGCACGAGGTCCGGGCGCGGCTCGATCCCGCGCTCGCGGGCGAGCTCGTGTGCGGCCGTCCGGTCGTGCTCCTCCGCGGCGCTCATAGCCTGGTCTACCGGCACGAGGGCGTCGCCGCCGCCGCGGGCAGGCTCGGGGAGGCGGATCACGAACCAGGCGAGCACGAACGCGGGCAGGGCGAGGACGACGAACGCGGCCCGCCAGGAGAGCGCGGCGATGTCGCCGGTGACGGCAAAGCCGACACCGGCGCCGACGAGCTCGCCGGCAAGGATGACGCCGTAGACGCGACCGCGCTCCGAGCCGGGGAAGTAGTCGCCGACCAGCGAGGCGACGAACGGCCCTGCCGCCGCCGTCACCGCCCCGAGCGCGAGCCGGGCGACGAGCAGCTGTCCGAAATCGGGGACGGTTGCGCTCCAGATCATCGCCGTCCCCCAGAGCACGATCACCAGCCCCAGCGTCCACGTCCGCCGGACCCGGTCGGCGAGCACGCCGAACGGCAGGCTCGCGGCCGCCGCGACCAGCGACGTCACCGAGACGAGCAGGCCGACATCGGTGTTCGAGATGTCCAACGCGTGCCGCAGCTGCGTCGCCGAGGCCCCGACCGTGGAGGCGTCCGCGCTGCTCAGCGCCAGCACGGAGGCGAGCAGGACGATCACCCGCGCCCGCTCCGAGCCACCCAGCGCCCGCGTCAGCGCCCGCGAACCCGCCCTGCCCAGCCCGCCGACGGCCGCCGCGGCCGCCCGCGGGCCCCTCGATCGGCCGTCGCCGCTCGTCATGCTCACCACCATCGTTACCGCGCTGGGCTGCGCGGCGGGGCTCGAGCCTTCGCATGAGCGGCACGGCTAGCCCGTGCGGGGTTCCAGAGTCGCTTGCGGAGAAGGGTACGATCCGCCGATGGCGAGGGTCACCGAGATCATGTCGCGTGCGGTCTTGACGGTGGAGGCGGACGTCTCCCTGAGCGAGGCTGCGCGCCGGATGGACGAACGCCACGTCGGCGCGGCGCTGGTGCTCGAGGGCGGATCGCTCCGCGGGATCGTCACAGAGCGGGACGTCCTGAGGGCGGTCGCGGCCGGTCCCGTCGAAGGCGCGTCGGTCGCGGACTGGATGACGCACCATCCCGAGACGATCGACGCGTCGGAGACGACGGCGCACGCGGCGTCGCTGATGATCCACGGCGGCTTCCGCCACCTGCCCGTGCTGGAGGACGGCGAGCTCGTCGGCATCGTCTCGATCCGCGACCTGATGCGCGTGACCCTCGCCGACGAGTCGCCGCGCGGCGTCTGACGCGCCCGCCCGCGCAGGCTTCTCAGTGCACGATCAGGACGTCGCAGTGGGCCCGGCGCGCGACGCCCGCGCTGACGCTCTGCCCGAGCAGGCGCTCGAGCACGCCTGGCTCGCGCGTGCCGACGACGATCAGATCCGCCTTCCGCTCCTCCGCGAGCTCGACGATCGTCTCGGCGGGCTCCCCAAGCGCGGGCTGGAACTCGGCCTGGATTCCGCGGCCCTCGAGGAAGCCGCGCGCGTGCTGGAGCTCCTCCACGTGCTCCTCCGGCGGGCTGGTGGGATCGATCGCACCCGTCCCCGCACGACCCATCGGGGTCAGCGGCGGCGAGACGCTCGTCACGACCAAGGTCGAGCCGAACGCCTGGACGAGCTCCGCGGCCCGCTCGAGCGCGCGCTTCGCGGGCTCCGTCTCGTCGTACCCGACGACAATCGTCTTCATAGGTGGCCTCCTTCGCCTGACTCTGCGGCAATTCTCCGCGAAGAGTGTCGCCGATTCAACGTCGACGAGCCGCGGGGACTCGTCGGCAGCCCACAGACCTCGGCCCAACGCCCGACTACGACCAGGGATAGGGCGAGTGCGAGACCGGATGCAGATCGCCGGTCGCGAACCGCTCGAAGCGGAACGGGTAGAGGAGGCTCGAGTGCTCGCCGACGAGCACCCTCGCCACCTCGCGGCCGACGCCGATCATCTTGTACCCGTGGTTCGAGTCGAAGATGCCGTAGACGTTCGGCTTGAAGTGGTCGAAGACCGGGAAGTTGTCGGCGGTAAAGGCGCCGACGCCGCCGGAGCGTGCGTTCTTGTAGGCGCCGCGGCAGCCCTCGAACCGGCTCATCGCATGCGACAGCGCCGCGCACCACATATCGGCGAACGACGGGTCGACGTTCGTCGTCTGCGGGTAGGGGTCGAGCTC
>JBKOVL010000013.1:0-8279 GCA_046723895.1 Actinomycetota bacterium | reverse complement strand
GCCGCGCGAGCACGTCCTCGACCTCGAGCGGGTGCACGTTCTCGCCGCCGGAGATGATCATGTCGTCGAGCCGCCCCTCGAGCCAGAGGTCGCCGTCCTCGTCGAGGCGGCCGACGTCGCCGGTGTGGTACCAGCCGTCCGCGTCGATCGCCTTCTCGTCCGCGTCAGGGCGGTTCCAGTACCCGGCGAACGCCTCCTCCGACGACATGTGGCAGAGGATCTCGCCGCTCTCGCCGAGCATCAGGCGGGCGTTGAGCGCAGGTCGGCCCGCACAGCCCGGCTTCGACTGCTGGTCTCGCTGGACGGAGAACGTGTAGATCTCGGTCGATCCGTAGTGGTTGACGAAGAGCCGCGGTGAGAAGATCTCGACGCAGCGCTCGACGAGCGCGCTCGTCATCGCCGCCCCGGCGTAAGCGAGCGTCTCCACCGACGACACGTCGTAGTGTCCGACCCGCGGGTGCCAGACCAGGTCGTGGTAGAGCGTGGGTGCGAGGTAGAGCGAGTTGATCCGCTGGCGCTCGATCAGCGCGAGCGCCGCTTCGGCGTCCCACTCGGGTTGGCAGACATAGCACCCCGCGACGAGGTGCATCGCGATCAGCGAGTGCATGCCCATCGTGTGGTAGAGCGGCATACATCCGAGCGTCCGGTCTCTGTAGCGGTAGCTCTGGTGGACGACCTGGGAGAGCCCGCCGGCCCGGTCGGCCCGATGCGAGCGCGGGACGCCCTTCGGGCGGCCAGTCGTCCCGGACGTGTAGAGCATCAGGCTCTCGTGGTCGTCCGGCAGCTCCAGCGCGCCGGGATGCTCGTCGCCCAGCAGCGGCTCGAGGTCGACGTCGGCATCGAGGAAGAGCCGCGCGCCGGAGTCCTCGCGGCAGTAGGCGATGTCCGCCGGCGACGCCCGCGGTGAGAGCGGGACGAACGTCGCGCCCAGCCACTGGCAGGCCCAGTACAGCTGCGCCGACTCGTGTCGCGGGCGTACGACGGCGGCGAGACGGTCGCCCGGGCCGAGGCCCACGGCGGCAAGGCCGCCCGCGAGCCGCGCGACGCGCTCTCGCAGTGCCGCATACGTGAAGCGCGTCTCGTCCTGGGCGACGGCCTCGGCCTCGGGAGTCCGCTCGGCCGCATAGAGGAGGCTGAGCGCGAGGTTCACGAAAGCGAGTCTAGAGCCGCCCGGCTTGCCAGAGAGAGCGCGTCCGCGAGGTCGTCGCCGCGGGTGAGCGCGACGAGCAGCGTGCCCGCGAAGGCGTCGCCGGCGCCTGGTGCGTCTGCAGCGCCGTGCTCCGGGTGCACGTGCTCGACGCGGTCGCCGATCACCGCGACCGCCCCGCGGGCGCCGAGCGTGAGGCAGGCGAGCCGTCGACCTTCGGCGAGTAAGCGCGCCGTCGGTTCCGGGCCGCGGCCGGCGAGCCATTCCTCGTTCGCGAAAACCGCATTTCCCGCACGGGGGAGCTCCGCGAGCCTCGCCGCGTCGAGTGCGACCCACTGCGCCCGCGCGCGGTCGAGCGCCGCCTCGATCGTCGGCCGCGGGAGGTAGCCGGAGACGAGCACAGCGTCGGCGGCGAGCCGGCCGGGGACGACGACGTCGTGGCCGACGCCGCGGTCGACGCGGATCTCGCCGTCGGCGAGCAGGAACGTGCCCGTAACGCCGTCGGAGACGGCAACCTCGGCGTGAACCCCCCGCGCCGCCAACTCGGCCAGGAGCATCCGGCCGCCGGCGTCGTCGCCGACCGTGCCGACGACGGTCGCCTCGGCGCCGGCCGCAGCCGCGGCTACGGCGGCATTGAACGCCGAGCCTGCCGGCCTCAGCCGGATATGCGCGTCATGGCCGGAACCCTCGGCGATCACGTCGACGAGCAGCTCCCCGACGGCGGTGAACCGCACCGCCTGCATCGGCCTGAGCTCAGACGGCGCGGTAGGCGAAGGGGTGGTTGAAGACGTCCATGGCGTTGTCCGCCCGCGCCTCGACCTCGAAGCGCTCCTCGGTGCGCCAGTCGTAGACGACCACGGTCAGGCTGCCGTCGTCCTCGGCCCAGAGCAGGGTGGCCTCGAAGCCGTCACCGACCCGGTGAGCCAGCTCGCGCTTCCGCTCCCGCTCCAATAACGTCTCCATGTACTCAGATTGCCACGCCGGATGTGGCTTGCGTAGTACCCGCTCGCAAAGATTTCGTTAAGTCGCGGGCGTGCCCCCTACGCGGCGAGCGCGGCGAGCTTGCCGTTCAGGTAGCGAAGGTAGGGCTCGGGGTCGAGCCCGCCGCCCACGACGCGCTCCAGCGTCTCCTGCGGCGTGAACTTGCGGCCGTGCCGCCAGAGACGCTCCCGCAGCCAAGCGGTCAACGGCCGGAGCTCGCCCCGCTCGAGGTGCTCGTCGAGATCCGGCACGTCCCCGAGCACCTTCTCCCAGATCTGGACGGAGATGACGTTGCCGAGCGCATACGTGGGGAAATAGCCGATCGTCCCGCGCGACCAGTGGACGTCCTGGAGGACGCCGTGCGCGTCGTCCGGCACCTCGACGCCGAGGTACTCGTCCATCCGCTCGTTCCAGACCCGCGGCAGGTCGGCGACGGCGACCGAGCCGTCGATCAGGTCCTGCTCGAGCTCGAAACGCAGGATGATGTGCAGGCTGTAGGTCGCCTCGTCCGCCTCGATCCGGATCAGCGACGGCTGCACTTTGTTGATCGCCCGGTGGAAGGCTTCCAGCCCCACACCTCCGAACTGCTCCGGGAAGAGCCGCCGGACGTGCGGGTATCCCCAGCGCCAGAAGGGGAGACTGCGGCCGACGAGGTTCTCGAACAGCCGGCTCTGCGACTCGTGCAGCGCGAGCGAGACGCCGCGGCAGAGGGGTGTGCGCTCGAGGGCCGGGTCGACGTTGTGCTCATACAGCGCATGCCCACCCTCGTGCAGCGGAGCGAAGACGTTGAACTCGTCCTCCGAGTAGTTGGTGGTCATGCGGATGTCGGACGTCCCCATCGAGGTGGCGAAGGGATGCTCGACGCGGTCGATCCGCCAGCTGTCCTCACGAAAGCCGAAGGACCCGAGCAGGACGAGCTCGAGCTCTTTCTGCGCCTCGATCGGGAAGTGGCCCCGCAGCATCGAGTCGTCGATCTCCTGCGCCGAGGCTTCCGCGATCAGCGGCACGAGGCCCTCTTTCAGCCGTTCGAAGACCGTGCGCACCTCCTCTGTCTTCATCCCGGGCTCGAAATCGTCCAGCAGCGCGTCGTACGGCTCTTCGACCTCGAAGCACTGGGCGTAGCGGCGGCGCAATTCGACGTTGCGCTCGAGGTAGGGCCGGAAGCGCCCGAAATCGGAGGTCCGGCGGGCTTCGACCCAGACAGGGAAGGCTTCGGCCGCCGCTCGCGACTCCGCCTCGCGGAGCTCCGCCGGCACCCGCAGCTCCTTCTCGCGGTCACGCCGGGTCCAGCGGATCAGGCTCGCCTCGTCCGAGTCGTAGTCGAGCGACTCCTCGTAGGGTCGAAGCTCCTCGAGGAGGTCGCCGAGCTCGTCGGCAACCATGAGGTCGTGGACGAGCTTGGCGCCGGTCGCGAGGTGGTACGCGCGGACGGACGCGCCTGCGGGCGGCATCATCGTCTGCTGGTCCCAACCGGCTAGTCCGGTCAGCTTGACGACGTCCCAGAAGTGTCCGAGTCGCTCGCGGAGCTGCACGTACCGGGCGTCGCTCACCGGCCAACCTTATGCACTGCCGCCGTACTGGCGCGCCTCGGAGCGTGGTCCAGCAGACCGAGCGGGCCTTGCGGCCCGCTCGGTCCGTTCGCGGAGGCGAACTTCAGGCCGGCTGCACCCGGTGCCGCTGCTGCCGACCAACCATGAACCCGACGCCGAGCAGGAGAGCCAGCCCGAGCCCGGTGCCGATGCCGATCGCCCAGTCGTTCCAGTCGAACCCGTTGCCGTGGACGGTCGATACGCTCGCCGCCACCTGGGCTGCGTCGCTGACGTCAGGCGGCCGCGAGACGAGCGTCGACTGCGCCGGCGTGGAAAGGCTGGAGCCGAACACCCGGAAGTCACCGTGCCGGCCTCGCTCCTGGGCGATGATCCGGTCGACCGGCGACGGCGTCACGGACAGCGCGGGCGTGGTGTGCAGCGCCGCCGCTGCGTCCTGAACGTCCGGCGGGCTCGAGACGAGCTCGCTCGCGGTCAGGTCGAAGCCGTACGGGTGTGCCGTCGCGTACCGCTCGAAGACATCGGGGGTGGCCGCGCTCAGCGAGGTGGCGGCGTCCTGAACGTCCGGCGGGCGCGAGACGATCGTCGCCGGCGTCGCGGACAGCGTGGACGCGACGTCGCTGACGTCGGGCGGCCGGCTGTCGATCCGGGCCCCGGCCGCCGAAGCGGTCAGCCCGGCGACGACTGCGCCGAGGATCAGCAGTCGCCTGAACCAGTTGAGATAGGTCGAGGGATACATCTTCGCCTCCTTCTCCTCCGGAGCCGCCTGGTGCGGCCCTTTCGACCAATAGACGCGAGGCCGCCTAAGGATCGGTAAGAGCGCGGTTAAGGCGGGTCCCTATGCGGATCCGTCGCGAGGCGCTAACGTCGCGAACGTCACAGCGACACGGACAGGGAGAGGCGGATGGAGTTCCGGATCCTCGGCCCGCTGGAGGTCTCCTCCGATGGGCAGGCCCTCGATCTCGGCGGCGCGAAGCAGCGCGCCCTGTTGGCGGTGCTGCTCCTGGACGCGAACAACGTCGTCTCCACCGACCGGCTCATCGACGCGCTCTGGGAGGACGACCCGCCGGAGAGCGCGCAGAAGGCGCTGCAGGTCCACGTCTCGGGGCTGCGCAAGCTCGTCGGAAGGGTGAGGCTGCAGACCAAGGCGCCGGGCTACCTCCTGCAGTTGGAGGACGGCGAGCTCGACCTCGATCGCTTCCGCGAGCTGCACGAGGCCGGGCGACCGGCCGAGGCGCTCTCGGTCTGGCGCGGGCCGCCGCTCTCCGATCTCGCCCACCTGCGCTTCGCCCAGCCCGAGATCGCGAGGCTGGAGGATCTGCGCCTCGCCTGCCTCGAGGAACGCATCGAGCAGGACTTGCAGGCGAGGCGCCACGCCGAGCTGACCGGGGAGCTCGAGGCGCTCGTGGCCGAGCATCCCCTGCGCGAGGGCCTGCGCGCACAGCTGATGCTCGCCCTCTACCGGAGCGGCCGGCAGGCGGAGGCGCTGGACGCGTACCAGGCGGCGCGTCGCGCGCTCGTCGACGAGCTCGGGATCGAGCCCGGCCGCGAGCTCCGCGAGCTGCACCAGCGGATCCTGAATCAGGATCCCGGCCTCGATCTCGGCGGCCGGCCGGCGAGCGAGCCGGAGGCCGAAGCGGGCCCAGCGTTCGTCGGGCGGGAGCCGGAGCTGGCCGAGCTGACGGCCGGCCTCGATGATGCGTTCGGCGGGCGAGGGCGGCTCTTCCTGCTTCAGGGAGAACCGGGCATCGGCAAGAGCAGGCTGGCGGACGAGCTGCTCAGCCGGGCGAAGGCCCGCGGCGCCCACGTCCTAGTCGGCCGGTGCTGGGAAGCCGGGGGCGCCCCCGCCTACTGGCCGTGGACGCAGTCGCTCCGGACGTATGTGCGGGCGTCCGAGCCGAGCACGCTCCGTCGCCAGCTCGGCACATCTGTGCGGGACGTGGCTCGCATCGTTCCCCAGCTGCGCGAGCTCTTCCCCGGTCTGCCCGAGCCCGAGCCCTCGGAGTCCGAAGCCGAAGCCGCGCGCTTTCGGCTCTTCGACTCGACCGCGACCTTCCTGAAGAATTCGTCGGTCGAGCGGCCGCTCGTGCTCGCGCTCGACGATCTGCATGCAGCGGACGAGCCCTCCCTGCTCCTGTTGCGGTATGTGGCAACGGTGCTCGAGGACA
The DNA here is from genome assembly GCA_046723895.1 of Actinomycetota bacterium. Classification (GTDB taxonomy): domain Bacteria; phylum Actinomycetota; class Thermoleophilia; order Gaiellales; family Gaiellaceae; genus DATBLE01. The sequence goes on along the minus strand of JBKOVL010000013.1, from coordinate 2,436 downwards.
GCCGCATCGTCATCGTGGGCACGTTCCGCGACCTCGATCCGAGGGTGCAGGATCCGCTCGCGTCGACCGTCGCCGAGCTCGGTCGCGCGTCGGTGACCCGACGAATCAGGCTCTCCGGGCTCAGCCGGCAGGAGGTGGGCCGTCTCGCCGAGTCGACGGCCGGCGCCGCACCCTCCGACCGGCTCGTCGCGGAGCTGCACGAGGAGACCGAGGGCAACCCGCTCTTCGTGTCGGAGATCGTCAGGCTGCTCGCCGCCGAGGATCGACTCGGGCGCGAGGAGCCGGGGCGGATCCCGATCCCGGAGACAGTTCGCGAGGCAATCGGGCGCCGCCTACGGCATCTGTCCGGCGAGTGTCGGCGCGTGCTGTCGCTCGGGTCCCTGCTCGGGCGCGAGTTCGGCCTCGTCGCCCTCGAGCTGGTTGCCGAGTACCCCGGTATCGACAAGCTGCTCGGGGTGCTCGACGAGGCGATCACCGTACGAGTGGTGGAGGAGATCCCCGGCGTGGTCGGCCGGCTCCGATTCGGGCACGCGCTGACCCGCGACGCGCTCTACGAGGAGATCCCAGGGACGCACCGGGCGCGCCTGCACCGGCACGTCGCCGAAGTGCTCGAGGCGCTCTATGCCGGGAATCCCGGTCCGCACCTGGCCGAGCTGGCTCATCACTTCTCGCTGGCCGTGCCCGCGGCCCCGCCGGAGAAGGCTGTCGAGTATGCAACACGCGCAGGCGATCAGGCGGCGCGACTGGTCGCGTACGAGGAGGCGACACGCCTGTATGCGCTGGCGCTCCAGGCGCTCGAGCTGGAGCAGCCGATCGAGCCCGGACGGCGTTGCGAGGTGCTCCTCGCGCTCGGGGACACCCTGGGCAAGGCGGGCAGCACGGCCGAGGCGAAGCAGACCTTCCTCGCCGCCGCTGAGATCGCGCGGGCCGCCCGCCTCCACGCGCAGCTGGCTCGCGCGGCGATCGGCTATGGCGGCAGATTCCCCTGGCAGCGCGCCGGAAAGGACTTGCGGCTCGTGCCGCTGCTCCAGGAAGCATTGACCGCGCTCGGACAGGAAGAGTCCGTTTCACGGGTTCGGGTGCTGGCGCGGCTCGCCGGCGCCCTGCGCGACCAACCGTCGCTGGAGCCGCGATCCTCGCTCAGCCGCGAGGCGGTCGAGGTCGCCCGCAGGCTCGGCGATCCGGAGACGCTCGGCTACGCGCTCACCAGCCTTTACACCTCGATCTGGGGACCCGATCCCGAGGAGCTCGTGCCGATCGCGGACGAGGTCAGTCGACTGGCCGAGGAAACGGGCGACGACGAGCGCGCGCTCCAGGCCCGCTGGCTGCAGCACATCGCGCACTTGACGCGCGGAGACACCACCCGGTTCGCTCTGCTCGCGTATGAGTACCAGCGCCTCGCCGACCTGCTGAGGCAGCCCTCGCAGCAGTGGTACGGCACCGTGATGCGCAGCGTCTGGGAGCTTCTCCGCGGTGAGTTCAGCGAGGCACAACGGCTCATCGAAGAGGCGGAGCGGCTCGGCGAGCGGGCCCAGAGCTGGGACTCCGGTTTCTCGTACCGAGTGGCGATGTTCGTCCTCCGCCGCGAGCAGGGTCGGCTGGCGGAGATCGAGGATCTGATCCGAGGTTCTGTCGACGAGTACCCCGGCTACCGCGGGTTCCGCTGCCTCGTCGTGTTGCTCGACCACGAGCTCGGGCGCAAAGACGAAGCGCAGCGGGCGGTCGACGAGCTGGCAATCCACGACTTCGCCGCATTTCCGCGTGACTCCGAATGGCTCTTCTGTCTGTGCATTCTCGCCGAGGTCGTCGCATCGCTGGGGGACCGTGACCGTGCCGCGATCCTCTATCGCCTCCTCGATCCCTTTGGGCAGCTCAGCGCGCTTGCGGCCGGCGAGGTGTCGCTCGGGCCCGTCGCTCGATACCTCGGGATCCTCGCGGCGACGACAGAACGGTGGAAAGACTCGGAGCGTCACTTCGAGCATGCTCTGGTGCTGAGCTCCAGGATGGGCGCCCGGCCCTGGCTCGCGCATGCCCAGGAGGACTACGCACGCATGCTCCTCGCGCGGACGGCCCGCGGCGACGCCGAGCGGGCTCGGACGTTGCTCGACCACGCGACGGCGACCTTCCGCGAGCTCGGCATGGAGTCCTACGCGGCGAGGGCCTCGGCGCTGGGGGGAGAGGCGGCGGTCTCGACGTCGTAGTCGAGCCCGCGGAAGGCCGCGTACGCGAACGGGTGATAGAAGAGGTCGAAGGCGTTCTCGACAAGCGCGTCGAGCTCGAAGTCGACACCGGCGCTGGTAACGGCAACCGCCACCTTGAGCCGGTTGTCCTCGCGTCTCCACAAGAGCGAGACGGCGACGCTGTCGCCTTTCCGCTGGGCCAGCTCGACGTATGTCGCACTCCGTGTCATCGCCCTGCTCCCTTGCTGTTCTGCGC
>JBKOVL010000046.1:0-10457 GCA_046723895.1 Actinomycetota bacterium | reverse complement strand
GCGACTGCTCGAAGGCGTCCTGGCCGACGGACGTGCCGTGATCTCCGCAACGAACCTTGACGGCAACTACACGCTGCGGCTCGCAGTGCTGCACTACCGGACACACCTCGACGACATCGACATGCTGCTCGAACTCCTTCTGAAGACCGCACAGCACCTGCAGGCGACATAGCGGTAGGGCAAAAGTGCGGGAAGAACCAGATAGTCGTCCATTTGAGGGGCGGCTGCCGCTCAGCGCGCGGCTTCACCGGCACGCGGCTGGACGATCTCTGTACCGCGTGTACCTGCAGCCGCCCCTACAAACGGGTTTCAAACAGGCGATTTTCCGGGGACTCAACGGCCGCGATACAGGCCGCGTTGTGCGATCACGGCGGCCACGGCCGGCGGTACGAGCCCGTCGATCGACTCGCCGCGCGCCACCTTTTCCCGGATCTCGCTCGAGGAAACTGAGACGGGCTCGATCTCGAAGAAGTGGACGCGCTCAGGGTGCCGCAAGCCCGACAGCACCTCCTCGAGGCGCTCGCGCGCGTAACCGGGCCGGCTCGCGACCCCGAGCCGAGCGAGGTCGAGCACCGCATCGGGCTCCTTCCACGTCGGGAATTCGACGAACTCGTCGGCGCCGATCAGGAAGACGGGGTCGCGCCAGGGGCCGTCCTCCAGCATGTCGATCGTGCGCTCGTGGCGGTCGACCTCGACGCGGCGCCACGGGAACGCCGCCCGCGCGAGGGCAAGCCGCGTCTCGACCGGGCAGTGCACCTCCTTGTGCCCCGGAACGGCGACGACGATCACGACGAGCTCGCCGAGCCCGAGCCGGCGTTCTGCCGAGTCGGCGAGCGCGACGTGACCGAGATGCGGCGGGTCGAAGGCGCCGCCGAGCAGGCCGGTCAAGAAAGCACCAGGGTCTCGTCCCCGACCTCGACCTCGCTGCCCGTGCGCGCGCCGACCGCCCGCAGCGCCGCCTCGAGCTCCTCGGGCGGCGGCGGCGTACCGAGCACGCGGAAGCCGCGCTCGGTACGGAGGATGCGAAAGGTCGCGGCACGCGGCTGAGGCCGGTAGACCAGGAACTCGGCTAGCCCTTCGGGGTCGACCGGCGCCGGCGGCGCGGGCGGGCAGAGATCGAACAGCTTGCGCTTCAGCTCCGCGATCCCGGTGCCGGTCGCAGCGGAGACTGGGAAGAGGCCGACGAGGCGCTCGTCGTCGAGGACGAACGGTGGCGGCTCGGGGAGCAGGTCGATCTTGTTCAGGACGACTGCCTGGCGGCGCTCGTCGAGCCCGGCGCCGTACTCGGCGAGCTCGTGGTCGATCTGCCGAAACTGCTCCACCGGATCGCCGGCCGCCGCGTCGATCACGTGCAGGAGGAGCCGCGCCCGCTCCAGGTGGGCAAGGAACTCGTGCCCGAGCCCGACGCCCTCGCTCGCGCCCTCGATCAGGCCCGGGACGTCGGCGACCGTCAGCTGCCGCCCGTCCGGCGAGTCGACCGTCCCGAGCACCGGCTGGAGCGTTGTGAACGGGTAGTCCGCCACCTTCGGCTTCGCGTTCGAGATCCGGCGCAGCAGCGACGACTTGCCGGCGTTCGGCAGGCCGACGAGCGCCGCATCGGCGAGCAGCTTGAGCCGGAACTCGAGATCGGCCTCCTCGCCCGGCAACCCGGTCTCCGCGAACCGCGGCGTCTGGCGCGTCGGCGTCGCGAAGCGCCGGTTCCCGCGGCCTCCGGCGCCGCCGCGGGCGACGACGACGCGCGCGCCGGGCGCGGCGAGGTCGGCGATGATCTGGTCGTCGGTGAACACCTGCGTCCCGACCGGCACTTGCAGCTCGACGTCGGCGCCGTCCGCACCGTGCTTCCCGCTCCCCCGACCCGCCCCGCCGCGGCCCGCCTTGAAGACCCGCTTCGAGCCGAGCGGGGAGAGATCGCGGAGGTCCGGGTCGGCGATCAGGACGACGTCGCCGCCGCGACCTCCGTCGCCGCCGTCGGGCCCGCCCCTCGGGACGAACTTCTCACGGCGGAAGCTGAGCCCGCCCTCGCCGCCACGTCCGGCCTGCACCGAGATGCGGGCCCGATCGTGGAACATCGTTCGCCCTTACTCGACGACCGAGACCGTACGACGCCCGCCGCTCGTCCTGAACTCGACCTTGCCGTCCTGCGTGGCGAAGATCGTGTCGTCGCGGCCGATTCCCGCGCCGGGACCCGGCCGGAAACGCGTCCCGCGCTGGCGAACGATGATCATTCCGGCCTTCACGTTCTGGCCGGCGAAGATCTTCGCGCCGAGCATCTTCGGATTCGAGTCGCGCCCGTTGCGCGAGGATCCGAGTCCCTTCTTGTGCGCCATTACTCCGCCTTCGTCGTCCTGGTCCTGCGCGTTGCCGGCTTCTTCGCCGAGGCGGCTGCCGTCGTCTTCGCCCCCGGCTTCGGCTCCGTCGTCGGCGCCGCCTTCGGCGTCTCCCGCGCGGGCTCCGCCTTCGGGGCCGCGGCGGCACGCGTGGCCTTCTTGCCGATCGACTCGATCTGGACGCGCGAGATCGACGCCCGGAAGCCGTTGTGCCGCCGGTAGCCGGTGCGCTTCTTGTACTTGCCGATCCGGATCTTCTCGCCGCGCTCGTGACCGAGCACCTTCACCGTCACCTGGACCCCCTTCGGCGCCAGCTCGGCCTGTCCGTCCCCGCCGACGAACAGCACCTCCGGGTGGAAGGTCTTGTTCTCGTCCACCGCGAGCCGGTCCACGAGGAGACGCTCGCCCTCCTGGACGCGGTACTGCTTCCCGCCGAGTTTCACGATCGCGTACGTCATAGAAAGCGGCGCGGTGACGCGCCGGATCGGCATTGTAGCCATGACGTGGCGATTCGCGCAGTCGTTTTCGACCTGTTCGGGACGTTGATCGACGATTCCCCGCCGGCGGACTATGGGCGGTTCCTCGCCGAGACGGCGAAAGAGCTTCGCATCGCCCCCGAGCTCTTCGAAGCCGCCTGGAACCGCAACGACGTCGTGCGCTACACGAGCCCGGTCGAGGAGTGCTTCGCTGCGCTCTGCGCGGAGCTCGGCGTCACCGATCGAGCTCGCATCGACGCGGCGCTGGAGCTGCGCGTCGAGCGGTTGCGCGCGCTGCTCGTTCCGCGCCCCGACGCCGTCGCGACGCTCCACGAGCTCCGCGAGCGCGGCTTCCGCCTCGGGATGATCAGCAACGCGACCAGCGAGCTGTCCAGGCTCTGGGCAGAGAGCGCGTTCGAGCCTCTCTTCGACGCCGTGCTCTTCTCTGCCGACGAGCGGATGATGAAGCCCGACCGGCGGCTCTACGAGCGGATGGCCGGACTGCTCGGCGTCGAGACCGAGGAATGCCTCTTCGTCGGCGACGGGGCCTACCGCGAGCTGCAGGGTGCGGCCGAGGCCGGAATGACGCCGATCCTCATCCGCGCGCCACACGACGAGTGGGAGCACGAGGGCACGATCGGCTGGGACGGTGCGCGCGTCTCTGCGCTGAGCGAAGTCCTAGCCCTCGTCTGAGCGCTGCTCGGCCGACGCGGCCGCCGGCTTGCGGTGGCGCCGGCCGCCACGAGAGCCGCGCCGGGTCTTCTTGCGCGGCGCAGAAGCGGGCTCGTCGCCGTTCTGGCTGCCCTCTTCGGCCTTCGGGACGTGGATCGTCGGACGCCGTGGCTCGACCGTCTCGACCTCGCCCGAACCGTTGGCCAGCGCGGTCGCCGCTGCGGGCCGCTTCCGTCCGCTCCCGCCGCCGCGCCGCGTCTTCTTCGGCGGCCCGCCTGCGGGCTGCTCCTCCACCGGCTCGGAGGCTGGCGGTTCGGGGCTGTCGCCGGTGGCGGCGGCCTCGAACGCAACGGCGGTCTTCTTCTTGCGGCCGCGGCCGCCGCGCGAGCCGCGCCGCGTCTTCTTCCTCGGCGGCGCCTCGTCCTCGCTCTCGGACGGTTGCTCGTCCGCGGCTTCGGCGACCACCGCGGCCTCGGCGACCACCTCGGCCTCGATCGCAACTTCCGCCTGGGGTTCCGGCTTCCTCGCCCGGGAGGCGCGGGTCGGCTTCTCGGCCTGCGCCTCGGCGGTGATGGGCGGCGCGGCGGCCGCGGGCTGACGGTCGGCGAGCACGGCGTACGCCGTGCCGTCGAGGACGCGAGCAATGCGGACGTTCACCTTCTTTCCGACGAGCTTCGACGCGCCGCCGACAGAGACGAGCCAGCCGTCGAGCTTCGCGACACCGGCGCCGCCGTCGTGGCGGCCGACCTGGACGAGCTTCACCTGCAGAGTCTGGCCCTCGCTGACCGGCGCGTCCTTGGTCGCGAGCTTCTCGACCGTTCCCTCTTCGAGCACCGTGAAGTGGTCGTGGCCTACTCCGGGCCTCCCCTGGACGAAGAAGCGGCGCCTCGTCTGTGCCTCGATCTCCTCGAGTCTGGCCGCGCCTGGGCCGACAAGGAGCTCCGCGACGTGGTCGTTCAACTCCACCTTGAAGGCCTTCGTGCGCGGCTTCGACGCGGCGAGCGCCCGTAGTCGTCGCTCCGCATCGACGACCGCCGTCGCCTCGGAGACGACGACGCCCTCGCCGGCACACGTCGGGCACTTGCGCGTGAGGATCTCGCGCGGGCCGTCGGTGACGTTCTGCCGCGTCATCTCGACGAGCCCGAGCGGCGAGATCTCGACGACATAGGTCTTCGTCCGGTCGCGCTCGAGCTCCTGCTGGAGCGCCCGCTCGACGGTCTCGCGGTTCTTCGGGTTCGCCATGTCGACGAAGTCGATGACGATGATCCCGCCGATGTCGCGGAGCCTGAGTTGTCTGACAACTTCTTTCACCGCCTCGAGGTTGTTCTTCGTGACGGTGTCCTCGAGCCGCTGGCTGGAGGTCTTCGAGCGCGCGCCGACGAAGCGGCCGGTGTTGACGTCGATGACCGTGAACGCCTCGGCGTAGTCGAAGATGAGGTAACCGCCGGAGGGCAGGCCGACGCGGCGCGAGAGCGTGGAGAGGATCTCGGCGTCGACGCCGTAGGCCTCGAATAGCGGCGTCTTGTCGCGGTAGCGCGAGACGCGCTCGGACATGTGCGGCGAGGTCTTCTTCAGGTAGCCCTGGATGCGCTTCAGAGTGCGGTCGTCGTCGACGAGCGCCTTCTCGAAGTCGCCGGTGAAGAGGTCGCGGGTCACGCGGAGCGGCAGCTCGGCCTCCTGGAAGATCAGCGCCGGCGCCTTCCCGGCCTTTGCCTGCGCCTGGATCTGCTTCCACAGCTTCATCAGGAACTCGAGGTCGAGGCGGACGTCGTCGGCCGACGCGCCCTCCGCGGCCGTGCGGACGATCACGCCGCCCTCCTTCGGAGCGATCGCCTTGACGATGTCGCGCAGGCGATTGCGCTCCTCCTCCTCGAGCCGGCGCGAGACGCCGACGCCCTCACCGCTCGGCACGAAGACGACGAACCGGCCGGGAAGGGAGATCTCGGTCGTCAGCCGCGCGCCCTTCGTCTTCATCGGGTCCTTGACCACCTGGACGAGCACCTCCTCGCCGCGGCCGATCAGGTCGGTTATGCGGCGTCCGCTCGGTCGGCGGCCTTCGAGCTCTGGGCCGACGATCTCGTCGACGAACAGGAAGCCGTTCTTCTCCAGGCCGATCTCGACGAACGCCGCCTCCATCCCGGGGAGGACGTTGTCGACGACACCCTTGTAGATGTTTCCGGCGATCGAGCGGCGCTCCGGGCGCTCGAGGTAGACCTCGGCGACTCGGCCGTCCTCGAGAACGGCCACGCGCCGCTCGGAGACGTCGACGGAGACGAGCAGCTCGCGCTTCGCCGCCGGCAGCGGCGCCCGGCGCAGCGCCTGGCGGCGGCGCGAGGAAGGACGGCGCTGGCGCTCGACCGCTTCCTTCCGCTCTCTCACCGGTGCCCGGGCGGGAGCCTTCGGCTTCGCCTCGACCCTCGCGGTCGATGCGACGGCCGAGGCCACCCCGGTCTTCCCGCGGCCTCGTCCGCCGCGGCTTCCGCGGCGGCGCTTCTTCGCAGCCGGCTGCTCGTCCTCGGCGGGCGGCGCCGGTGCTTCGGTTCTAGGCGGTTCTACCTCCGCAGCCGGAACCGGCTGCGCTTGCTTGGACTTCCTGCGAAACCATGGCAGGGGCAACTTGATTCTCCTTGGTATGCGCGCGCACGAGCGGCGCCCTCACATGGGCGCTCGAGCGCAGCGAGTGTGTGTCGTAAGAACGCGGCATTGGTGCCTCGTCCATCAGGGTAGCAGCCCTCTTCGGCGACCCCCCGGAGCCGAGCCGCCCTAGGCCGCGGCGGGGCGCAGCTTCGCGCGGCGCGTCCGGATCGCGCGCAGCCGTTGGTTCAGACGAGCCCAGGCCCACGGCTCCACCTCGCCGTAGCGCACCTCCGTCTGGTTCCGCGTCGCCTCCAGGTATTCGAACCAGGCGTCGGCCTCCTCGATCATGAGCAGCTCCTCCGCCTCGTCCTTGCTCGTCATCGCGTACCTCCTGCTCGCTGACCGCCCGGAGGATAGGTCCCGCCCCGGACGGACCCGGATGGAACAGGGCGCAGCCTTATCCGTCGGGGGTGCGCGCGGCGAGGGGCTCTCTGGTCGCGCTGCTGCTCGTGCACCGCACAGGGTCGCCTCGACCGAGCGGATCGTCGACGAGCTAACGCGGGAACAGCGTGCGGGCTCCTGCGACGCGCGTGACCGGCACACGGCGCTCGAAGTAGCGCACCGCGGCCTCGCCCAACGCGCGCGTGCCGACGTAGGCGACGCCGCCCTTCAGTACCCACCCGACGATCGGGACCAGCCCGACCGTCCGCCGCGCGAGCGCGCGGAAGCCGAAGGCGGAGCCGATCACGGCGAGCACCTCGGGCAGCCGCTCGCTGTCGACCTCGAAGCCGTACGCGTCTGCGATCCGCAGGACGAGCCGAATCTGGTTCAGCGTCAGGACCGGGAGGTCGGTCCCGGGCACGAAGAAGGCGAGCCCGATGAACGCGTTCTGGCGCGAGAACTTCCGGATCATCTCCTCGCAGACCGGACGGCGCAGCACCGGCAGCCGTGCGGCGAGCGGCGTCGCAGCCTCGCCGAGCGCGTGGGCGAGCCGCGCGCCGATCTCCTCGACCGGCAGAATGCTTCCGGGACCGACGCGGATGACGTTCTGGTCGAGCACGTACGGGATGTGACCCGGATCGTCCCGGGTGACGACGATGATCGGGATTCGTGTGTGCGCCGCTTCCTTGAGGATGCGCTCGTCTTCGGCTCCCGGCTTCCCGGCAAGGACGTGGACGAGCGCGATTCCTCCTTCGACCGGGCCCTGCTCGCGGACGGCGGCGGCCACCCCGCCACGGGTCAGCTCGCGGCTAAGCACCGCAACCAGCTCGCGGGCGCCCGTGACGACGAGCGGACGGTCGCTGTCGGCCGAGACGCGGAGCTCCTTGAGGATTCCGAGCAGCGCCGCCGGCTTGACCGAAAGCTTCGTCGAGGGCGTCACCAGGGTGCCAGGCGTGCACGGCCGCGGCCGCGCGCGTAGATCGCCTGCAGCACGCCGATCGCACACAGGTTCGCGACCATCGACGAGCCTCCGACGCTCACCATCGGCAACGGAATGCCGGTCACGGGCGCGATTCCGATCGTCATCCCGGCGTTGACGAAGATCTGGAACAGAAGCGCGAACACGATTCCCCCGGCGGCGATCGCCGAGAACGGATCCCTCGCGACGGCGATCACCCTCAGGCCCCGCCAGACGACGAACAGGTAGAGCATCAGCAGGAAGCCCGCGCCGAGAAAGCCGCGCTGCTCGGCCAGCGAGGCGAAGGCGAAGTCGGTCGCGTGCTCCGGCAGGAACTGGAGATTCGTCTGCGTCGCGCCCTTCACGCCGCGGCCCTCGAATCCACCCGACCCGACGGCGGTGATCGACTGCGAGACGTTGTAGGTCGAGCCGCGGGGGTCTTGCGCGGGATGGAGGAATCCGGTCAGGCGGTTCTTCTGGTACGGCTTCAGCACGTCGACGCCGGCGGCGGGCATCAGCCAGAGGACCGACGCGACGCCGATCGCTGCGATCGATCCGATCACGACGAGGTGAGGCCAGCGCGTCCCGGCGACGAAGAGCACCGCGCAGAACGCCGCCACGTACACGAGGGCAGAGCCGATGTCCGGCTGGACGAAGATCAGCAGCAGCGGTGGGATCGCGAGCGCGACCGTCGTCAACACCGTCGTGGTCTCGCCGATGCGCTTGAAGCGGTCGGCGAGGAAGCCGGCGAGCGCGAGAACGACGAGCAGCTTGCCGAACTCGGAGGGCTGGAACCGGAAGAAGCCCACGTCGATCCAGCGCCGCGAGCCGCGGGCGACCTCGCCGTTGAGGAAGACGACGAGGAACAGGAGCAGCGTGGCGAGGTAGAGATGCCGCTGGTAGCGGCGGTACAGGTCGGGATCGATGAGGATCGCCGCGACCATCCCGACGAGCCCGATCGCAACGAAGACGAGCTGCCGGGTGAGGTAGAAGCGGGGATCCCCGGTGATGTCGTGGCGGGTGATGCCGGAGATCACCCAGAGGCCGTACGCGACGATCGCCGCGACCGCCAGGAGCATCCACCAGTCGAGGCGCGCGACCAGCGGCGCCGCCTGGGCGAGCTCGCGGCGGCGCGCCCGTGCGCGGGCCCTCGAGCTTGAGGAGTAGACGAGGTCGGCCATGGCCTAGTCGGAGTAGATGCTCCCGATCGGCGGGGCGTTCTCGTGGAAGTAGTGCTCGAAGACCTTGAGGGCGACCGGAGCGGCCGCGGTGCCCCCGTGGCCGCCGTTCTCGATCACGACGCAGACCGTCAACGTCGGCTTCTCCGCGGGCGCGTAGCCGCACCACCAGGACTGGTCCTGGAGCACCGGGTTTGCGTAGCCGGGCGGCTGCACCGACTTTTCCGCGGTGCCGGTCTTGCCGGCGACCGTGATCGGGAAGTTCCCGAACACCGATGTCGCTGTTCCGTACGGGTAGTGCGTCGCGCGGTAGAGGCCGTCGCGGACGACGGCGAGCGCGGCCGGGTCGACGCCGCTCGGCGTGGGGAGGGTCGGGTTCAGGTAGTGCCAGCCGGTCGAGTCCGGCGGCTGCACAGCACGGACGACGTGCGGCTTGACGAGCTTGCCGCCGTTCGCGATCAGCGCGTAGAAGCGCGTGAGCTGCAGCGGCGTGACGAGCAGGTCTTTCTGGCCGATCGCGAGCTGGATCGAGTCACCCGGCTTCCAGATACGGTCGATCTGCCAACAGCATGGGTCGGTCTTCTTCGTGTACGTCGAGTCCCGCCACTCGGGCGTCGGCAGCAGGCCGTCCTGCTCCGGACCGATGTCGATCCCGGTCGGCTGTCCGAACCCGAAGCGACTCGCCCAGCCCTGGAGCGGGTGCCCACGGTCCGGCGGCAGCGAATAGAACGCGTAGCCGAGGTTGTAGAAGTACGTGTCGCAGGAGGCGCCGATCGCCTGCGGCATCGTCATCGGCTGGTCGGCGTAGGGGTCCCAGTTCTTGAAGACCTGGCCGTGGACCACGTACTGCGGCGTGCACGGGATCGTCTGGAACGGCGAGATCAGCCGCTCCTGCATAGCCGCGAGCGCCGTCACCGGCTTGAAGGTCGAGCCCGCTGGATAGAGGCCCTCGGTCGCGCGGTTGAGCCCCGGGTAGTTGTCCTCCTTGGCCACCTTCGGGTCGAGGAACGGTGCCAGCTTCTTCGGATCGGTGCGCCCGACGAAGATGCTCGGCTTGAAAGTCGGCGCAGATGCCATCGCGAGGACCTCGCCGGTGTTCGGGTCCATGGCGACGACCGCGCCCCCGTTCGCGAGCCACCTGCCGTCGTTGCGGGCAAGGCGGATCCCGTCCTGGAGAGCGCGCTCGGCCGCCCGCTGGAGCGAGATGTCGATGGTCAGCTGGACGCGCTCGCCGGGCTGACGCTCCCTGCGGACGATCGGCTGGGTCCCGGGCACCGGCCGGCCGAGGGAGTTGACTTGCACCTCGTCGATCTCCGGCTGTCCGCGCAGGTAGGTGTCGTAGGCGCGCTCGACACCGGTCTGCCCGATCTCGTCGCCGGCCTGGTAGCCGTCCTTGCGTAGCTGCTTCAACTGGTCGGGCGAGATCTCGCCGACGTAGCCGAGGACGTGGGCGAGCAGCGCCTGAGTGTTGTAGCTGCGCAGGTAGGTCAGGCGTGTGTGCACGCCGGGGAACTCACGACGGTGCTCGGCGAGGTAGTCGAGCTGGGGCTTGTGGACCGCGACCTGGATCGTCACCGGCGTCGCAGGTTCGTCCTTGCCCTGCTCGAGCCGCAGGAGCACGCGCGCCAGCGGGACGTGCAGCACCTTCGCGAGCTGCTCCATCTCGGCGTAGCGGCCCAGCTTCGGCAGGTCGGCCGGCCAGACCTCGACCGCGGTCGCGCCCACGTTGGTGACGAGGGTGCGGCCCATGCGGTCGACGATCGTCCCGCGCGGCGCCTCGCGCCGAACCGTCCTGAGCTGGTTGTTCAGCGCGGCGTTCTCGTACTTC
>JBKOVL010000066.1:0-16408 GCA_046723895.1 Actinomycetota bacterium | reverse complement strand
GGACCGACGCCTCATCGCCCGCGGCGGCTTCGTCCATGACCTCGAGGCCCTCATTGGACAGCAGCAGCTGGGCCTTGCACTCCGGGCAGCGCGCGATTTCGGCGTGCAGGTTGAGGATCCGTCGGCTACCGCAGCGAGGACAGGGCTCACCGACCCGGATCTCGGCGTCCGCGAACTGCACCCAGATCAGCTTCTCGGGCATCATCTTGTCGCGGACGGTGCGGGCGACCTTGCCCATGCGCGTTGCCGCTTGCTCGCATGCCGTTCTCGCCAGGCCCGGGCTGACGTTGGGGAAGTCCTTCTTGCGTTTCAGCCGGTAGGCGCGGCCGTCGGACCAGCGCGACCAGTCGACGCCGAGGTCCTCGGGCAGCGTGGACGGGTCGACTGGCGCGGCGCGCCGCCTCACAGGAACTCCTCGTCGTCGTCCTCGTCGGGGGTCGCGAGCCCGACCACCCTGGCGCCGAAGCGGTTCATGAACCAGACGCCGGATGCGAAGACCCCGAGGATCGCGAACATGCTCCAGACCGCCGCGACCGTCCGCACCGAGCCGGCGCCGGTCAGGCCGATCTTTGCCATCTCGACCGGCGACGAGAGCGGGTTGAGCTCGGCGACCAGGCGTGTCTTCCCGTGCAGCTGCTCGATCGGGTAGAGGACCGGTGTGACGAAGAAGAGGAACGGGGTGACGTAGCGGATCAGCATCCGCACGTCGCGCGTGTGCGCCGTCAGCGGCGCAGTCCAGAGGCTGATGCCCCAGGCGAGCGTGATGCAGAGGAGGAGGCCGGCGGCCGAAAAGAACAGGTACTTCGGCGCGAGCTGGGCGTAGACCTCGCCCTTCGCGAGCCAGTAGTAGACGACCGCGATCAGGTACGTGACGAACATCAGGAAGAACCGCAGGAGCGCCTGGGACGAGCCGGCGATCGGAACGAGGATCAACGGGAAGTAGACCTGCCTGATCAGCGTTCGGAGGCGCAGGAAGCTACGGGCGGAGATGACGAGCGTGCTCTGGAAGAGCTGCCAGCCCATCAGGCCGACCATCGTGTAGATCCAGTACGGCATCCCGTTCGGCGCCTGGAAATTGGCCACCTTCCCACCGATCAGGCTCCAGCCGATCACGCCCATGAAGGTGTTGAAGATGATCCAGGTCGGGCCGAGCCGGTACTTGACGAAATAGCCGAGGAGCGCCGACACCGCCACGTCCCAGACCAGGCGTCGTGACCGCCACGCCTCATTCAGCGTCTGCCAGAGCGACGGGTGGTACTCGACGAGCTCGACCGGCTCGAGCGCGGCGTCGCCGGTTGCGGAGGCCTCGCGGGGAGGCGTGCGCAGCTCGGTAGCGAGGCTGTTCGGAGTGGCGGAGGTCACGGACCGGTTCCCCACTCTAGCTCGGCTCCCGGCCCGCGGAGTGCTTGTAAAAGCCGCGTAAAGTGCGTGTTAGAAAGGATCGTCAGCGACTCGCCGAGCTCGGCGGCGACGCGGAGCGCGAGGTCGAGATCCGGCTCGACGGCGCCCTCCTCCGGGAGGATCGCGATCGTCGGGGCGCCGGAGAGGACGCCGCGGAGGGCCTCGTCCGACCACGGTACGACGCCTCCCGCAGCAGGGTGCTCCAGGTGGGCGTAGCGCGTCCGCTTGAGGAGCGGCCGGGGGGCGGCCTCCCCACGACGATACTCCTCGACGATCGCCATCACCGGCTCCGGCGGGAAGACGACAGCGTCGCCGGTGCCGCCCGCGAGCTGCTCGGGCGCGAACGGGAAGTGCGCCTGCGCCCAGCGGACGAACGGCTGCCAGTAAAGGAGCTCGAGCAGCTTGTCGCCGCGCCAGGGGCCGAAGACGACGGGCTGGTGGTGGTCCTCCGCGAGGAGCCGGAGGGCGCCGTCGACGTTCGCCCAGGTGCCGCCGCGGGAGAGGAGTACGTGCACGTGCCGACGCGCGAGGGCGCGGACGCGCGGGTGCTTTCGGATCGCGCTGACGGGGCGCGTGCCGGCCGCGCGGGTGTAGAGCGCGCGCAGGATGCTCACGCCGCCTCCAGGAGAGCGTACGAACCCGCGTCGACGACGGCGAGTGGCGTGTCGTAGGCAACGGCCGTGCGGCGCGCGATCGTCAGGTGGACGGGGTTGATCTCGCGCGGATGGCTCGCGAAGCCGAGCGTGGGGACGCCGTAGAAGGGCGCCAGGTGGGCGAGGCCGCCGTAGGTGCCGACGAAGAGCTTCGAGCGGGCAACGACGGCGCTCTGGGCGGCGAGGTTGCGAGCGGCCTCGATCCCGGCGAGCGGCCTGAGGACCGGGTCGCTCGCCGGAGGGTCGGCGTCGACGTGCTCGTCGACGGGGACGCCCGTGTTGAGCAGGACGACCGGGCGACGTGCGGCGAGCCGCTCGACCACGTCGTGGACGACCTCGCGATTTTCCTGCGTGTCCGGGAACGAGTCGCGGAAGTAGAAACGGACGGCCGTGAACTCCTCGGGCAGGACGATGGTCACGTCAGGCCTCCTCCACGGGCGATGGACGGCGCGGTCGAGGAAGTCCCGGATCGGGAGCGCCGCCTGCCAGACGTTCCGGAAGAGGCGATAGAGAAGCTGCGGGTGGAGGAGCGCGTCGTCGCGCCAGCTCTCGCCGACGGTCGTGTCGAGCACCTGCTCGTCCCACGAGCGCACCGCGACCTGCTTCTGGAGGCCCCCTGTCTCGGCCCAGAGCTCGAGCGTCTGGCGCCGGAAGTCCTCGGTTGCGATGTGGTCGAAGACGTCGACGTAGCGACCCGCGAGCCCGTCGTACCATGGCTCGGCGCCGCCGCGGGAGACGACGGTCACGTGCTCGGGCGGGATCCCGTGCCGCTCGAAGAGCCAGTGCAAGAACGGGATCCAGTAGAGGACCTCGAAACCGACCTCCCCTAGCCACGGGCCGACGACGACCCGTCCGTCCGCAGCCTCGATCGCCGCGATCGTCTCGCCGATCAGACGGTCTGCACCGCCGGGCTCCGAGGGGTGGACGAACTCCGGGTGGTCGGTGGGCATTTGACTATCGAACGGCCGCGCCGCGCACGATCTTTCGCGCCTGCCGCGCGCCGCCGACGAGATACGAGACCCCCGTCATCGTCAGTGCGACCGGGTAGAGCGCGGCGCGTCTCGCGAGCGTGCCCGTGGACGGCTGTGGGCGGGAAAGCGGCCCGAGGCGGCCGAGCTCCTCGATCCCCTGCGCGACGAGCGGGGCCGCCGCCTGGTGGAGCCCGTGCGGACGCGTGAACCGCCGGACGAACTCCCGCAGGTGCCGCGCGTCCTCCTCCCCTTGCTCGAGCGCGCGCTCGAGTTGGCCGAGGTGCTCGTCGAGGTCGCGTGCGAGGTGCAGCAGGCCGCCGTTCTCCCAGCGCAGGTAGTGGAAGTGCAGCGTCCCCTCCTGCGTGCCTGCGAAGTCGCGGTCGAGCACGGTCAGGACGGCCTTGCCGACGATCCCGGCCTCGATCAGGCCGCTCGTATTGATACCCACGACGCACGCGCTGTGGGCGAGCGAGTCGAAGTACCCGGCGCGCGCCTCGCCGGTGTCCGGCTGCTGACCTCCCGCCGGCCAGATCACGGCGTTCGGGTCCCCCAGGTCGACGCCCTGCCATTGCGCGCCGTTCTGCGGGTGCGGGCGGACGAGCACGCCGATGTGCGGGAGCCGCCGGCGGACGGCCCCGATCCAGCGGCGGACGAAGGCGACCTCGTTCGGAGCGATGAACGGCGAGGAGCAGAGGTAGAGGACGAAAGGCCGGGGAGCCAACCCCACCCGTCGGCGAAACTCCTCCGGCGTCGTGCTCGGCTGCCGCTGGAACCAGTCGTCGAACCGCTGCGCGCCGGTGAGCACGACGCGGTCGGCCGGGATCCCGTGCATCTCGACGAGCTCCTGCTGCTGGATGTCGTTCCAGACGAAGACCCGGTCCGGGACGAAGCGCAGCAGGCCCTTGCCGGTCAGGTTGTCCCAGCTCGCGACGCAGATGCCGGTGCGGATCCCGAGCGCCCGGGCGGCCTTCAGGTACTCGACCTGCGACGACGCGAACTCGATCACCGGGCTCGCGAGCACTGCGTCGGGGTGCTGGGCGGCGAGGAACTCGGTGATCCGCCGGCTCGGTGGGATCGCCTCCTCGACACGGGCGAGCCGCTCGATCGTGCGGTCGGCGAGCGCCTTGTCGGCACCGGTCGCGAGCGACGCGACCTTCCGGTGGAGCGGCGCCTTGACCACCTTCGGCAGCCGGCTGTAGTCGATCCGCCAGTCCAGCTTGTCGGCGATGCGGGCGCGCAGCGCGGGGGCGTCGCGGTACTCGGGGTAGCCGTAGCGGGCGAGATCGGTGAGCGCGCGGACGAGCCAACCGAGACGGCGCCACCCGTCGCGCCGGCGCCGCGCGGGCGCCTGCGAGTACGTGACGGCCGGATACTCGGCGGCGAGCTGCTCGATCAGCTTGAAGTCGCCGGGATCCTTCTCGAGCCGCCCGAGCGCGACGTGCACCTCGTGCCCGCGCTCGGCGAGCAGACGGATCGGCTGGCCGAAGTGGCGCAAGTAGCCGGGGTGGAGGAGGGAGAACACGAACCTGAGGCGTGGCGCCGGCGCCTCGACGACCGGAGGTGTCGAAGTCGCGGATTCCTGGATGGGCTCCTGCATCACGCGCGCGCGGGTATGTGGGTCTTGCTCGGCGCGGTCGGCCTGCCCGGGAGTTTGCTCCGTAGCGCAGCCGTGCCGACTCTTCCCGCGAGGGCGAGTGCGCTGACCGCTGCGAGCGGAGTCAGGAGGATGCGCGCGGGCAGAGACGGCCTCTCGGGCTCCGGGTCGGGCAACCCTGAGAGCTCTTCGACCGCGTCCGCGTAGATGGCTGTCGCGCTCCGGTCGACGCCGCCCGGACGGACGAACGACGCGACGAACGAGCGGGCACGGTCCGACTCCTGCGCCTCGTGCTCGAGGCCGGCGGCGAGTTGGTCGAGGTGCTCCGCCGGGGATTCGGCCACGTGGAGGAAGCCGCCCTGCTCGGTGCGCAGGTAGTGGAAGTGAATCGTCTCCGTCTGGTTGAAGTCCGGCGCGAGCACCGTGTACACGGGCTTGCCGGCGATTGCGGCCTCGATCATCGCGCTCGTATTCGCGCCGACGACGCCCGCGCTGTGGGCGATCGAGTCGTAGAAGCCAGCACGCGCCTCGGCGTCGAGCTCGCCGGTGCGGCGCGGCCAGACCACGGCGTTGCCGGGGAGCTCGACCTCCACCCACGGCTCGGCACGCTTCGGGTGCGGACGGACGATCACGCCGACGTCGCGGAGCCGCTCGTCCGCGCGCAGAGCCTCGAGCCAGCGGCCGACGAACGAGACCTCGTCCGGAGCGACGAAGAGGCTCGAGCAGAGGTAGAGGAAGTAGGGCTGGGCCGGATCGAGGTCCACGCGCCGCACGAACTTCTCGCGGGAGGTCGACGGCCGCTGCGCGAACCAGTCGTCGAACCGCGCGGCTCCGGTCGCGACGACGTGCTCCGCGGGGATCCCATGCAGCTCGATCGCCTCGCGCTGTTGGGTCTTGTTCCAGACGAAGACACGCTCGGGGACGAACCGCAGCAAGCCCTTCGACGTCAGGTTGTCCCAGCTCGCGACGCAGATGCCGGTGCGGATCCCGAGCGAGCGCGCGGCCTTCAGGTAGTCGAGGAGCGGCGAGGCGAGATCGATCAACGGCGAGACGAGCACGACGTCGGGTCGCTGCTCCCGCACGTACTCCGTGATGCGGCTCCCCGCGGGGACGCCGGCCTCGAGCCGCTCGCTGCGGCGGATCGACCGAGCGGCGAGCTCTGGATCGGTCCGCGCGCGGAGCCCGCGCGCCTGCTTCAGCGCCAGCCGTCGCGTGACCGGGTCGAAGCCCGCCGCGCCGGCGAGGTGGCTCTCGACTTTGGACGCCATCCGGTCGCGCAGCGCGGTTGACTCGGCGAAGCGCGGGTCGGCGTAGCGGCCGAGATCCCCGAGCGCCCGCGTCAGGAACGCGACCGACGACCAGCCGTCGAGCGTGCTGCGCCGCGGCGCCCGGCCGTGCGTGACCCCGGGCTGCGCGGCAGCCGCCCGGTCCAGGGCCGCCAGGTCTTCCGCGGTCCCCGAGAGCCAGCCGACGTGGACCCGGTGCCCACGGCGCGCCAGCTCCGAGACCAGCTGCGTGTAGACACCGAAGTAGCCGGCGTGCTTGAGGACGAGGAGGACGCGCCGGCGACTCACTGGCGCTCGTAGACGAGAACGCGCCCCTTGGCCGCCCAGTCCATCTGCTCCTCGAGATCCTCGCGCCCGCGGAAGCCCTCGAGCACGAACAGGCAACGCAGGAAATCCTTGGCGAGGAGCGTGACGTGCGTCGGGTCGGTCTCGAAGTCGGTCGTGAAGTCGAGCAGCGACGCCGGGGATGGGTGGAAGCGCGTGGTCACGTAGACGAAGCGCGACGATGCGCGGCAGAGTTGCTCGACCGTGCGTCGCTCCTGCAGCACGGTCAGGTGCTCGAGCACCTCGCGGCAGACGACGAGGTCGGCCGAGCGCTCCGGGACATGCGGCTCGGCGACGTCTCCGATCAAGATCTTCTCGCGCACCTCGGGCGGTGCGAGCGCACGCGAGGACGGGCTGAAGTCGATCCCCCCGACCTCGATTCCGAGCTCGGCGAGGAAGAGCATCAGGAAGCCCGGCCCGCAGCCGACGTCGAGCACGCGGGCAGGCTGGAAGACCTCCTTGATCAGCGCCGGGTTGCGGTCCTCGATCCGGCGGCGCGTCTCCAGCTCGTAGCGGTTGCCTCCCTCGCGCCAGTCGTCGGCGAAGTACTCGTCGTCGTAGTGCTCGGGCCTCACCGGCTCCTGGGCGAGCACCGCCTGCTCAAATGCCTGCACGTCGTCGAGGAACGGGCTGTACGCGGGGGTTTCCGCGGGCACCGTCATCCGGCTCAGCCTAGCGGTACCCTCAGATTTCGGTGAAGTTCCTTTTCGTCATGCGGCACCCGGCCGCGGTGCGCTCGCTGACGTCGGTCCTCCGCCTGCTCGACGAGCGCGGCCACCGCGTCCACCTCGCGTTCGGCGGCGTGAAGCCGGAGGCGCACAAGGTGCTCCAGCGCCTCGCCGACGAGATGCAGCACCTGACCTTCGGCAGCCTGCCGGCGCGCGGCGCGCCCGGCTGGTCGAAGGATTCGATCGGCTGGCAGCACCTCGCGCGGCGGCTGCGCGTCGACTCGGACTACCTCCGCTACCTGGAGCCCTCGTACGAGCAGGCGCCTGCGCTTCGGGCCCGCGCCGAGGCGAACGCGCATCCGGCGGTGCGCGGGCTCGGCCATGCGGCGCACGCGATCGGCCCGCGCGCAGTCCACGGCCTCAAGCGCACGCTCGAGCTCGCCGAGCGGAGCCTCGAGCCACCGCCGCACGTCGTCCGCTTCCTCGAGGACTTCGACCCGGGCGTCGTCGTCGTCACCCACCTCGCGCGCGACTCGGTGCAGGCCGACTACGTCCGCGCCGCGAACCGGCTCGGTCTGCACAGCGCCTATCCGGTGTTCAGCTGGGACAACCTGACGAACAAGGGGCTCGTCCACGAGCTCCCGGAGATCGTCCTCGTCTGGAACGAGATCCAGGCCGGGGAAGCGGTCGAGCTGCACGACATTCCGCGCAAGCGGATCCGCGTCCTCGGCGCCTGGTCGTACGATCACTGGTTCGACTGGCAGCCGAGCACCTCACGGGAGGAGTTCTGCTCGCGGGTCGGGCTGCGCGCCGACCGGCCGATCGCCCTCTACGTGTGCTCCTCGGGGTTCGTCGCCCGTGACGAGGTCGCGTTCGTCCGGCGCTGGCTCGCCTCGCTGCGCGGGCGCGGGAGCGATGCGGGTGTGATCGTGCGGCCGCATCCGCGGAACGCGGCCCAGTGGGCCGGCGTCTCGCTCGAGGACCCGCAGGCCGTCGTCTGGCCCGAGCTCGGCGAGGAGCCGCTCGAGAGCGAGTCGCGCAAGAACTACTTCGATTCCATCTACCACTCGGCCGCAGTCGTCGGGATCAACACGAGCGCTCAGATCGAGGGCGCGGTCGTTGGCCGGCCCGTGCACACCGTGCTCGCGGACGAGTTCCGCGAGACGCAGCAGGGGACGCTCCATTTCCAGTACCTGAAGGCGGACGAGTTCGGGCACCTGTACGTCGGCCGAACGCTCGACGAGCACCTCGACCAGCTGGAGGTGTCGCTGAGCGGCCGCGAGGACGACGGGCGGAACGAGCGCTTCCTGCGCACGTTCGTCCGCCCGCGCGGGCTCGACGTCGCGGCGACGCCGCTCTACGTCGAGACGCTGGAGGAGCTCGGCGCCCAGCCCCGCCACGCGCCTGAGCCGGGGCCCGCGCCGCTCCTCAGGCGCGCGCTCGGCCCCCTCGCCGCGGCTGCGGGCAAGCGCGCCGCCACGCGCAAGAAGACGACCGACCGCGACGCCTTCGACGAGCTCCGCGGCGTGCTGCGCAAGGTCAAGCGCGGCGAGGGCGAGGTCGTCGCCGGGCCGTGGCTCGGCAGCGAGGTCGAGGAGCTCCTCTACTGGATCCCGTTCCTGCGCTGGGCGCAGACCGCGACGTTCGGGCTGCGCGACAGGCTCACGGTCGTTGCGCGCGCGTCGTCGGCAGCCTGGTACGAGGGCATCGGCTCCACGCATGCCGACGCCGAGGACTTCGAGGGCGGGGTCACGATCGAGCCGGAGCTGATCGAGCGGCTGCGAGACCAGCTGGCAGCCGGCGACCCCAAGGCGCCGTTCTCGCGCCGCCGGCTCGAGTTCCCGTTGCCCGAACTGCCCGGCCGCGCCTACGTCGGGCCCTGGGGCGCTGAGGCGGTGCTCGCGATCATCCGCGGCCGGCCGGCGATCGTGTACACCCCGCCGGATGCGCGCGACCGCAGGCTCGTCGAGTCGTTCCTGGGAGGGCGCCTGCACGTCGCGGACTCGCCGGAGGACGCCGAGCGCCTCCTCGACGCATCGCCCGAGCTCGCGAGCGTCTGATGGCGGTTAGAATCGCCTTCGGCGCGTCAGCGGGCTTTGCCCGGTGACGCTGCAGGACGACAGGGCCCGGGAGTGGGAGCAGCTCGGCGAGGCCGAGGAGTACGCGGCGCTCGTCCGCCAGCGCCTCGACCACGTCGTTCCGATCGAGGAGCCCCTTGTCCTCTGCTCGCAGGTCCAGCGCTCGGGCGGGACGCTTCTCAGCCAACTCTTCGACGGGCACCCCGAGTGCCACGCGCATCCGCACGAGATCAAGATCGGCTACCCGCGAGAGGCGAACTGGCCGCCGCTCGACCTCGAACGGCCCGAGGAGTGGTTCGAGCGCCTGTTCGAGAAGAAGGCGCTCACGCACTTCGTCGAGGGCTACCAGAAGCGTGGTGCCAAGCTGGAGGGCAAGACCTACCCCTCGTACGACGTCTTCCCGTTCCTCTTCCTGCCGCGGCTCCAGAAGGCGATCTTCGACGCCTGCGTGGCCGGGCGAGAGATCGGCGGCGACCGGGACATCCTCGACTGCTACTTCACGTCGTACTTCAACGCCTGGCTCGACAACCAGAACCTCTACACCCGGCCGAAGACGGTCGTCACCGGCTTCACGCCGCGGCTGGCGATGGATCCCGGGAACCGCGACAGGTTCTTTGCCGCCTACCCCGACGGGACGCTGATCTCGATCGTGCGTGAGCCGCATTCGTGGTACGAGTCGGCGGTCAAGTACAGCCTGCGGCGCTTCCCCGACGTCCACACCGCCCTCCGGCTCTGGCGCGAGTCGGCCGAGGCTGCGCTCGATCCCCGCGTGGTCGTCGTCACCTACGAGCGGCTGGTCGAGCGACCGGAGGAAGTCATGACCAGGATCGCCGAGCGGATCGGGATCGAGATGTCGCCGGTCCTGCTCGAGCCGACGTTCAACGGCCGGCCGATCCGCGCGAACTCGGCCGACGAGGTCGCGCAGTACGGGATCCTCGCCGGGCGGACCGGGTCCTCGCTCGAGGCCGAGACTGCGACGCAAGTGGCCGGGCTCACGGGCGATCTCTACGAGCGCGCGTCGGCGGTCTCGGTCTAGGGGCGCCGCTACCATCAAGCCCGTGCCGAGGGGCCAGCCGCTGAACATCCTCTTCGTGATGGAGCACCCGGGCGTGGGCTCGCTGATGCCGGCGCTCCGGCTGCTACACCGGCGCGGCCACCACCTGAAGCTCGGCTACGAGGCGCTGAAGTCGGTCGAGTCGCATCGAGAGCTGCAGGATCTCGCCGACGACTGTCCCGGGATCGAGTTCATGCAGCTGCCGGCGATGGGGAACTCCGGCTGGGTTGCGCTCGCGGCCTGGCTGCGGCGCAGCATCGACTACCTGCGCTACCTCGAGCCCCGCTACCCCGCGGAGACACGGCTGCGCACGCGCGCCGCGCGCAAGGCGCCCCGGGCGACGCGGAATCTCGCGCGCCCCGCAAAGCTCTTCGGCCCGACGGGAGTCGCAGCGCTCAAGCGCTCGTTCCAGGCGCTCGAGGCCTGTCTCGCCCCGCCGAGGCACATCCAGTCTCTTCTCGCCGAGGAGAGCCCGGACGTCCTGCTGCTCGCGCACCTGCTCCCGATCGGGACGACACACGCCGACTACCTGCGCGCGGCGAAGCGGCTCGGGATCCGCACTGTCTTTCCGGTCCGCGGCTGGGACAATCTGACGAACAAGGGCCTGCTCCGCGACACGCCGGAGGCGGTGCTCGTCTGGAACGACCTGCAGGCGAAGGAAGCACACGAGCTGCACCGCATCCCCGAGCAGAACGTCCGGCTGACCGGCGCGCCGCTCTGCGACCCGTGGTTCGCCCGAGAGCCGAGCCGCACGCGGGAGGAGTTCTGCCGCGACGTCGGCTTGCGAGCCGACCGCCCGATCCTGCTGTACGTGTGCTCGTCCGGCTTTGTCGCGCGGAACGAGGTCGACTTCGTCCGCAGCTGGATCGAGCAGCTGCGTGCCCGCGGCGCGCCGTTCGCCGAGGCCGGGTTCCTCGTGCGCCCGCACCCGCTGAACGCCGCCCAGTGGTCGGACGTCGACCTGGGCGAGGGCGCGCGCATCTGGCCGCGCTTCGGCGAGGCGCCGCACGACGAGGTGTCGCGCGACAACTACTTCGACTCCCT
This sequence comes from Actinomycetota bacterium, assembly GCA_046723895.1. Taxonomy (GTDB): domain Bacteria; phylum Actinomycetota; class Thermoleophilia; order Gaiellales; family Gaiellaceae; genus DATBLE01. The sequence continues at coordinate 5,335 of JBKOVL010000066.1, read as the reverse complement.
CTACCACTCGGACGCCGTGGTCGGCATCAACTCGACCGCCCAGATCGAGAGCGCGATCGTCGGCCGGCCCGTGCACACGATCCTCGCCGACGAGTTCAAGGAGACCCAGCAGGGGACGCTGCACTTCCACTACCTGAAGGCGGACGAGTTCGGCCTGTTGCACGTTGCGCGCACGTTCGACGAGCACGCCGAGCAGCTGAAGGCCTCGCTCCGGAGTGAGAGCGACGACGGTCGCAATGAGCGCTTCCTGAGGCGGTTCGTCCGCCCGCTCGGGCTCGACCGCTCGGCAAGCGGGCTCGTCGCCGACGCGATCGAGGATCTGGGCCGGTCGCCGGCGCCGGCGCCCGACCGTGGCCCGCTGCTCGCACCGCTCGTCCGCGCGGGGCTCGCTCCGTGGGCCTGGTTCGCCGGACGGGGCTCCGCACGCAGGCTCGAGACGCGCGCAGCCAAGCAGACACCGACACAGGAGCTGATGCGCCTGGTCCGCAAGCGCGCGCTGCACCGCACGGGCGCACCGGTCGTCGCCGGGCCCTGGACCGGGGACGAGATCGGCGAGCTCCTGTACTGGATCCCGTTCCTGCGACGGCTGCAGGGGCTGGACGCCGGCCTGAAGGAGCGGCTGTTCGTCATCCGCCGCTCGGCCGGCGCTCCGTGGTACGACGGAATCGGCGCCGGGCAGGTCGACCTCGAGCGGCTGATCCCCGACGAGCCGCCTGACGAGGTCACCGAGGAGGAGCTCCAGGGGCCGCTCCGCGACGACATCGCCCGTACGTTCGGGTTCGGGAGCCGCGCGTTCCGGGTGCTGCCGGCGGGGCTGGTCGCGGCGACGCGCGAGGCGCTGGCCGGCCAGAGGCCGTCGGACCGCAAGCGCCTACTCGCCTTCCAGCCGCTGAGGGCGCCCGAGACCGACATCGAGCTGCCGGAGCGCTTCGTCGCGGTCGGCGAGTCGGAGCTCGCCGCTTCGCTCCACGAGCGCCTTCCGGTCGTCGACCTCCACCCGCTCGACCGCGCCGCCCAGACGGCGGTGCTCGCCCGCTGCGCGGGGTACGTCGGGCCCTACGGGCCGGAGGCGATCGTGGCGGTGCTCTGTGGGATCGACGCGGTCGCGTTCTCGTCCGAGGTCGAGCCGACGGACGAGCACGACGTGAAGCTCGTCTCCTCGTTCCTCGCCGAGGCGCCGTTCGGGCGGCTCGAGCTGGCGGCAGGCGGCGACGCGGCGGAGCACGCAGCCCGGCTGCTCGAGAGGACGCACGCGCTCGCCGCCGTCTAGCGCCATGGCCACGGCTGTCCCCGCCTGGGAGGTCGACGACCTGACCGACTACCGGGCGCTCGTCCGCGCCCGGCTCGAGCATCTCGTGCCCGTTTCCGAGCCGCTCGTCCTGATCTCGCAGATCCAGCGCTCGGGCGGCACGCTGCTGCTCCAGCTCCTCGACGGGCACCGCGAGTGCCACGTCGACCCGTACGAGCTGAAGATCGGCCACCCGAAGAAGCACAACTGGCCGCCGCTCGACGTCTCGCAGCCCGAGCGGTGGTTCGAGACGCTCTACTTCCGCGGCACCGTCGAACGGCTTCGCCGCACCGACCGGACGCGCCGGCCGGAGTCGGGACGCAGCGTCTTTCCGTACCTCTTCTCGCCGCGGCTGCAGAAGCAGGTCTTCGACCGCTGTGTCGAGAGGCGGCCGCCTCGGAGCGGGCGCGAGATCCTCGACGCCTACCTGACCTCGTACTTCAACGCCTGGCTCGACAACCACAACCTCTACACCGGACCGAAGCGTGCGGTCGTCGGGTTCACTCCGCGGCTCGCACTGGACGGCGCGAACCTCGAGCGCTACTTCGCCGCCTACCCGGACGGGACCCTGATCTCGATCGTCCGCGACCCGCGGGCCTGGTACGAGTCGGCGGCGAAGCACATGCCCGAGCACTACCTCGACGTCGAGCGTGCGCTCGGCCTCTGGAGCGCCTCCGCCGACGCAACCGTGGCGGCCGCCGAACGGCACGGCGACCGTGTTCTCGTGCTGACGTACGAGCAGCTGGTCCGCGAGCCCGAGCCGACGATGCGGCGGGTCGCCGAGCGGATCGGGATCGACTGGGCGCCGTCGCTCCTCCGGCCGACGTTCAACTGCCGGCCCGCGCGGGCGAACTCGAGCGACCCGGTCGCGGGCGAGGGGATCCTCTCGGAGCGGGCCGACGCGTTCCGCGAGTCGCTCGATCCGGCGACGGTCGAGCGCATCTCCGCGCTCGCCGGCGACCGCTACGACCGCGCCGCCGTCCTCGTATGAATCGCCCGGCGGAGACCGACCGATGAGGATCGTCTTCGTCCTCGAGCACCCGGGCATCGGGCCGCTCGTGCCGATGCTGCGCCTGCTCCACGAGCGCGGCCACTCGATCCACCTCGCGGCGCGGCGCGTCAAGTCCGGGCACTCGCACAACGAGCTGCAGGCGCTCGCGGACGAGTGCGAGCGGATCACTTTTACGAGGCTTCCCTCCGGCGCCGACTCGAAGCTCGCGCGGGAGGTGCGGCTCGCGCTCGACTACCGTCGCTACCTCGCTCCGCGCTACCGCGACGCGCCGAAGCTCCGTGCCCGGGCCGCCAAGGCCTCGACGCGGCGCTTCGACCGGGTTCCGACTGCGGTGCTCCGCGCGGTCGAGCGCTCGCTGCCCCCGCCGGAGTACGTCACTCGCTCCCTCGCCGAGGAGCGCCCAGACGTTCTGCTCGTCACGCCGCTCGTCGAACTCGGCTCGCGGCAGGCGGACTGGCTTCGCGCCGCGAAGCGGCTCGGGATCCGCACCGGCTACCCGGTCTTCAGCTGGGACAACCTGACGAACAAGGGCCTCGTCCGCGACGAGCCCGACCTCGTGCTCGTCTGGAACGACCTCCAGGCGCGTGAGGCCGAGGACTTGCACGGGATCTCCCCCGCGCGGATCCGGATCACGGGCGCGCCCGTCGGAGATCCGTGGTTCGATCGGCAGCCGAGTCGAACCCGTGAGGAGCTCTGCCGCGAGGTCCGGCTCGACCCGGGGAAGCCGATCGTCCTCTACCTGTGCTCCTCGGAGTTCGTCGCGCCGAACGAGGTCGAGTTCGTCCCGCGTTGGATCGAACGGATGCGGGCGTACGGCGGACTGCTCGCCGAGGCGGGTTACCTGATTCGTCCTTACCCGGACACGGCGCAGGGCTGGGTTGCGGCGGGACTCGACGGTGCGCAGGTCTCGGTCTGGCCGCGCTTCGGCGAGTCGCCGCACGACGAGGCCTCGCGTCGCAACTACTACGACTCGATCCACCACGCGGCGGCGGTGGTCGGGATCAACACGACCGCGCAGATCGAGAGCGCGATCGTCGGCCGGCCCGTGCACACGATTCTCGCCGAGGAGTTTTCAGAGACACAGCAGGGGACGTTGCACTTTCGCTACCTGGAGGCTGACGACTTCGGGCTGCTGCACGTCGGGCGCACGTGGGAGGAGCACGCGGCCCAGCTGGAGGCGTCGTTTCGCGGCGAGGGCGACGACGGGCGGAACGAGCGGTTCCTGCGGCGCTTCGTTCGTCCGCTCGGGCTCGACCGCTCGGGGACCGAGCTCGCCGCCGACGCGATCGAGGAGCTCGGGGCGCGGCCTGCGCCCGCGGCGGAGGGTGTGCCCTCGTACGCGCCGCTCGTGCGCGCGTTGGCGGCGCGGCTCGCCACCGGGAGCGGCACGAACCGAGGGAAGACGCGGCTGACGAGCCCGGTGCGCGAGCTGCGCCGCGCGGTCGACCGGCTCGCGCGCGGCAACGCGCCGATCGTCGCGGGACCCTGGACGGGTGACGAGATCGGTGAGCTCCTCTACTGGATCCCGTTCCTGCGCTGGGCCCAGACCGCCAACATCGGCCTGCGCGGGCGGCTGTACGCCCCACGCCGTGCCGAGCACGACGCCTGGTACGCCGGGATCGGCGCCGGGACCGATGCACCGGCCGGCGCGGAGCCGCTCCCGCCGGAGCTCGTGCTCGCAGCGCGCTCGGAGCTCGCGCGCCAGGACCCGGGCCGCCGGATTCAGCACCGGCTGCTCGAGTTCGCGCCGCTGCCGGGCGGGGCCCCGTACCAGGGGCCGTACGGGGTCGAGGCGTACCTCGCCGTCCTCGCCGGGCACCCGGCGAAGGTCCACGGCGCCGAGGTCGCGAGCCCTGACGACCTGCTGGTCGCAGAGACCTTCCTCGCCCGCCCGCCGTTCGGGCGTCTCGAGACCGACAGGCCGAAGCGCCCGTGGGAGCGGCTCTCCGAGCTCCAGGAGTACCAAGAGCTCACGCGCATGCGGCGGGAGCACCTGGTCCCGGTTCAGGAGCCGCTCGTCCTGATCTCGCAGATCCAGCGCTCCGGCGGCACCCTGCTCAGCCAGCTCCTCGACGGTCACCCCGAGGTGCACGCGCACCCGCACGAGATCTGCATCGGCAAGCCGGACAAGTGGGACTGGCCGCCGCTCGATCTGTCGGCGCCGGAGACGTGGTTCGCGACGCTGCACGAGCCGCTGCTCGCCGCGTGGATCGAGACCGGGTACGCCAAGGACCAGACCGCGCTTCGCAAGCAGCGCGATCCGGACCTCTTTCCCTTCGTCTTCTCGCTCAAGCTGCAGCGCGAGATCTTCGAGCGCTGCGCCGCCGGCGCCGAGCGCGAGCGCGACATCCTCGACGCGTACTTCACGTCCTACTTCAACGCCTGGCTGGACAACCACAACCTCTACACCGGGCCGAAGAAGGCGGTGGTCGGGTTCACGCCGCGGCTCGCGATGGAGCCGGGTCGGGTCGAGCGCTTCTTCGCCGCCTACCCGGACGGGCTGCTCGTCTCGATCGTCCGCGATCCGCGCGGCTGGTACGCGTCCGCCCGCCGGCACCGCAAGTACTACGCCGACCTCGAGCAGTCGATCGGGCTCTGGCGCGGGTCGACCGAGTCGGCGATCGAGGCGGCGGCGCGCTTCGGCGACCGCGTCGTCATCCTGACGTACGAGCAGCTGCTCGAGGATCCGGAGGCGAGCGTGTCGGGCCTCGCCGCGCGAATCGGAATCGCGCCGACGCCGGAGCTGCTCGTCCCGACCTTCAACGGCCTCCCGATCCGGGCGAACTCGTCGGAGGCGGTCGAGCGCACCGGCATCCTGCGCGAGCGCGGAAGCGCCTACCGGGAGGTCCTCGACCGCGACGAGATCGCGGCGATCGAGCGGCAGGCGGGCGATCTATACGAGCGGGCGGCGGCGCTCGGCTCGGAGGAGGCCCCGGTATCGTTCGCCACATGAGCAGGCCTCGCCTGCGAGTCCTCTTCTTTGCAGGCGGACCTCGCTTCTACATGCGGCAGTTCTCCTCGCTCGTCACCGAGCT
>JBKOVL010000299.1:0-9287 GCA_046723895.1 Actinomycetota bacterium | reverse complement strand
ACACCACTCTGCATGGCAAGGGCTGGCAGACGTTCGCACCAGTTCGCTTCCGTTCGCCCACTTTCATCTCGACTCCTTGGGACTCATCCGGAACTCACGTTGTCTGTCCGAAAAAAGACAAAACCCCCGATTTCCGGGGGTTTTTAGGAGCGGATGATGGGACTCGAACCCACGACCTTCTGCATGGCAAGCAGACGCTCTAGCCAACTGAGCTACATCCGCACGCGCGGCTCAGTATAGCCCGGCTTACGTCCGCGTTCGGGGACGGGCCGTCGTCGGAACGGGTGCTCTGCCGCCCCCCGCAAGACCCGAGGACACGAACATTCCAGCCGGTGCTCGTGCTCGCGCTCCGCGAGCACCCGGAGACCTGGGTGTGCCGCCTGCGTGCGCCGACCAACATCAAGTGGGACCGAGGCGGTCGAGCGCCTCGTTGACGAGACGGTCGGCGAGCTCATTGTGCTCACGGCGCACCGCGGTATAGGTCACGGGGCCGATCTGCCGCGCCAGAACATGCGCTTCCCGTGCGAGCGCGCGCAGCGTCTCGTTCTTGATCCGGTACTCGCCCCGCATCTGCTTGACGATCAACTCCGAGTCGGAGACGACCTCGAGCTCGTCGAGCCCGAGGTCGGCGGCTCGGCGCAGGCCCTCGACGAGCGCGCGGTACTCGGCGACGTTGTTCGTCGCGACGCCGATCGCCTGCCCCTGCGCGTCGAGCACCGTCCCGTCCTCGGCCTCGAGCACGTAGGCGTAGGCGGCCGGGCCGGGGTTCCCGCGGGCGCCGCCGTCGGTGGAGAGCCGCGCCTTCACGTCTGCCTCCGCGCCGCCTCGGGAACCCGCCACGTCGGGCCTGGACGTTCACGCTCCGCGAGGGCCACGAGTTCGGCCGCGCGAAGAGCGTGGGGGTCGAGCACGACGGCATCGCGAAGCTCGCGCGGCTGACGGCATTCGGCCTGGACGTGGAGCTGTCCCACATCCTCACCTTTACCTAGAACGCGCTAGCGGCGAGCGGCCAGGCCCGCGAGCAGGGTCCGGGCGAGCTCCGGCCCGAGCTCGCGTTCCAGCTGTTCCCGCACCGGGGACCGCCGTTCCTCGATCGCGGCGGTCATCCGGCCGATGGCCTCGCACTGCTCGGCGAGATGGTCGAGCCGCCGGTCGAGGCGCGCCTCCTCCATCGGCCCGCGTGCGACGCCCATGTCCCTCACATCGTCCGTACCGCATCGGAACCGCATCCCTCGAACAAGTGGGCTTCAGGGCCGTGCCCGCTCTGCCGATGGAGCAGGTGCATGCTTCCCGCTCCGAAATCTGCGTGGCTTCCGCTCGGCACACTCCTCGTGCGCGAGGGGTTGATCACGAACGAGCAGCTCGAGACAGCCCTGATCGACCAGCAGAGCACGGGCCTCCGCCTCGGCGAGCTGCTCGTCCAATGGGGCTGGGTCGCCTCGGACGCGATCTCGCGCGCGCTCGCCGAGCAGTACGAGCTCGAGTTCGTCGGTCTCGACACGGCCGAGATCGACCCGAAGGCGGCCGAGCTCCTCGCCGCCCGGGACGCGCGTCACTACGGCGCGATCCCGATCCGCTTCCTGTGGGGCGACCACCTGCTCGTCGGCGTCGCCGACCCCACCGACGTCGGCTCGTGCGAGGAGCTGCGGATCAAGCTCGGCGGAGCGGTCACCCTGGTCGTCGTCGACCAGACCGAGCTGCAGCGCGCCCTCGCCCGCGAGTACGCGTGACCTACTCGGCGACGTCGATCTGCGCCTTCTGCAGACGCCCCGAGTAGTCGACGTAGAGCGACTTCCACTCGGTGAAGACGTCGAGCGCGGCCTGGCCCGCCTCGCGGTGGCCGTTGCCGGTCTCCTTCATCCCGCCGAACGGGAGATGCACCTCGGCGCCGATCGTGCCCGCGTTGACATAGGTGATACCGGTCTCCAGGTCGCGCATCGCGCGGAACGCCTTGTTCACGTCGCGGGTGAAGATCGAGGACGAGAGCCCGTACCGCACCCCGTTCGCGGCCCGGATCGCCTCGTCGAAATCCTTGACCGGGATCAGCGAGGTGGTCGGGCCGAAGATCTCCTCCTGCGCGACGCGCATGCCGGGCTCGACGTCCGCGAAGATCGTCGGGCGGTAGTAGAACCCCTGGTCGAGCCCGTTCCCGGTCGCGACCTCGCCGCCCGTCAACAGCTTCGCGCCCTCGTCCCGGCCGATCCCGGTGTAGGAGTGGATCTTCTCGAGCGCGCCCTTGTTGATCACCGGGCCGACGTCGGTGTCCTCCTCCCAGCCGGGCCCGAGCCGCATGCGCTCCGCGGCGGCGACGAGCTTCGACTGCAGTGCGCCGTAGACCTTCTCGTGGACGACGACGCGGCTCGCGGCGGTGCAGCGCTGCCCTGACGTCCCGAACGCCGACCAGATGATCCCCTCGGTGGCGAGGTCGAGATCGGCGTCGTCGAGGACGATCACGGCGTTCTTGCCGCCGAGCTCGAGGTGGACGCGCTTGAGATAGTCCGCCGCAGCCTTCATCACCGCCACCCCGGTCTCACGCGACCCGGTCAGCGTGATCACGGGAACGGCCGGGTGCTCGACGAGCCGCTGCCCGACGGCGCCCCCTCCCCCGTGCACCACGTTCACGACGCCCGCCGGCACGCCGGCCTCGACGAGCAATTCGACGAAGCGCTCGCCGAGCGCGGGCGTGTCGGTCGCGGGCTTGAACACCACAGTGTTCCCGCACACGAGCGCCGGCGCGATCTTCCAGGACGGGATCGCGACCGGGAAGTTCCACGGCGTGATCACGCCGACCACGCCGATCGGCATCCGCACGCTCATGTTGAACTTGTCGCGAAGCTCCGACGGCGTCGTCTGACCGAAGAGGCGCCTGCCCTCGCCGGCCATGTAGAAGCTCATGTCGATCGCTTCCTGGACGTCGCCGCCTGCCTCGGGGAGCACCTTCCCCATCTCGCGCGACATCAGCAGCGAGAGCTCTTCCTTGTGCTCGCGGACGAGCGCGCCGAACCGGTAGAGGATCTCTCCGCGCGCCGGCGCCGGGACGAGCCGCCACTCTTCGTAGGCCTCGCGGGCCGCGGCGACGGCGCGGTCGACGTCCTCCGCCCCGGAGCGCGGGAAGACTCCGATCAGCTCGCCGGTCGCCGGGCTCGTCGATTCGAAGGTCTCACCGGAGACGGCGTCGACCCACTCGCCGCCGATGAAGTTCCTGTAGGTCTTCGTCTCGACTGCCATCCCGCCGCCACTCTAGCGACGGGTGCACACTCGGGACTCTTGCGAGGCCCGCCCTGCGCGGTCCCGGCTACGCGACGTCGGTCGTCGGGAAGCTCCCGATGGGGCGGAGCCGCCTGCGGTCACGGAGCGCCCGCATGCCGCCGGAGGCCCCCCCGCGGCGGCGATCCGGGCCCGCGCGGCGGTCGACGATGACCGTCACGTTCGGGTTGTCCCGGTAATACGTGGTCAGTTTGTCGAGGAGCTCCTCTTCGAGCCCGCGCGGAATCACACAGTAGATCAACGCCGCCACGTCCCCACGACTCTCATTGTATGGATGGATCGGTCGGAATCTACCCCGTGCTCTCGAGCCCGGGCATGACGCCGCTACCGGGCTCGAAACGGGCATTCCAAGCCGTGAACGTCGCCTCGACCTCCTCCGGCTCGGTGCCGCGGTCGGTCAGACGGATCGGCTGGGTGGCCGCGCGGGTGACCCGGTACTGGTACCAGGCGAGGTCCCACACGAACGTGAGGACGACGTCCGGATTCGAGCCGGCGAGTGCCACGATGCTGACCCGGGGCGGCCCGAGACTTCGCGTGATTCCCTCCATCGTCCGCAGGCCGTCACTGGAGTTGAAGACGGCCGCGGCCTCCACCATCGCGTGCTCCTCGTCGGAAAGCCGCCTGAGCTGGGGCTCCGCGACAATCGTCTCCGCCTGCCGGCGGTGGCCGCCGAAGATGCCGGCGAGGCTGAGCGTCCTGCGCCTGCGCGAGTGGCGGACCGCGGGACCGACCGGACTGCCCTCGCGCACCCAGCCGTGGTCGAGGGCGGTCTCCTGGCAGAGCTGGCAGACGTCGACGAACTCGTCAGAGCCGTCAGGGGCGAACCGGTACGACCGCTCGCCGAGCAGCAGCGTGCGCTCGCACACGGCACAGCGGTTCACCTCCATCACACGCATCGTCCTCACGAGGACGCAACTATATGGCAACTGCAGGGAGTTTTCGCGCCAGGCTAGTGTGCGCCCGCCCTCTCTTCCTCGCGCGCCTTCTTCGTCTCGTCGATGATTTTCTGCGCGATGTGGGTCGGCACCTCGTCGTAGCGGAGGAAATGCATGTGGTAGTCGCCGCGGCCGCCGGTCAGCGAGGTCAGCGCCTGCGAGTAGGTGAGGATCTCGGCCATCGGCACCTCGGCCTTGATCGTCGTCATCCCGGCCCGCGGCTCCATGCCCTGCAGCCGACCGCGCCGTGAGTTCAGGTCGCCGTTCACGGCGCCGACGGTGTCGTCCGGGACGGTCACCTCGAGCTCCATGATCGGCTCGAGCAGCACCGGGCTCGCCTTCTCGTAGGCGGCCTTGAAGGCGATCGAGCCGGCGATCTTGAACGCCATCTCCGACGAGTCGACGTTGTGGTAGGAACCGTCGACGAGCCGGACGCGGACACCCTGGACGGGAGCGCCGGCGAGCTCTCCATGCTGCATCGCCTCCTGGATGCCCTTGTCGACGGCAGGCCGGAAGCCCTGCGGGATGACCCCGCCGACGATCTGGTCGACGAACTCGTAGCCGACCCCGTTCTCGAGCGGCTCGAGGACGATGTGGCAGTCGCCGTACTGGCCGCGGCCGCCGGTCTGCTTCTTGTACTTGCCCTGCGCGCGCGACTCGGCACGGATCGTCTCCAGGTACGGCACGCGCGGCTGGTGGAGGTCGACCTCGACGCCGAAGCGGCGCTTGAGCCGGTCGACCGCGACCTCGACGTGCATCTGCGAGAGGCCGGCGAGGAGCTGCTCGCCGGTCTGCTGGTCGCGGCGGAGGGTCAGGGTCGGGTCCTCTTCGGTCAGGCGCCGCAGCGCCTGGCCCATCTTCTCCTCCTCGCCCTTCGCCTTCGGGGTGATCGCGAAGCTCATCACCGGCTCGGGAAAGTCGAACCTCGGCGGCTCGACCGCTGTCTCCTTGTCGAGCAGCAGGTCGCCGGTCGCCGCGTCCTTCAGCTTGGCGACGGCGCCGATGTCCCCCTCGCCGAACGCATCGGCCTGCGCGTGGTCCTTGCCCTGCAGGGTCATCAGCGACCCGAACCGCTCCTTCGCGTGGGTGCGCGTGTCGGTCAGCGTCGTGTCCGAGGTGACCGTGCCCTTGAGCACGCGGAAGACGTTGATGCGGCCGGCGAACGGGTCGGCGATCGTCTTGAACACGAAGACGCCGGTGTTCGCGCCGTCGAGGTCGATCGCCTCCCCCTTCCTCGCCGGGCTCGGAACGCCCTCGACGAGCAGGTCGAGGAGCGCGGTCGTACCGAGGTTCTTCGTTGCCACGGCGGCTGCGACCGGGAAGACCTCGCTGCGCGTCACGGCGTCCTTCAGCGCGCTGGCCACCTCCTCGTCCGAGAGCTCCTGGCCGTCCAAGTAGCGTTCCATCAGCCCCTCGTCGGTCTCGACGACGGCGTCGAGCAGCTTCTCCCGGTACTCGGCGGCAACATCGGCGACCGCCGCCGGGATCTCCGTGCGCGCGTCCTCGCGCTGCCCCTCGGGACTCGTGTAGGCGCACATGTGGAGGACGTCGACGATCCCGGTCAGCTCGTGCTCGGCGCCGATCGGGATGTGGACGGCGACGCAGCGGTCGGAGATCTGCCCGCGCAGCGCTTCGAGCGCGCGGAAGAAATCGGCGCGCTCCCGGTCGAGCATGTTGACGACGACGACGCGGGCGAGCGAGTCGTCTCCGGCCCGGTTCCAGGCGCGGCCGGTGCCCACCTCCACGCCCATCACGCCGCTGACCACGACGAGCGCGCCTTCGACGACGCGCAGCGCAGCGATCGCGTCGCCCTGGAAGCCGGTGTCGCCGGGGGCGTCGATCAGGTTGATCTTCCGCCCCTGCCACTCGAGGTTCGCGAGCGAGGCCGAGAGCGACATCTGCCGCCGCTGCTCGTCCTCGTCCCAGTCGGAGACGGTCGTGCCCTGCTCGACGGCGCCGAGTCGGTTGACGGCTGCGGACTGGTAGAGCAGCGCCTCGACGAGAGACGTCTTGCCGGTTCCTCGATGGCCGACGACGGCGATGTTGCGGATCTTTCCGGGCTCCTGAGCAGGCATGCGCGCGAGATTCCTCCCTGGAAACGTGGATTTGTGAGTCGATCCTAGCGCCCGGCGGCCGGCTTCAGTCCTCGACGCCCGCACGGGCGGCGACGGTGCCGGCAAGCCTGGCCTTCAGGCGCAGAATCGCCTTCGTGTGGAGCTGCGAGACGCGGGATTCGGTCACGGCCAGCACCTCGCCGATCTCCCGGAGGGTCAGCTCCTCGTAGTAGTAGAGGGTGATCACGAGCTTCTCGCGCTCGGGCAGGCGGGCGATCGCCTCTCCGAGCGCCTCGCGGAGCTCGGTCTGGTCGAGTACCTGGGCGGGCTGCGGGCCGGACGGGTCCTCGATCGTGTCGATCAGCGAGACCTGGTCGCCGCTCCCCGAGGAGCCCGTCCAGAGCTCGTCGAGCGCGGCGATCGAGGAGCGCGAGATGTCGGTCAGACTGTCGTCGAGCTCTCCGGTCGTGACTCCGAGCCTCTCCGCGATCTCCTCGTCTGTGGGCGCGCGGTGCAGCTTCGCCTCGAGCGCGACGATCGCGCGCTCGATGTCCCTTGCACGCGCCCGGACGGAGCGCGGCACCCAGTCCATGGCCCGGAGCTCGTCGATGATCGCTCCTTTGATCCGCGCCATCGCGTAGGTCTCGAACTTGACGTCGCGCTCGGGGTCGTAGCGCTCGATCGCGCCGATCAGGCCGAGCAGTCCGTAGGAGACGAGATCACCTTCGTCGACGTGCGCGGGCAGGCCGCTACCGAGCCGTCCCGCGACGAACTTGACGAGTGGTGCATACGTCAGGATCAGGCGGTCGCGCAGCCCGCGATCGTTCGAGTTCCTGAACTCCTGCCAGAGGGACTTGGTGTCTTCGGCCACAGTTTTCCGGGTAGAGAATACGGGGCGAACAGGCGTATCCCCCCGGAGCGCGGCAGAAGCCTGCCCCGCAACGGCGTAGGGTAGTCACGTGCTGGAGCGCTGGACTCGCACCGTCCTCCGCTTCCGCGTCGCCGTCCTCGGTCTCTGGCTCGCCGTGGTCGTCGTCGGCGTCTGGTCGACGACGCGGCTTTCGCCCCTGCTCTCCAACTCGTTCGCGGTTCCCGGCACCGATTCGGACCGCGCACGGACGATCCTGACGCGCAACTTCGGGGAGCGGACGGACGGGACGTTCACGGTCGTCTTCCGCGTGCCCACAGCCTCCGACCCGCGCGAGCGTCTACGGGCGAGACGGCGCCTTGCGGACGCTGCACTCGTCGTGCCCACAGGCCACCCGGACGTCGTGCGTCCTGGGGCCGGAGTCCTGTGGGCGGACATCGACACGAATCTGGACCTACGACACGCCAAGCGGTACACAGAGGCGATACGGGAGAGCCTGCAGGCAGAGCGTGGGCCCGCGGCCTTCGTCACCGGCCACCGGCGCGCCCTCCTTCAGCACGTATGCGCTGGCCCCGGCGGTGAACGCCTCGCGCGCGTAGTGGACGTCGTCGAGCGTGGAGAGCACGACAACCGACGTCTCAGGCGAGGCTCGGCGAAGGGCCGGGATTGCCTCGAGGCTGATGCGCCCGTGCATGACGAGATCGAGCAGGACGACGTCCGGTTTCAGCTCCTGCACTCGAGCGAGACCATCATCGATCCCCTCGCCCTCACCGACGGTCTCGATGCCGACCTGGGAGTCCAGCAGGAGTTTCACCCCCCGCGAACGACACCGAAGTCGTCGATCACCACTGCTCGGATGCCGGCCACGTCCTGGATTGTCGCCAGAAGCCCGGAGGCGGCATCAGGCTCGTCCCCGATCGCTCGTAGGGGTTACGGCCGCAGCCCGCGCACGGCCAGGCCGCCCAGCCACAGCGCGATGGCGGCTGACGCGCCAACGATGATCCACTCCTTCGCCGCGCCCGCCGCGAGCGCGACCCCGGCGAACGCGAGCGCGAGCACCAGGAAGAGCGCGCCGAGCGCACGACGCTGAGATGGGGCCGCCACGGCACCCGGATGCTAGACCGGGCTAGAGTCGGGCAGCGAGTCCCGCTCCTCCTTGTCGGCCCGGCGTCGCTCGGAGTCGTAGGGTTTGCCCTCCTCATCACGCTCGGTCGGGTAGCGGGCGGCGTCCCGGGCCTCGCGTTCGTCGTCACGCTCGTCGTAGGCCTGATCGGTCATCGACACTCCGTTACCCGTGAGAGGCGCCGATACACTGGGTCCCTCGCGCCGAGGGGCGTAGCTCAGTTGGTAGAGCGGCGGTCTCCAAAACCGTAGGTCGGGGGTTCGAGTCCCTCCGCCCCTGTCAGCCTGAACAGGCCGTTTCCACGTAACGAAGCGGCCTAGAGGCTCCCCCGCTCCCACCTCGATCTTCCGCTCAAGACCGCCTGAATCCGCCTGATCGTGGCGCGTACTGGCGCACCGGTCTGGCACTCGGCTGGGAAGCGCTCTGGGTGGTGACCATTGGTGAGCGCGCGCTGCGTATCGAGCGCGGCTGAACGCGATCACGGCCGAGGTGGCGATCGGCTATCCCCTCGCCCTCGCCGCCGACACGAGGGCCATGTGGGCCTCCGACGCCCAAGGACGCGTTTGGCGGATCGACCCCGGCACGGCGACAGTCACCCACACGACCCCTGTCGGCCGAGGGCTGGTGGGTCTGTGCGCCACTGAAACCGCAGTCTGGGCGGCCAACAACCTCGACGGCACGGTTATCCGGATCGATCCCGAGGATGGCCAGGTCATCGACCGTGTTTGGATTGGCCGCGCTCCGACGGACGTGGCTGTCCAGGACGGGAACGTCTGGGTCTCGATTCAGGGAGAGAGCGCTATGTGATGGAGGTCGCGATCGGTGGCCCGGCGGCGATCTCGGCTCTCACATCATCGAGCTCGGCGATCAGCGATCTGGGTACCTCTGAGCTGATCGTGCCCAGGTCGACGCCGCCATTCGAGAGGGAAAAGTATGACGTGCAACCGGTCTCCAAACGGCCGCCCACGAGATCTCGACCGTGTCGAACACCGTCACGTCCAGCCGTTTCACTGCGCTCGTCAGGATGTGCCGACCGAGAT
>JBKOVL010000300.1:0-13864 GCA_046723895.1 Actinomycetota bacterium | reverse complement strand
ACGTTCTGGCAGGGGATCGACGTGCCGGGCGAGTCCCTGTCGCTGCTCGTGATCGACAAGCTCCCGTTCGCGGCGCCGGGCGACCCGCTTGTCGAGGCCCGCTGCGAGCGCATCGCCTCGCTCGGCGGGGACTGGTTCCGGGAGTACACCCTCCCGGCCGCCGTCCTCCAGCTACGCCAGGGCTTCGGCCGGCTGATCCGCTCGCACTCCGACCGGGGGGTGATCGCGATCCTCGATCCACGCCTGCGATCGAGCGCCTACGGGCGCGCATTTCTCGACTCGCTGCCCGCCTGTCCGGTCACCTCCGAACGTGCCGCAGTAGCGGCGTTCTTTGACGCGAAAGCGCTAACGGCTGCCTGATACCCTGGCCCGCCGTGGCGAAAAAGCCCCGCACGCCCCCACCGCCCCGCCGCGTCCAGGCGCCCAAGCAGCGCCAGACCGGAGGGGGTGGTCTCAGCGCCGATCGCCGGCGGATGATCCTCTACGGTTCCGCCGGCGCCGTGGTGATCGCTGTTGCTGTCGTGCTGATCGTCGTGCTCGCCGGCGGGAAGAGTGGCAAGGCAGGGAGCTCGACGAGCGTCAGCGCCGCCCTCGAGGCGGCCGGCTGCGCGTTCTCGACGAGGAAGGCCGCGCCCGAACACGCGCACATCACGAGCTTCAGCGAGACCGTCAAGTACTCGACCTACCCACCGGTCAGCGGCCGTCACTACTACCAGCCCGCGATCTGGGGGAACTACACGCAGGCGGTCGACCCGCGACAGGCCGTTCACAACCAGGAGCACGGCGGGGTGGTCATCTGGGTCGGGCCTGAAGTCTCGGCGGCGCAGCGGAAGAAGATCTCCGACTTCTACGACGAGAGCCCGAACGCGATCCTCGTCACTCCGATCGAGGACGAATCGAAGGGGGTCAAGTACCCGGTGCACGCCAAGCCGGACTCGACGATCTACATGACCGCCTGGCCGACGAAGAAAGCCGCTGACTACGGCACCGCCACGGCCGTGATCGCGAGCTGTCCCGGCTTCAACGAGAAGGCGTTCACGGCGTTCCGCGACGAGTTCCGCGGCACCGGGCCGGAGCGTTTCCCGGTCAACACCCTCACGCCCGGGACCTAGCCCGGCTGCAGGGCTATCCTGCTCCCGCCGGGGTGGCGAAACTGGTGAGACGCGCCTGGCTTAAAACCAGGTGTCCCCACGGGGGCATGCGGGTTCGAGTCCCGCCCCCGGCATCCGCGCAATCCTGCTACCCGGCGCTTTTCCTGCACCGGGTGGGTGTCCGCCTTGACAACGTTGCTCGGGGACAAGCCGAAGCGGAATGGCGATGCGCCCCCTCGGGGGATTGAGATGCGAGTGGCCGTGATCGTCGAGGGAATCAGCGACAAGATCGCGGTCGAAGCGCTCGCCGCACGTCGGGGCAGGAACCTGCAGGCCGAAGGTGTTGCGGTCGTTTCGGTCGGGGGCGCGCACGGGATCGGCAGGTTCCTCGATCGCCTGGATCTGGAACGGTGCGACGTCGGACTCGCCGGCCTCTGCGACGCCGGAGAGGAGACCCAATTCCGACGTGCTCTCGAGCGCGCCGGCCTGGGCACCGATCTCACTCGCGCCGAAATGGAAGAACTGGGCTTCCACGTCTGCGAGCCCGATCTCGAGGCCGAGCTGATTCGCGCCCTCGGCGCCGCGGCGGTCGAAGACGTTCTCACAGCTCACGGCGACATCGCCGCGTTCCGTACCCTCCAGAAGCAGCCTCAGTGGAAGGGACGCCCGGCGGAGGAGCAGCTTCGCCGCTTCATGGGAAGCGGCGGACGCCGGAAGATCAAGTACGCGCGCCTGCTCATCGAGGCCCTCGACCCCGCTCGCGTCCCGCGACCACTCGACGGCCTCCTTGGCCATGTCGAGCGTCTCACCGCCTAGCCTGCCGCGGCGTCTCGTCGGAAGCGTCGCCTCACCCGGCCGCTGCGTGCAGTGGCGGCCTCTCCGCCCGACGAGGGTTGTAGGTGCAGTCGCATGCCTCGCGCGGCCGGTGGGAGGCTCGCCGGCGCGTCCGTGCCGTCACGAGCACTCCGACGGAGCCTGTGTCGGAACAGCGATGATTCAGGGCGCTGGTCGGAGTCTCAAGCTCCTGAAACCGTCCAAGGAGGTGGAGCAGATGACCGCAGTAGCAACGTCGGTCGGGAAGTTCGTCTGGCACGAGCAGGTCTCGTCCGAGCCGAAGCAGGCGGAGGACTTCTACACGCAGCTGTTCGGCTGGGGCACCGAGACCTTCAAGCCCGGCGAGGTCGACTACACCATGATCTCGTCCGGCGGCCAGAGCCACGGTGGCTTCGGCAAGGCGATGGAGGGGGCGCCGCCACCACACTGGCTCAGCCATGTCCAGGTCGAGAACGTCGACGAGACCGTCGAGAAGGCCAAGAGCGCAGGCGGCAAGCTCGAGGCCGGACCCTTTGAGATGGCCGAGGTCGGACGGATGGCGATCATCGCCGATCCGCAGGGCGCCTTCATCAGCGCCTACGAGCCGAAAGGGGAAGGTCCGGCCGCCGAAGGCGTCTTCGTCTGGGACGAGCTCGGCACCAATGACGTGGACGCGGCCCAGCGGTTCTACGAGGACGTGTTCGGCTGGACCACGAAGGACATGGGGCCCGACTACGGCGGCTATCGCATCTTCAACCGCGGCGAGACCGGGATCGCAGGACTGATGACTCTTCCGGAGGCCTCGATCCCGCCGTACTGGCAACCCTACGTCGCGGTCGAGGACCCGGACGCGACGACAGCGAAGGCGCTGGAGCTCGGCGCGTCCACCTTGATGGAACCGATGGACGTACCCAACGTCGGCCGGATCGCTGTCCTCCGCGACCCGCAGGGGGCGACGTTCGGGATCATCAAGCCGGCGCCCGCATCCTAGCTCGACGACCGCCGGCCGCCGTCCCGCCGGCGGCGGCCGGCGATCGCCTTCAGCGCAGGCGGATCCGACCCAGCGGTCGAGACGGTCCTCGAGAACGCGCCCGACAAGTAGCGCCTGAGCTCTGAACAGATCCGGGCTCGCCTACACTCCTGCGCGTGGCCGGTTTGCAGGAGGTTTCGGAGCACGAGCCGCTCGAGTGGGAGAACCCGCTCTTCAACACCGCGCTCTCGCAGTTCGAGCAGGCGCTTCCGTACGCCGAGATCGGCGAGGCGGTCGCGGATCGGCTGCGCGTCCCCGAGCGCTCTCTGATCGTCGCGATCCCCGTCAAGCTGGACAGCGACCGCCGCACCGTCTTTCCGGGCTACCGCGTGCAACACTCGAGCGTCCTTGGCCCGACGAAGGGCGGGGTGCGCTACGACCCGCACGTCTCGCTCGGCGAGTGCGCGGCGCTCGCGATGTGGATGACGTGGAAGTGCGCGCTCCTGCGCTTGCCCTACGGCGGCGCGAAGGGCGGCGTTCGTTGCGACCCGCGGGCGCTGTCGGAGCGCGAGCTGCAGGCGATCACGCGCCGGTTCACGGCGGAGCTCCTGCCGATCATCGGGCCCCAGGAAGACATCCCGGCGCCGGACATGGCGACTGACGAGCAGACAATGGCCTGGATGATGGACACCTACTCGATGCAGGCCGGACACGCGGTTCCGGAGATCGTCACCGGCAAGCCGATCTCGATCGGCGGCTCCGTCTTCCGCGCCGAGGCGACCGGCGCCGGTGTCGTGATGGTGATCGAGCGCGCCTGCCAACGGCTCGCCTGGGACCTCTCCCAGCAGCGCTGCGTCGTCCAGGGATTCGGGAAGGTCGGCGGCGTCGCCGCCCGCGAGCTCGTTGAGCGGGGCGCGACGGTGATCGCGGTCTCGGACGTCTCCGGCGGGATCCACGATCCCGACGGGCTCGACGTGCAGGCGCTCTACGCCCATGCGCTGGAGCACGGTCATGGCTCGCTCGCGGAGTACGAGGGCGAGCATCTGACGAACGAGGAGCTGCTCGAGCTCCCGTGCGACATCCTCGTCCTCGCCGCCCTCGAGGACCAGGTGACCGGCGAGAACGCGCCGCGGGTGAAGGCGCGGATGATCGCCGAAGGCGCGAACGGGCCGACCTCGCTCGAGGCGGACGCGATCTTCGCCGAGCGCGACATTCCGGTGCTGCCGGACATCCTCACGAACGCCGGCGGCGTCACCGTCTCCTACTTCGAGTGGGTCCAGGACCTCGGTCGCCTGTTCTGGGACAGGAACGACATCCGGCGACGGCTCGCGGACAAGATGCGCGACGCCTTCGACCGTGTCTGGACGCTGGCCCTAGAGCGGGGTCTGACCCTGCGGCAGGCGGCCCTCGTCACGGGGATCCGCGAGGTCGCTGGCGCGCTCGACGCGCGCGGCCTCTATCCCTAGCCATGAGCCTCGTCCGCGACGGCATGCTCTCCGACCCGGCAGCCCTGCCCGCGCAGGCATCGGCGCAGAAGGCGGCGGAGCACCTCGTCCGGCCGGACGTCCGGGCCGTGCTCGTCGTCGACGCCGACGGTGTGCTCGTCGGCGTCGTCACGCCCGACGCGCTGGTCGCGCGCGTCGTCGCCGCCGGGCGCGATCCTGCGGCGACGACGCTCGCCGCCGTCGCGGTCGAGCCGACCCTCGTCCTCGACGCCGACCTCTCGCTCGACGAGGGCTACCGGCGGCTCGAGGAGGCCGAGGTCGAGCGCGCGCCGGTCACCGAAGACGGCCGTCTCGTCGGCGTTCTCTCGCGGTCGGTCGTGCAGCGCCGGCTGACGGAGGACGAGCCGCCGGCGGAAGTAGAGCCCGCCTGAGACGTTCTCCTGCGGGCCGATGATTTTTCCGGTTCCCGCCGGTCTCATGGATCGACGGCGATCAGAAGGGGTGCGACAAGCTGACGCAGTCCGCGGGGTACTAGCGAAAGGAGTGAGACCGGTGAGTCAAACGCTGCAGGACGTCAGTGCCATCAGCCTGTTCGTCGAAGATCTCCAGACCGCGAAGTCCTTCTACCAGGACGTGTTCGGCGTCGAGGTGGTCTTCGAAGACGAGACGTCCGCGTGTGTCAGGTTCGATCGCCTGTTCGTCAACCTCCTCCTGGCCTCGGCGGCGCAGGAGCAGGTCGAGCCGGGAACCGTCGCCGACCCGGATGCAGGGTCGCGCTTCCAGCTGAGCATCTGGGTCGACGATGTCGATGCGGTGTGCGCCGAGCTGGGGCGGCGCGGAGTGAAGCTGCTCACCGGTCCCGTCGACCGAGAGTGGGGGATGCGCACTGCCACGTTCACCGATCCCGCGGGCCACAGCTGGGAAGTCGCGCAGGAGATTTCTCAGGCCGACCACTCGTAGGCAGAGCGCGCCGCGTGCGGCGCGCTCGCTGGTCGAAGTCCGTTCCGAGGTCGATCACGCCGACGCGCATCACTTGCGCGGGGTGAGGATGTTCGCCGCCCTGAGGAGGGTGGTGACCTCGCCCCACGCTCCGAGCAGGATGCGGGCCCGGGCCTGCGTGCGCCGTAGCCGCTCGAGCGCGACGGTCAGCTCGTCGAGTCGGGCGGCGGTCTCCTCGCTCTGCGCAACGAGCCGCTCGGTCGCAGCGGCGAGCCGCTCGGCTCCTGCCTCGCCCGCGACAGCCATCGAGAGAAACACCTGCCAGGCGCGCCAGGCGCGCCGCCCGAGGAACGCCGTTCCGGCGACGCCGGCCGCTACGAAAAAAGCCAGCGCAGCCCAGAAAAAGGCGCTCATCCACTGATATACTGCCGGTCGCGACGCGGGGTGGAGCAGTCAGGTAGCTCGCCGGGCTCATAACCCGGAGGTCGCAGGTTCAAATCCTGCCCCCGCTACTGAGAAAGGCCCGCAAAACGCGGGCCTTTCGTTTCTTTTTTGGCGGTACGACCGAGACTGCACCCTTTTGCACCCGCTTTGGCCGGTGTCGGCGTCCTCCGCGCGGGTGTCCGTCAGGGAACTAGGCGTGCTCCTGGGTCTGCCGCGTCCGCCCGGGCGTCCGCAACCGTCTTCGTCAACGAACGCATCCGTTCGTACCGTCGCGCGGCGCCTGGCATTGCCCGAGCAGGGATCTAACGGGCTACCCGCTCGAGCACGCGCAGCAGGGTGGCGAGGTCCTTGTCGGGTACGTCGCGAAGCTCGGTGGGTGGCTCGTCCAGGATCGCGTCGGCCCGTTCGGCGGCGGCGCGGCCGGCCGCCGTCAGCTCTACGAGCTTCGCCCGCCGGTCCTCCGGATGACACATCCGTCGCACCAGCCCGCGCTCCTCCAGGTCGTCGACAATGAGCGTGATGTACGGGGGGTCGACCGCCAATCGCTCGGCGAGCGCTCGCAGCGTATGTGGCTCGACTGCGAGCCGCCGGAGCGCCAGCACGCGCGTCCAGCTGAGACCGAGGGCCTCCGACACCGCGATCTTGCGGTCGCGGTCGAGGGCGATCTCTGTCACCGCACGCCACGCGCGACGAGCGAGGTCCGCGTCGCCCGTCACCCGTCCGGCGATGCCTCGGCGAACGTGGTGGCCACGATCCGTTCGTCGTGGACTCCGGCCGCGTCCGGCGAGGCCAGCCAGACGATCGGAGGCCCCATGATCGCCGGGTCGAGCAGTTTCACGCCCAGCTCCTCGCGCATCTCGTCCGGGATCATCCCAGTATCCGTCGGCCCGCCGGGCAGCAGGATGTTGGCGGTGACCGGTGTGCCGGCCAGATCGGCGGCCATCACGCGCGCCAGCGCCTCCACGGCCGCGCCGGAAGGTCCGTACGGGACGAAGCCACGCCGGGTCATCGTCTGCTCGCTCATCGAAATCGTGACGATGCGCCCGCCGCCGGCGCTCAGCATCCGCGGCACCACTTCACGCGCGACGAGGAATGACCCGGTCACCTTGGTTTCCAGCACGTCGCGAAAGCCGGCGGGCGGCACCTCCCAAAACGGCTGCGGCTCGGTCATGAACCGCGGGTTGACCGTCCGCATGCCGATCCCGGCGTTGTTGACCAGCAGGTCTAACCCGCCGAGCGCCCCGTAAGTGCTGTCGACGGCCGCCGCGACTGAGTCGGCGTCGCGGACGTCGAGCTCGAGCCCGACTGCTCCGCCACCCAACTCCGCCGCCGTGGCGCGCGCTCGGTCGAGGTCGCGGCTGGTTACCGCCACCCGGGCGCCTGCTTGCGCGAGCGCGTGAGCCATCGCTCGCCCTAGTCCGCTCGTGCCGCCGGTCACCAGAGCACGCGCCTCAATAGTTATAATCATATAACTACTATATCCATGGAAGTACATGGCTTGAACAAGCCAATCTCTGGGCGACGCCGCCGTCAGGCCGCGCTATCGTCCTCGACGACACCGGAAAGACACAGTCGTCGCCGGGCCGAAGGAGCGTCATTGAGCTCCAAGAAGAACGGGCGCTTCCAGCACCGAGCCACCTGGGTGGCCCTCGGCGGGGCCGTCACGGCTTTCGCTCTCGCAACTGTGGTCGCTGTCGTGAGTGATACAACGACAGCGACAGCGCTGTCCCTCGCCGGCGGCCCGGTTACCGAGGTCGGCGGCGGCGGTGGGACCCCTCCCTTACAGGCGCTCAACGACGTCTGGGGACTATCGGCGCAACGCTCCTCTTGCACGATGTGCCACTACCTCAGGCCCCACCCAGGGGAGAGCATCGAAGCAGCGACCTGGGCCCAGCTACCGGTCCGTTTCAACAGATTCGGCGCTCTATATCGGGACGTTCTCTTCCAGAAGGTCGCGCCGGAATACAGGGATCGGCCTCGACGCATATATGACGTGCCGTTGCGAAAAAAGAAAGACGCCGCGCGCTGGCCGGCGCTCCTCGCACGCGACTCCGATGGAGACGGCTATAGCAACCAGGTGGAGCTGACGTTTGGCTCGATGCCCGGCCGCCGCAACAGCCGCCCATCGCGCCCCGCGGGGCAACTCGAGCGTTGGCGCACGATCATCGTGCGGGAACTTCAGGACAGGCAGATCGCCCGGCTCGAGCTCGACCCTCGAGTCCGACGAGTTGGCGTCGACACCGACGGAGACCGCGTCCCTGACGTGCTCGAACGCTTCGTCGGCTCGGACCCGCGCAGCCGCAGCTCGACGCCGTTGGTCGCTGCCCGCCGACTGGCCGTCTATCGCCAACTACTACTCGACGCCGGACTGGCAATCCCGTGACGTAAAGAGCCGGCCTGAGTGGTCCAGGCGACCAGGAGCGCGAGCGCGATGCCGCCGATGATTCTGTTGACGACGCGACCCGCGTCCCAAACGCCCGAGCAGGTGCGGCTAATCTCATGATCGGGAACCGCGGTCCAGGACCGTCTCGATGTCGCTCAGCTGCGCGTCCGTGAGCTGCCCCGCGTCGGGCGCACGGGCGTTCTCCTCCGCCTGGGCGACCGTCTTGAACCCTGGAATCGGGACAGTCCGATCGCTGCGCGCCCAGATCCAGGCGAGCGCACCCTGAGCGGCCGTGCGGCCATTGCTGGTCAGGATCTCCCGGACGGCGTCGAGCCGGTCCAAGAATTCCGCCTTCGGTTTGCCGTGGTCGAAGTAGCGCACCCACTCATGTCCGGCAGCGCGGACATCGTCGCGGGGCAGCGTCGCGGTTGCATCGAACTTGCCGGTCACCCTCCACCATCCGGACGATCGTCGGTGCTTCCTCGCGGAGGGGCATGAAGTCGACGACGCGGATCCTCCCCTCACGCGTTCCCTTCACCAGCTCATTTCTTACCGGGCGACGGAAGCCCCAGGACCCCGCTGCGGATTCCGGAGCCGTGAGAGCTACTCGGAACGTTTGTGAGTGGTCAGCGCCAGGCTCGCGCGGGCGCAGCTGGATGGTCGGTCCCGCCTGAGCGGTGGATCCGGGCGAGCATGAGCACGCTCGCGGTGATTCCGGTGAGGCCGAGGGTGATCAGGCGTGGATCGGACTTGTGGATCCCGAAGATCATCCAGAAGCAGAGCTCACCGAAGATGAGCCTCCAGGTTCCGCGCGAGATTCCCGTAGGGGAACGGGTGCTGTAGGCAGTCCAGATCGAGGGTGTGACTTGAAGGACGAAGGCTGCGGTGAGCAGCGTGCCCAGCCCGGCCCGGCCGGCGACCGCAAATCCTACGGCGAGCAGCGCGGCCCAGGAGCTGATCAGCAGCGCCGCCCGCGTATTCGCCAGGCCGCGCAGGCCGAGCATCGTCGCGAGCGTGCCGGCGAGAAGCGTCGCGAAGGAGGACGGCACGAGTGCCGTCCAGTACCCTGAGAGGGCGAAATAGGCGAGCCAGGTGGCGTTGTTGAGGCTTGTGAGCGTCGCCCACGACCAGGAAACGCCGGCGGTGTCGTCCGTGCCCCCCAGTTTGAGGATCTGGGGCAGGAACTGCGGAATCGCGAACGCCGTGGCGGCGAACGGCGCGTAGTCGAGGAGGTCACCGGTGGTCGTTTGACAGTCTCCAGGTCCGAGCGGGGCGTCGCTCAGGAGGAGACTACGTCAGTCTCTGCGCCGTCTTTTTGCAGATCTATGCTGAGACAGCTCAGATCCTGCAATGATCTCTGCGATGGACGCGATCGATCGGAAAATCATTGCTGAGCTCCAGGCGGAGGGACGCCTGACCGTGACCGAGCTGGCTCAGCGCGTGCGACTCACAGTCTCTCCTTGCCAGCGGCGGCTGCGCGCGCTGGAGCGCTTGGGAGCGATCCGCGGGTATCGAGCCGTGATCGATCCCGCCGCGATCGGTCTCGGCTTCGAGGTCCTGGTGTACGTGACGATGGATCGTGAGGACGCAGCCACGATCGCGGATTTCGAGAACGCCCTGGCGGACGTCCCGGAGGTGCGTCACGCCGAGCGGCTCTTCGGGGACCCCGATTACCTCGTCCGCGTCGCTACCGTCGACCTCGCCGCTTACCAGAACCTCCGAGACGAGAAACTCGCAACACTGCCCGGCGTCCAGCGGCTCACCTCGACGATCGTGATGAAGCGCGTCGTCGACGAGCGACCCTACGTCGTCTCGCCTCATGCACCGGGCGCTCAAATGCAGGTGGTTCGGGAGTAACCGGGCTCAGCGCGAGTTCGCGTGGCGAATCCTGTCGCGCGCCTCGGCGTAGCGATGAACTTCGTAGGCGATCAGCGCGCAGGCGATCAGCGCGACGAGCCCGAGTGACAGCAACGCAGGCAGCACCGTGGCAACAGGGGCAAGGGCGGCCAGCGCGGCCGCCGCCACGAGGCGTGGGCGGTTGAACGATCCGATGTTCCGGCGCTTGAGCACGCTCAGCGCGAGCAGGTACAGCGCAACGCCCCCGCAGAGCGCGGCCGCCGGCAGGCTGTCCAGGTGCGCGTGCACGTGCGCGAGCGTCGTCTTGACGCCGTAGGCGAAGATGACGATCCCGGTCACCATCGGCAGATGCAGGTAGGTATAGGAATCGCGCGCGATTCGCGCCCGCTCGATCGCGCCTGCTTCGCGCAGCCTCCGCTCGGCGACCGTGGCGACGACATCGAAGTAGGCCCACCAGAGCGCAGCCGCGACGGCGACCCCGAACAGCGCTCCGGTGACCACGCCCGGATGGATGCCCAGGCTCGCGGCACCGACCCCGACCGCGACGATCGACTCGCCGAGCGCGACGATGATGATCAGGCCGTGCCGCTCGGCGAAATGTCCCGGTTCCACCTGCCAGCCCTCGGTGCCGCTGAGGATCAGACCGCCGTAGTCGATCGCGAGCGCCCCGACCCAGCACAGAGCTCGTCCCGTGCCCGGCACCGCACCGGCGACGACCAGCAGCGCGGCCGCCGGCAGCATCGTTCGGCCGAGTCGGTAGACGATCGGCCTCAGCCTCGGCTCACCGCGCGCGAGCACCGCGTACGCGACGATGTGCAGCGCCCGGACGAAGAAGAACGCGGTCCCAAAGACGAGCGCGTCCTCGCCGAACGCGTGGGGGACAGCCAGCGATGCGACCAGCAACGGCCCCATCGCAGCGAGCATGACGACGCGAATCGCGCCCTCATCGGTGCCGGCGGTGTTCCCGAGCCAGGCGTAGCCGCTCCACGCGAACCAGAGCACCATCATGATCGCGAGCGCCTCGACCAGCCGCGACCAGGTCGGATCGTGGTACAGAAAGCCGGTCACCTGCGTGATCGCAAACACGAACACCAGGTCGAAGAACAGCTCGAGCGCCGTCACCCGCTGCTCGCGCTCGAGAGGCGCCTCCAGCAATTCGTCCCGCGTCAATTCGTCCAGCACCTAAGCGACTCCTATCACGCCGGTGCGGCCGGCGGCGCTCGCGAAACCGGAGGAGCAAATTTTCGTCACCGGAGGCGGGCGACGAGTGCCGAGGCGTGCATGTGCGCAATCGCCTCGATCGAGATCATCGGGTTGACCCCGGAGGCTGTCGGGAAGGTCGAGCCGTCACACACGACGAGGTTTCGCGTCTCCCAGGTCTCGCCTTCGGGTCCGCACGCGGAGGTCGCGGCCGATCCGCCCATGCGCGCGCTCCCCATCAGGTGGAACGAGTAGAAGACGCAGCGCCCGGCCCCGTAGCCGCAGGCGTCGGCGTCGGCGAGGAAGCGCTCGCGCGAGCCGCGGCCCGGCTCGTACGAGACGAGGCGCGAATGGGCAGAGACGAGGCGGCGTGCACCCGCGGCCTCGAGGATCTGCGCCGCTCCGTCGAGGCCTCTGCGGACGTGACGGGTGTCTGCCGACGAGAGCCGGTACCGGGCAACGGGCTCGCCGTCACGGCCGACGCGGACCTCGCCGCCACCCTGGTCGCGCAGCAGCACGCCGACGAGGCTCGCCTTCCGGAGACCGCCGGCGAGCTCGGCGTACTGTGCTGCGCCCCGCCACGGCGCGAAGGCGGCGAACAGGCTCGGGTGGAACGCCGTGGTCTCGTACTTGACCCCGTAGCCCTCGCCGTCGAGGTCGCGGTGCTGGTCGGAGTAGATCGCCTGCATCGTTCCCTCCCACGGCCGGACGTCCTCGTCGAAGAACCCGAAGACGCCGGTCGCAGGATGGAGCCGCAGGTTGCGGCCGATCTCCGGATTCGTCAGGCCCGAGCGGCGGAGCAGCGCCGGTGTCTGGATTGCGCCGCAGGCGGCGACGGCGGCGCGCGCTGAGACCGTGACCCGGTGCCCGTCCGCGGTGAGCGCCTCGACGCCTCGGGCGGCCCCGCCCCACACGAGTACCCGCCGTGCCCGCGTGCGGACGAGCACGCGCGCGCCGGCCGCATGTGCGTCCCTGAGCCAGGTCTTGACCGTCGACTGCTTGGCGCCGCGCCGGCAGCCGAAGCCGCACCAACCGCACTCGGGGCCGTCCTGGTCGCAGCCGAGCACGTTGCGCGGCATGGCCTCGCAGTGCCAGCCGAGCGCGTCGAGGCCGCGCCGGAAGATCTCCTCCCGATGGGAAACGCGGTTGTAGTCGAGGTTGACACCGAGGCGCAAACAGACGGCCTCGAGGCTCCGCGTGTACGCGTCGGTCGCGAAGGCGGCGACGCCGTGCGCCGCCCACTCTGCTCGCACCTCGTCCGGCGTCCGGAACGACGTCGTGTAGTTCACGACCGTCGAGCCGCCGAGGCAGGCGCCGGCGAGGAGACCGACGCTGTGGTCGTGGGTCGCCCTCGAGCCGCCCATGTCGTAGAGCCGACCCCAACCGGCCAGCTCGGCGCCGTCGAAGTCCGCATCGTCGTAGTAGTCGCCGGCTTCGAGGACGACGACGTCGAGCCCGGCCGCGGCGAGCACGGCGGCCGCGGTCCCGCCGCCCGCGCCCGATCCGACGACGCAGACGTCGCAGTCGAGGGTCGTGTCGGCGGTGACCCGCGTCGGCGAGATCGTTCGCGGCGGCGCGGTCTCCGGCGGCCCGAGCGCGCCCGGGTAGCCGGTCGCCTCGTACACGGGGCTCCCGGGCAGGACCGCGTCGAAGTGGAGCGCCGCCTTGCGAAGCGCCTGAAACGCCGCGCGCCGCTGTGGGACCCGGCTATCGCTCCAGGCGCGGAGGATCGCTTCCCGACGCTCATGCCCCAGCCCGGCAAAGCGAAGTCCGAAGAGAGACAGAAGCGCGCGGAGCTGCTGACGGTCGGCCTCCCTCGGGCTGACGCCGACCACGTTGAGGATCGCGTCGGCCGCTCCTCGCGCCGCCGACCCGGGCGCGAAGGTGTCGCAGACCGCCTCCAGTGCTCGTCGCTGTCGTGGGGAGAGCCGCGTCACCGGCCGAGTGTACGACCGAGGTCGTTATCGTCGGCGGCGCAGATCGCCGAGCTCTTCGTGCGCTGTCCCGCGCTGGACGATGGGCCCTTCTTTGGACCGGTACTGTCAGAACCATGTCGCTGTCCTCGAGGAGAGATCGTGAGCGTCACGTCTGACGGCGGTTGCTCCTGCGGAGCGGTTCGCTACCGGCTGACGTCCGAGCCGCTCTTCGTCCACTGCTGCCATTGCCTGAACTGCCAGCGGCAGACCGGGAGCGCCTTCGTCGTCAACCTGCTGATCGAGGCCGATCGCGTCGAGTTGCCCGCGGGCGAGCCGCAGCCGGTCGACGTCCCGCGGGACGACGGCAGCACACAGCGGATCTTCCGATGCCCGACCTGCCAGGTGGCGGTCTTCAGCAACTACGGACGCCCTGAGATCCGGTTCGTTCGCGGCGGGACACTCGACGACCCGTCGGGAGTCGCACCCGATGTCCATATCTACACCAGGTCGAAGCTCCCGTGGATCACGCTTCCGGACGCGGTGCCCGCGTTCGAGGTGTACTACGACGCGAAAGTCCTGTGGCCTGCAGCGAGCCTCCGGCGGCTTCGAGCCGCCCTGGCGCCGAGTCGGCGCGGCTAACGCGCGGGCCTGAGCCTTCCACGCCCGGGCGCGAATGGTGCCGGCGGCGAAGTCGGTGGTGTAAGAGTCTTCGAGGCTCTGGCGCAGACGTCACGGTTACACTCTTGCCGTCACTCCACGACAACCTGGGGGGATTGGAGTACCGGGCAGGAAGGTCATAGCTCTTG
>JBKOVL010000021.1:0-8428 GCA_046723895.1 Actinomycetota bacterium | reverse complement strand
AACGTCGGCGACAACGTCGGCGACTGCGCCGGGATGGCGGCCGACCTGTTCGAGACCTACGCGGTCACGGCGGTCGCCGTCATGCTGCTCGCCCGCGAGTACCCCGCCAGCGAGCTCTGGCTCTATCCCCTCGGGATCGGTGGGATGTCGATCCTCGCGTCGGTCGTCGGCACCTGGTTCGCCCGGGTCGGGCGCACCGGCTCCATCATGGGCGCGCTCTACCGCGCGGTGCTCGTGGCCACCGTGCTCTCCGCGGCGGGCTTCATCCCCGTCACGATGGCGTTCGACGGCGACAAGTTCAGCTACTGGCAGCTGTACGGCTCTGCGCTGATCGGGCTCGGCGTCACATTCGCGCTCGTCGCGATCACCGAGTTCTACACCGGCACCCGCTGGGGGCCGGTGAAGCAGATCGCCGAGGCGTCCCAGACCGGGCACGCGACGAACATCATCCGCGGCCTCGCGGTCGGGATGCAATCGACTGCCGCGCCGGTGATCGTGATCGCGATCGGGATCGTCGGGGCGTACTACGCCGCCGGCCATGCCCTGTTCGGGATCGGCGTCGCGGTCATGGCCCAGCTCTCGATGACCGGTCTGATCGTCGCGCTCGACGCCTACGGCCCGGTGACCGACAACGCCGGCGGGATCGCGGAGATGGCGGACCTCGACGAGTCAGTGCGCGCGATCACCGATCCGCTCGACGCGGTCGGGAACACGACGAAGGCGGTGACGAAGGGCTACGCGATCGGCTCCGCCGCGCTCGCCGCGCTGATCCTGTTCGACCAGTACACCCGCGGGCTCCGCGACGAGGGGCTCTCGACGAGCTTCTCGCTCTCCGACCCCTGGGTGATCGCCGGCCTCTTCATCGGCGGGCTGATGCCGTTCCTCTTCGCCTCGTTGGCGATGCAGGCGGTGGGTCGAGTCGGCGGACAGGTCGTGCAGGAGGTACGGCGCCAGTTCCGCGAGATGCCCGGGATCATGGAAGGCACGCAGCGGCCGGAGTACGGGCGCGCGATCGACATCGTCACCGGCTCGGCGATCAAGGAGATGATGCTGCCCGCGCTGATCCCGGTCTCCTTCCCGATCATCGTCGGGATCATCAAGCCGCAGATGCTCGGCGGCCTACTGATCGGGACGATCGTCACCGGCCTCTTTCTGGCGATCTCGATGACCTCGGGCGGGGGCGCCTGGGACAACGCGAAGAAGCTCATCGAGGACGGCGCGTACGGCGGCAAGGGGTCGGAGGCGCACGCCGCAGCGGTTACCGGCGACACGGTCGGTGACCCCTACAAGGACACCGCCGGCCCCGCGATCAACCCGATGATCAAGATCGCGAACATCGTCGCGATCCTGATCATCCCGCTCATCGTCTCGATCCACGGCTGACATCTCGGACATGTAAAGGGTCTGACCCCTGTCATGTCCGAAATGGACGACGTTTGGCCGTCGAACGGCGTGGTTGCGTGTAAAGGGTCTGACCCCTGAGACGACGGCTACCGGACGTAGAGTTCGCCGGTGCCTCGTCGGCGGCGGCAGCAGCAGGGTCTCGAGCGTGTGCTCGGTACGCCGGCGCTCTTCTCGACCGCATACGGCAACGTCGGCTCGTCGATCTACTACGCGCTCGGCGTCACCGCGGGGATAGCGCTCGGCCTGACGCCGCTCGTCTTCCTGATCAGCGGGCTGATCTTCGCCTGCACCGCCGCGACGTACGCGGAGGGCACGGTCCGCTTCCCCGAAGCGGGCGGCTCGGCGAGCTTCGCGCGCCACGCGTTCAACGAGCTCGTCTCGTTCGTCGCCGCCTGGGCGCAGATGCTCAACTACATCATCACCATCGCCATCTCGGCGTTCTTCGTCCCGCACTACCTCTCGATCTTTTGGGAGCCTCTGAAGACGAGCCCGTGGGACGTGATCGGCGGCGCCGCCGTGATCCTGATCCTCGTCTCGCTGAACATCGTCGGGATCAAGGAAGCGGCCCGCGTGAACATCTTCCTCGCGGTCGTCGATTTCGCCACGCAGCTCCTGCTCGTGATCATCGGCTTCGCGATCGTCCTGCACCCGCACGTCCTGACCGCGAACGTCCGCTGGGGAATCGCTCCGACGTGGGGGAACTTCGCGCTCGCGATCCCGGTGGCGATGATCGCCTACACCGGGATCGAGACCGTCTCCAATCTCGCCGAGGAGGCGCGCGACCCGAGCCGCTCGATTCCAGCCTCGATCCGCCTCGTCGCCGTCGCCGTCTTCGCGATCTACTTCACGCTGCCGTTCGTCGCGCTCTCGGCGCTGCCGGTCTACAAGAGCGGGGGCGAGTACGTGACGAAGCTGGGTCTCTCGCCTGAGAAGGGTGGCTTCGAGAACGACCCGGTGCTCGGACTCGTCGAGCACCTCGGCCTGCACGGCGTCGTGCTCGACACCGCGAAGGTGTACGTCGGGATCCTCGCCGCGACGATCCTCTTCATCGCCACGAACGCGGGCGTGATCGGCGCCTCGCGGATCACCTACTCGATGGCGAGCTACCGGCAGCTGCCGGGGGTCTTCCGCCGCCTCCATCCGCGCTTCAAGACCCCGTGGCTCTCCCTGATCGTCTTCGCCGGGATCATCTCGATCGCCGTCCTCCTGCCGGGCAAAGTCGACTTCCTCGGAACGATGTACTCGTTCGGCGCGATGCTCTCGTTCACGATCGCGCACCTGTCGGTGATCGCGCTTCGTCGGAAACGGCAGGCAGCCGGAGAGGTGGGGGAGGTGTACCGCGCCCGCCCGAACATGCGGATCGGGGACTTCGACGTGCCGCTCTTCGCCGTCGTCGGCGGCCTCGGGACCGCGATCGCCTGGCTGGTGGTCGTCGTCCAGTACGCACCCGCGCGCTTCGCGGGTCTAGGCTGGCTGGCGTTCGGGCTCCTCTTCTACTGGATATACCGCAGCCGTGTCGTCCGGCAGCCGCTGACGGCGACGGTCCGCGCGCCCGCCCTCGTCCTCGGGCCCTCGCTCGCAGTCGAGTACCAGGCCATCCTCGTGCCGGTCGTCCGCTCGGCCGAGAGCGAGGAGGCGCTGGTCGCCGCAGCGCGCCTCGCGGCCGAGCGCGGCGCGACCGTCGCGATCGTGCACGTGGTGGAGGTGCCGCTCTCCCTCCCGATCGACGCGAGCCTGCCCGATGAGGAGGACGAGGCCGAGGCGTTGCTCGACGATGCGCAGGCGCTTGTCGAGAGCTACGGCGTCCGGGCGGTGACGCGGCTCCTGCGCGCCCGACAGGCAGGGCCGGCGATTGTCGAGGAGGCGACGCGCCGCCACGCCGAGCTGGTCGTGCTCGGCGCCCCGCGTCGCGCGATCGCCGGTCGCAGGCGACTCTTCGGCAGCACGGTCGACTACGTCCTGCGCGATGCGCCGAGCCGGGTGCTGATCGCGACCAGGTCCCAAGCGGAGGCGGCATGAGGAACCGCGCCACCGCCGCGCTCTCGCTGATGATGGTCGTGCTCGGCCTCGCCGTAATCGCGCGTACGGTCGCGGCCGGCGTCGGCGGCGGCCTCGGGCTCGTCCTCGGCGGCATGCTCGTCGCTGCCGGCGCACTGCGGTTCTATCTATCGGCGCGGTCAGTTGGCAGCCGGCCGGGCAAAGCCCGCTCGGGGCCGAGAAGGCGGGCATCCTAGATGCCCCGCAGGATCCCAGGACTCGTTCGCAGCCTGCCCGGAGAGTCGCTCGCCTCGGTCGCCTACGGCGAGGTCGGCTCGTCGATCTACTTCGCGCTCGGGATCGTGGCGCTGTTCGCGCTCGGGCTGACGCCTTGGGTGCTGCTCGCAGTCGGGACGCTGTTCATGCTCGTCTCGCTCTCCTACGCCGAGGGGACGGCGGCGATCCCGGAAACCGGCGGCGCCGCGATGCTCGCCCGCCGTGCCTTCAACGATCCGGTCGGCTTCCTGACCGGCTGGGTGCTGCTTCTCGACTACGCGATCGTGATTGCGCTCGCCGCCCTGTTCGCGCCGCATTACTTCGGACACGCGGTCGGCTGGGAGCGGCTGACGCGCCATCCCTGGGACGTCGTCGCGGCGGTCTTCATCGTGCTGACGATCACCATGCTCCGGCTGGTCCGCCGGCCGGGTCTCTACCGGATCGCGCTCATCGTCGCCGTCGTCGCGTTCGTCACCCAGGTCGTGCTGATCGGGCTCGGCTTCGGGCTCCTCTTCTCGCCCCACGACCTCACGCAGGGCGCGCACCCGGGCGTCTCGCCGCCCTGGAACCGCCTCGCGTACTCGCTACCGGTGGCGATGCTCGCGTACACCGGCCTCGAGACGCTCGCCAACCTCGCGCAGGAAGCGGTCGAGCCGGGAACGACGATGCCTCGGAGCCTCTTCGGGGGCCTCGGCGCCGCGGTGCTGGTCTCGGCGGTGATCGGGGTCGTCGGGATCGCCGCCTACCCGGCCACGGGCGGGACGACAGCGCTCGGCACCGACTGGCTCCACGCTCCGCTCGTCGGGATCGTCGAGGCGTTCGAGGGGCACATGCCCGCGTTCCTCGTCGACTGCCTGCGGGTCGTGGTCGGCATCAGCGGCGCCGGGATCCTGATCGCGGCCGCGACGACCTCGATCTCCGGAATCGGCCGGGTCGTCTACTCGCTCGGCCGACACCAGATGCTTCCGCACGTGTTCGGGACATTCGGTCGGCGCAGCACCCTGCCGCCGGCCGCGATCCTGGGAGCGGCGGCGATCTCGTGCGCGCTGGCGATCGCCGCCGCCGCCGCCGGCGACGAGGCGAAGTTCCTCGGCTCGCTCTACAGCTTCGGCGTGCTGATCACGTTCACGATCGCGCAGGCCGCCGTCGTCCGGCTCCGCTTCACCGAGCCCGACCTCGAGCGGCCGTTCAGGGTCCGGGTGAACGTCCAGATCCGCGGCCGCCCCGTTCCGGTCGCCGCGCTGATCGGGATTCCGCTCACGGTCGCGCTCTGGATCGTCTCGCTCGCCACCCACGACGCCGCCCGGATCGGCGGCCCCGCCTGGCTCGCGCTCGGCGCCGCCCTCTACGTCTTCGCCCGGGTCCGCCGCGGCGCGGGGCTGATGGAGAGCGTCGAGGCCGCGCAGCCCGACCTCGTCCCAGCGGAGGAAGGCGTCTACGACCGGATTCTCGTCCCGGTCAAGATCGGCCCGATCGGCGAGGAGGTGCTCGCGACCGCGATCAAGCTGGCCGAGGAGCGCGGCGGCTCGCTCTACGCCTTGCATGTGATCCGGGTCCCGCTCGAGCTGCCGCTGGACGCCGAGCTCCTCGAGCAGGAGGAGCGGGCGAGCGCGTCGCTGATCGACGCGAAGCTGCTCGCCGCCGAGCACCATGTGACGATCGACGTCGACGTCGTCCGGGCACGGGCGATCGGCGAGGCGATCGTCGAGAAGGCGAAGGAGACCGACGCCCAGCTGATCGTGATGGGCTCCGCGCCTCGGTGGCGGCGGCAGTCGCGGTTCTTCAGCCCGACCGTCGACTACGTCCTCCGCCGCGCCCCCTGCGAGGTGATGGTGATCGCCTACCCGCAGGGGGTTCTC
This sequence comes from Actinomycetota bacterium, assembly GCA_046723895.1. Taxonomy (GTDB): domain Bacteria; phylum Actinomycetota; class Thermoleophilia; order Gaiellales; family Gaiellaceae; genus DATBLE01. Next base: position 2,912 of record JBKOVL010000021.1, on the reverse strand, counting down.
GAGGAGGAGTTCGTCGGCTAGGCTGAGCTGGTGAAGGCAATCGTGATTGGATGCGGCCGCGTCGGCTCGTCCGTCGCGCACCAGCTCCGGCGCGACGGCTGGGACGTCGTCGCCGTCGACGAGAAGGAAGAGGCGCTCGGCCGGCTCGGCGAGAGCTGGGACGGCGGGTTCGTCGTCGGCCACGGCATGGACTCCTCGGTGCTCCGCCGCGCGGGGATCGAGGACGCGGACGCCGTTGTCGTCTCGACCGACGGCGACAACACGAACATCGTCGTCGGTCAGGTCGTCCAGAAGCGGTTCGGGGTCGAGTGCGTCGTCGTCAGGCTGCTCGACCCGGCGCGCGCGGGATTCTACGCCGAGCAGGGAATGCGCGTCGTCTGCCCGACCTCGAACGCGATCGAAGTGCTGACCGAGACCGCGCGCAGCTGTGTACTCCCGCAGCCGGCGACCGCCTGACGTGTACGTCCTGATCGCAGGCGGAGGGAAGATCGGCGCGAACCTCGCCCGGAGCCTGCTGCGCGCCGGCCAGGAGGTGACGCTGATCGAGCAGCGGCGTGACCGGTTCGAGGGCCTCGAGGACGAGTTCGAGCACGTCGTCGTCCACGGCGACGCGACCGAGCTCTTCGTGCTCGAGCGCGCAGGGATCCAGCGCCCGCCGAACATCGTCATCGCCGCCACCGGCGACGACGAGGACAACATCGTCATCTGCCAGCTCGCCCGTGAGAAGTACGGCGTCGAGAAGGTAATCGCCCGCGTCAATGACCCGCGCAACCAGGTCCACTTCGACCTGCTCGGGGTCTCGCCGACCGTCTGCGCGACCTCGTCGATCATGGCCCTGATCGAGCACGAGGTCCCCGAGCACGGCCTCGTCCACCTGCTCGAGCTGCCGAAGGAGAACGTCGAGATCGTCGAGGTGCTGATCCCGAGCGAAGCGGATTGCGCCGGCCGCGCGGTCGAAAACCTCGATCTGCCCGAGGGCTCGCGGCTGATCTCGATCAAGCGTAACGGTCAGTTCGAGATCGCCCAAGGCTCGACGGCGCTGCGGCCCGGTGACCAGGTCCTCGCCATCCTTCCGCCGGGGAAGGAAGACGAGCTGCGACGAGTCCTGCTCGCGTCCTGACACGCTGCTAACAGCCGCATCGCTACGGTGGATGCGTGGCCGCCGCGATCTTCGCTAGCGCCCTCGCGCTCGCCGCGCCGCCCACCGTCGTCGCCCGCGGCCTCGGCCCGCTGACGCACCAGGCTGCGCCCGCGAGCGAGCCCGGCCGGCTGTACGCGGTCGAACAGCGTGGCGTGATCCGAGTGATCGAGCGAGGGCGGGTCCGGGCGCAGCCCTTCCTCGACATCCACACCCAGGTCTCGAGCGGCGGCGAACGCGGCCTGCTCTCGGTCGCGTTCCACCCGCGCTACGCGAAGAACCACCTCTTCTACGTCGACTACACCGACACGGCCGGGAACACGCGCGTGGTCGAGTACCGCTCGAACGGGCGCACGGCGATCCTGTCGTCGGCCCGGGAGATCTTCTACCAGCGCCAGCCGTACCCGAACCACAACGGTGGGCAGCTCGCCTTCGGGCCCGACGGGCTGCTCTACATCGGCCTCGGCGACGGCGGTTCCGAGGGCGACCCGAACAACTACGGCCAGACGATGCGGACGAAGCTGGCGAAGATCTGGAAGCTGGACGTGAATCGGCGCGGAGCGCAGCCACGGCTGGTCGCCTACGGCCTCCGCAACCCGTGGCGGTTCTCGTTCGACCGCGCGAAGGGCGACCTCTACATCGCCGACGTCGGTCAGAACGAGTGGGAGGAGCTCGACTATGTGCCTCGCGCGCAGCTCGGGTCGGTGCCGAACTTCGGCTGGGCGGTCTACGAGGGCAACGCGACCTACGACCCGAGCAGGACACTCGACCCGCGCGGGCGCTACGTCCGGCCGGTGGAGGTCTACAGCCACGATGCCGGCTGCTCGGTCACCGGCGGCTTCGTCTACCGCGGCCGGTCGAGGCCCGACCTGGTGGGCCGCTACTTCTACGGGGACTACTGCTCGGGCACGGTCTGGAGCCTGCGGATCGCGGACGGCAAGGCGACCGACGTTCGCCGTGAAGCGTTCCGGATCCCGGGGCTGACCTCGTTCGGCGAGGACGCGCGCGGCGGCCTCTACGCCGTCAGCGCGGACGGGGTGGTCTACCGGATCGCGGCCTAGGAGGCGCGGCGCCGCCGTACTTGCGGGCCGGCCCGACCCAAAGCCGCGTACGCCAGCGCGCTCAGCGACTCGTTCAGCACCCGCAGCTCGTGGACGACCGGCGCGAGGTTCTCGCCCGAGTCGAGCCGCCGGTTCAGCTGGCGAACCTCGGCGGTCAGCCGGTCGAGCCGCTCGAGCAGCGCGTCGAGCTGGCGGTCTCCTACCTCCTTGCGCTCCACGGGCTCGATTGTAAGAGCAGGACGCCGGCGAGGACGCCGGCCGCGTCGATCGCGACGTCGCGGACCGCGGCGTGCCGGCCGGGGACGAAGTGCTGGTGCAGCTCGTCCGTCGCCGCGTAGGCGACGCCGACTGCGATCGTGGGCACTTCGCGTCCGAGCGCGCGCAGGAGCAGGGCGCCGAGGATCGCGTACTCGCAGAAATGGGCGATCTTGCGGAAGACGAGGTCCCAGGTGCCGAGCCCCGTCCCCAGGTCGGGAACCGACGAGAGGCCAAAGATCAGCCCGGCCCAGAGGACGACGGGCAGCCAGACGAGGAGAATGCGCGAGGAGGGCACCCCGCAGTCGATGATAGGGTCCGCTCGATAGGCGAACGGTGAGGGAACCCGGTGCGAATCCGGGACGGTCCCGCCGCTGTGAGGGGAGATGCCCTCCGCCCGCAACGCCACTGGGTGGAAGCCCGGGAAGGCCGGCGGAGGGGGAGCCCCGAGTCAGAAG
>JBKOVL010000163.1:0-9288 GCA_046723895.1 Actinomycetota bacterium | reverse complement strand
GGCCTCGACAGGTTCCGGACGTGAAGGGTCGCACGCGTAGCCGCGACCGAGGCCTTGTACTTGCCGACTGCAGTGCAGAAGTCGCCCGCCCACGTCTCGAGCTCGGGCGCGGCCGAGGTCGAGGTCGTCGTCTTGCCGCCGTTCGAGCCGCAGCCGGTCAGTACGAAGGCGGCGCTCAGCAGCGCCGCGATCGCGGACGCAGCGAACAGGCGCGACGTCCCGGCCGTGCGCATACCGACTACAACCTGACACGCGCCGCACCGCCGGGCTTCATCCCAAACGGGCGATGCGAGCGATCCCGGCGCTGGACGAGGCTACCCCCGGCCCTCGGACCGGCTCTCGGCCGGAGGGAACGCGAAGGAAAGGAGACCCCGCATGGCAGATCTGATTGCCATTGGGTATCCGGACGAGACGACCGCGGTCGAAGCACAGCAGGAAGCCGAGCGGCTTGCTCACGAGTTGGTCATCCAGCCCGACGCGATCGCTGCGATCGCCCGGCACAAGGACGGTAAGTTCAAGGTGCACTCGACGGCACATCCGGTGGCCGGCGGGACGATGTACGGGATGTTCTGGGGCCTGCTGTTCGGTCTCCTGTTCTTCGTCCCGATCTTCGGCATGGCGGTCGGAGCCGGCATGGGCGCGTTGATGGGCAAGATCGAAAAATCAGGAGTGAACAAGGAGTTCCAGAAGCAGGTGCAGGACATGCTCCAGCCCGGAACCTCCGCGCTGTTCCTCGTCGTCGAGAACGTCACGCCCGACAAGGCCACCGAGGCGCTGAGCCGGTTCGGCGGCACCGTGCTCACGACGTCGCTGTCGAAGGACGCAGAGGCGGAGCTGCAGGCGGAGCTCGGCGGCAGCTCCGACAGAGAGCTCGCAGGGACGAACGCCTAGGTTCGAAGCCGGGACGAAGGTGCGAAGGCGGTGTCAGACTCCGACATCGAGGAGCTCCGCAACCTTGCCCGGCTCGAGGAGGAAGGCATCCTGACGGATGAGCAGTTCGAGGCGCAGAAGCGAGAGCTCCTCGGAGGCTGAGCACCAGCCTCATCGACTCGCGGAGGGTCTCGGGGCCACGTCGACGATCGAGCAAGTCGAGGCTGCCTTCACGCGGCGCAGACGGCTGAGGAGCCATCTCGCCAGCCGGCGGGCGAGCCACAGCTACGGCTACGTCCTGCTGGCGATCGGCGTCACCTTCGTGTTCGCCGCGACGGCACCGGACGGCGCGTGGTCGACGAGCACACTCGTCCTCCTCGAGAGTGCGACGATGATCGTCGCGCTCTGGACGTCGGGGCTGGCGCGCGCCGGATCGAGGCTCAGCATCGCCTTCCTCACGCTCGCGATCGGGTTGGCGACGGCCGACCTGGTCTGGGGCGGCACGGCCCTGACCGGCGTCCTCGGCATCTTCTCGGCCCTGCTCGCGTTCGGGATCGCAGGCGTCATCGCGGCGAGCATCGTCGCCAAGGGCGAGGTCAGCGCACAGTCGGTCACCGGTGCGATCTGCGTGTACCTGCTGCTCGGGATCATCTTCATGTTCGTCTACGGTTCTGCCGCCGCCCTGGGGGACAACCCGTTCTTCGCCCAGGGCACCGACGGAACGAGGTCGCTGAGGCTGTACTTCAGCTACGTGACGCTGGCGACGCTCGGCTACGGGGACTACACGCCCAAGGGCGACTTCGGACACACGCTGGCGATCGTCGAGGCGCTGATCGGCCAGCTCTACCTGGTCACGGTCGTGGCGCTGCTTGTTGCACGCATGAAACCGGGCCGCGGTCGCGAAAACGTCTCCCAATGAACGTCGAGATACTCGGTAACGGCTGGGTGATCGGTGGTGCGTCCGCGGGCAGCGTAGTGGCGCTCGTCCTCGCCGTCACGGGGTTGGTCTACGTGTTTCGCGACACGGAGCTGTCGGGGGGCTCGAAGGCGCTGTGGGTCGCCCTCATCGTCCTCTTCCCGATCGTCGGGCCGATCGTGTACTTCGCGGTTCGCAGCGACTGGTGAGCCGACCCACGGCCGCACGACGGCGGCCGTGGGGTCGATCAACTCGATTCCGGCGAGGCAGGCGTCGGCGCTCCCTCGCCGGCGGTACTCGTGGCCGGCGCAGCCGCCCCGCCCCCAGGTGGGAACTCCCGGAGCGTCTGCCGGCGAAGGGCAAAGAGCCCCAACGCCAGCAGCCCGGCGAACAGGAGCACGCCCCACCACGTCCGCAGGGCGTGAGTCGGGCCCCAGGCCGCGAGCAGCAGGACGACGCCGGCGAGCGCACCCCACACGATCCCCTGGTGCTCGTTCAGCGTGGGGCTGACCCACCGCCGAACCGACGTCGCCCACCTCGTCGGCCCGGCGAGGATCGCGCCGGCGGACGTGATCAGGCCGTAGGCGACGGTCGCGATCCCGATCTGGTAGAGAATCGCGCTGCCGATCAGCCAGAGATCGCGGACGGGGCCGCGGTACCCGGGAGTAGCCAGGGTGTTGACGGCGTAGTTGCCGACGACCCGCCGAACGAGCAGCGCGATCAGGCCGACGGCCGCGAACGCGAAGCCGATGTTGCGAAGGGTCTCGCGGCGGTGGCCGCGGGCGAGATAGATCGCGAGCGCGTAGAGGAAGAGCACCGCGACGAGGAGCCAGGGGCTGAGCACGTGGATCGCCTTCACGACCTTCTGCACCGTGCCGAGCTGGTCGGAGCGCATGATTGTGACCACGCCCGCGTCGGGCGGCAGCTTGGCGAGCCTCTCGCCGGAGAGGCCGAGCTCCTGACCGAGCTCCCTGACGAGCTCCTTCAGGTCGATCGTGACGACGCCGGTGCCCGTCGAGATGCCGTGGCCTGTCTTGTCCTCCAGGACGTTGACGAGCTTTTCGTGCGCTGCCACGCTCGCATTGATGAAGAGCTGCTCGACGCGCGGCCGCGCGAGCAGCTGGTTGACCGCGTTCGTGGCCGGCGTGCGCAGGGCAGCAGCGATCGTGCTCGCGGCCGACTTCGCATTCTCGGGCAACCGGTCGGCGATCGCCGCCGAAAGGTCGACGTTGTCGTAGAGCTGGTTGACGAGGTAGGTCGAGAGCGCGTTCTTGATCTCCGGGTCGGTGATCACGTTTTCGCTCGCCTTGCGCCACGAGTTGTTGTCGAGCATCTGCCGGTCGACCCAGAGCGTGAGGGTGGCAACCAGCGCGATCACGGACGCGAGCACGACGAGCGTCCAGATCACGATACGCCGACGCCGGCTGAGCGACGCCGGCGCAGACGAGGTGCTGCGCTGACTGGTCATGCCGCGACAATTCTCCTCATGGGATCCGACGGCATCACCCTGTTTGGTGGAAGCCACGGCGGTGGCGACGTGCCTACCGTCTGCGCATGAAGCTCGGTCGCGCCGCGTTTGGCCCCGCGCGGGCCGTCGCCCGCTCGGGGCGGAGTGCCCTCACGGACGAGGTCGAGCGGGCGATCGACGCGGTGCTGGCGGGCCCCATTCCCGAGGCGGTGGCTCGTTCCGCCGTCAGGCACCGCGTCGTCGAGCGGGTCATCGCGGCCGCGCTCGAGGCGAGCCCGGGACGCGCTCCCGGGCCGGGGGTCGACGCCGCCGAGATCGAGCGAGCTCTCGAGCGCGCGCTGGGCAGCCCCGGTGTCCAGCGCGCTCTGAACGCTGCTCTCGACAGCAAGCTCACGGAGGAGCTCGCGCTGCGTACCGCGCAGAGTGCCGCGTTCCGGCAGATCCTGCACGAGGTTCTATCGAGTGCCGAGCTGCGGAGCGCGCTCATGCAGCAGACCACGGGCTTCGGTGCCGAGCTCACCGCCTCTCTGCGGCGTCGTACGCGTGGTCTGGACGACTCGACGCAGTCGGCGGTTCGACGCCTGCTGGGGCGCCCCGCCGCCGAGGTGTCGCGCTTCGGAGGTCTCTCCAGCAGAGCCGTAGCGCTCGTCACCGACGCGGCATTCGCGCAGCTCGCCTTCCTCGTCGTTGCCGCATCGGTCGGCCTCGTCATCTCGCTCGTCGGGAACCTCCGGGCGGGGTGGCTCGGCGGCCTGCTTGCAGGTGGGGGGTGGTTCGCCGTCGTCTCGCTCTACTTCGTATCGTTCTGGACCGCGACCGGCCAGACGCCGGGAATGCGGATCATGCGCCTGCGTGTGGTCACCCAGGCGGGCGGGCCGCCCACGCTGTGGCGCTCGCTCATCCGCCTCGTCGGCCTGGTGCTGGCGATCGTCCCGCTCTTTGCCGGATTCCTGCCGGTGATCGTGGACGCACGCCGCCGCGCGCTTCAGGACTTCCTCGCTGGGACGCTCGTCTGCGTGGAGTGATCGCCGATTCGAGGGGCGGCGGAGAGCTGAATCGCACCCCCGGCGGCTCATCCTTTTCAGGTGATGCAGCGGCTTGCGTCGGGATTCAGACTGCCGCGGGATGACGCAACCGTCGCCCGTGATTCGGGGAGTAGTCCGGAAGATGCAGGACCGGCGCTTCGCCGCGCGCGCCGGGAACGCTGCCGGCATCGCCTCGTACCTCCTGCTGGCCGGGCTCGGGCGCCGGTCACTTGCGGGCCCCGTCGTGCCGGCGCTGCTCGTGCGGCGCCACGTGCGGCGCGCGCTCGAGCAGTTTTCCGACCGACGGGGGATGCGCAAGCGGGTGCGGTTGGTGGCGAGTGCGGGCGCGATCGTCGCGCTCGCGGTCGGCGGCTCGGCGCGGCGGCGGCGACCGGCGCCGGATGCGGAAGCCGGCCAATGATCGCCGCCGTCACCAGCCTGGCGACATGATCCTGCTCCTCACGATCCTGCTGGCGGTCCTCCTGCTGGAGCCGCCGTGGAGCATCGTCGTGATCGTCGTCGGCTGCCTGCTCGAGGTCGTCGAGATCTTCTTCCTGCGCCGGTGGTCGAAGCGGATCGACAGGAAGACGAAGGCATCGACCGGCTCGGAGGCGATGATCGGCCAGGCGGGAGAGGTCGTCGAGGAATGCCAGCCGATGGGCACCGTGCGCGTCAACGGCGAGCTCTGGGCAGCCCGCTGCCCGGAGGGGGCGGCGCGCGGCGACACGGTCCGCGTGAAGGGCGTCGACGGCCTGACGCTCGTCGTGTCACCGCGGCGGGTCAGAAGCGCCTGACCGGCCCGCCTACGGCTCGTCGTCGTCTTCTTCGGCGGCTCCGGCGTGCGGCTGCTTCCTCGGGAGCCGGCCGGAGTAGAGGAGGCCGACGAGCGCGAGCACGGCGAGGATCGCGAGCGAGGTCTTGAGGCCGTTGATACGCGCGTCCTGGTAGGACGCGAGTGCGGCCTCGGCGGTCTTCGACCTCGCCCCGGCCTCGTCGAGCGCGGCGTTGAAGTCGGCGTCCGAGATGAAGGGGACGCCGCCTGTCAGGTTGACCTGGGCCTTCTGCTTCACGCGGTCCGGGATCGCCGAGCTCTGCTGGATGTTCGTCAGGAAGGCCGCCGAGACGGCCGCGATCATCAGCGAGCCGGCGAGCGCCGTCCCCATCGAGGCGCCCAGGTTCGTCATCGTGTTCTGGACGCCGCCCACTTCCGCGCTCTGCTCGTCGGGAACTGCAGAGACCGTCACGCTGCCGAGTTGCGAGGCGAGCGCCCCGATCCCCAGGCCGATCAGGAGCAGCGGGACGAAGACGATCTCCGGCCCGGAGTCGGCATCGAGCCCGCCGAGGAGGACAACGGTGCCGGCGCACATCGCGAGCAGCCCTGAGCGGACGACGAGACGCGGCGAGACGTCGGGCCAGAGCTTCGGGATCCCGATCGCGGCGGCGAGCAGCGTCACCGAGAGCGGGAGCAGCCGCGCCCCCGTAGCTAGTGCGGAGAGGCCGAGGCAGACCGAGAGGTAGAGCGGGACGACGAAGAAGAAGCCGGCCTGGACGAGGTACTGGAAGAAGAACATGATCAGGCCGCCGCTCAGCTGCCGGTTGCGGAGCATCTGCGGCCGGACGAGCGGCTCCTTGCCGCTTCCTTCGCGCCGGTACTCCCAGCGGAAGAAGACCCAGATCACGAACAGCCCGATCAGGATCAGCCAGATCGTCGGTGAGAGGCCGAACCAGTCCGGCTGCCCCTCCTTCGCCTGGATCCAGCCCCAGGTGGAGGAGCGGAGGACGCCGAAGACCAGGGCGCCGAGTCCCGTCGCGGAGAGCACTGCGCCGACGACGTCCAGCTGGGGCCGCTTCTCCGGGGGCGCGTCGGCGACCTTGCGCTGGAGGAAGAGGATGACGACGACGATCACGACCTCGCCGGCGAAGACCCAGCGCCAGGAGAAATACGTCGTGCAGAAGCCGCCGATCAGCGGTCCGACCGCGACCGCCACTGCGCCGGCCGCGGCGACAAGACCGTATGCGGCGGGCCGGCGCTCCTTGCCGAAGTTGCCGGCGACGAGGGCGACGATCGCCGGCAGGATCAGAGCCGCGCCGACGCCTTCGAGGAAGGACCAGCCGATCAGCAGCACCGGCAGGCTGGGCGAGAGCGAGGTCGTCAACGAGCCGGCGCCGTAGATCACGCACCCGATCGCAAAGGCGCGCTTGCGCCCGATGATGGCGCCGATCTTGGCGCCGGTGATCATCAGCGCCGCCATCACCAGCGTGTACGCCGTGATCGCGCCCTGGATCCCGGTCACAGTCGTACCCACGTCCTTCGCGACCGTCGCGATCGAGACGTTCATGACCGAGCTGTCGAGCGTCATCAGGAACTGGGCCGAGGCGAGCGTGAGCAGGACGAGCCGCGCGCGCCCCGCCTGCTCCGTGGGTGCGGTCGCCGTCTCCCCGCCGGCGGCCGCCATCGACTCCGAGGTCGTCACGCCCGCGATTCTTCACGGCCGCGACGCCGGGCCCGTCATCCTAGTTGGATGCTCTTTCGGACGAGAATCGGCTTGCAGAGCCGCGCAGACGTCGCAGCGCGACTCTGCCCCGCTAGGGTTGCTCGATGGTCATCACCCCGCACATCGTCGTTCAGGGCGCCGAGCGCGCCGCGGCCTTCTATCGCGCTGCCTTCGGCGCCGAGGAGCTGAGCAGGATCCCGGTACCCGACGGGCGGCTGATGTCGGTTCAGCTGCGCATCGGCGACGGTCTACTGCATCTGGCGGACGAGTTCCCGGAGATCGGTGTGCTCGCACCGCCGTCGATCGGCGGCTCCGCCGTCGTGTTGGCGCTTGACGTCGAGGACGCCGAGGCGACGTTCACACGGGCGGTGGCCGCCGGCGCCCGAGTTCGTCAGCCGCTGCAGGAGGCGTTTTGGGGTGACCTGCACGGGCAGCTCGAGGATCCGTTCGGGCATCGCTGGAACGTCGGTCAGCACCTGCGAGACGTGCCGCACGACGAAGTCGTCGCTGCCGCTGCACGGGCATTCGCTTGATTGGTCACGGTTGCGATTCCCGCCGATCGGGCCGGTGAGGGCGGGCGGTTGGGCGGAGCTCGGCCGCCGCGCACGAAGAGATCAGCTCGCCGAGCGCATCCGGAAGCTCCGCGCGCGCGAGCGGAAGGGTCTCGACCGGCGTCCCGTACCGCCTGAGGCCCTCGACGAGCCGTCGCGCGCCGCGCGCGTTCGCGCGGCGCGCGACGTAGAGGCGCTCGGGATAGGCGAACGACGCGCGCCAGCCGTGCTCGTGCTCGTGGACCTCACCCCAGAGTGACACTCGCCCGACCACCGGGCACTGTCCGAGGTCCCAGACCATGTCTCTGAATGCCTTGCCGGCGAGCGCGTAGATTCCGCAGCTGCAGCGCTCGGTCGGCGCCGAGTGCGGCTCGCCGCCGAACCGGCGCAGAACCCAGCGTCGCAGCGGTCTCGTCACGCACTCGGCCCGCAGCGGCTCGCCGGCGGGCCAGACCGTAGGGAAGTACGGGCTCGAGAGCGAGACGACCCCGTCGGTTTCGACGGCGTCCCAGAAGCGCCACCCGACTACGGCCTGGACGTAGTCGGGCGCACGCTCGGTTTCGAGCGCAGCGAGGCTCACGTGGGCCTCGCGCCGGCGGGCTCGGGCGCGAGAGGCGGACGTGGAGCCTCGGTGGGGCTCGGTTCGGGCTCGACCTCCGGCTCCGGCTCGCGGGCCGGCACAGGAATCTCGATGGGCTCGACCGTGTAGATGCGCGTCGGTCTGCCGATCATCGTCATGAAGTACCACCTCCTTCCGATCACGAGTCGATTTTCGCTGCCGCCGGGCGCGGGCTTCGTCATGCCTTTGGGATGAAGCCGGGCCTGAAGCTAAACGGACTCGCGCCGACTAGCCTTCCGGCGGATGAAATCTGCCAACGTCCTCGCCAAGCTGCGTGTCCCCCCTGGCCGACCGGCCGAGCTCGCCGGACGCAGTCCGCGCGACCGTCTCGATCTCGGCGACAAGCAGGCCGCATCGGCCCGAATGGCCGACCTCGTGGCCGAGCTAAGCCTGCTCTCCAACCGCCTGTGGGCCGAGGCCCGGCGGTCGCTCCTCCTCGTGCTGCAGGGACTCGACGCCTCCGGCAAGGACAGCACGATCAGTCATGTCTTCACGGGGGTGAATCCGCAAGGCTGCCGGGTCCACTCGTTCAAGACGCCGGCGGGAGCCGAAGTCGCCCACGACTACCTCTGGCGGATCCACGCTGCCTGCCCGGAACGGGGTGAACTCGGCATCTTCAACCGCTCCCACTACGAGGACGTGGTCACTGTCCGCGTGAATAAACTCGCGCCCGAACGCGTCTGGAAGCATCGGCCTGCTCACATCCGGGAATTCGAGCGGATGCTGACCGATGAGGGCACGACGCTCGTCAAGGTGTTCCTCAACGTCTCCCCCGAGGAGCAAGGAAGGCGGCTCCAGGCGCGCCTCGAGGACCCTGAGAAGGCGTGGAAGTTCCGCCGCGAGGATCTCGACAATCGCGCCCGCTTCGACGACTACATCGCCGCCTACGACGAGGTGCTGACCGAGACCTCGACGGATTGGGCGCCCTGGTACGTCGTCCCGGCCGACCGAAGATGGGTCCGCAATCTCGCAGTCGCCGAGCTCCTCGTCGCATCCCTACGCGCCGTCGACCCGCAGCTACCACCGCCCGACCCAGAGCTACACGGGTTGCGAGTCACCTAGGCGCGCGACGGCACCCAGCATGACGCCGGCTTCACCTCGTGTCCTCGATCGATCAACCGGGAACGAGCCGGGTGCCGATCGCACCGCTCGCCCGGGCAACGAAGACTCGCAGCGTAATCTCCTTTCGTCACATCGGCTGGATCTCGCGGTTCTATCTCTACGACCCGGCGGAACGGAGGAACGTGACCGATGGACGAACGCGAGTGGTTGGCAGAGCGGTTCGAGGAACACCGTACCCGTCTGCGAGCCGTTGCCTACCGGATGCTCGGCTCGCTGAGCGAG
>JBKOVL010000073.1:0-7916 GCA_046723895.1 Actinomycetota bacterium | reverse complement strand
CACCCCGGCTGCTCGCGCGGTTCGGGACGAAGCCGGTCGTCGTCCTCGGCGCGGTCGTCGGCGCGGGTGGCATGTACATGCTCTCGCGGATCCCCGCCGGCGGCTCGTACGTGACGGACATCCTGCCGGGCATGGTGGTGGCGGCGTTCGGCCTCGGCGGACTGTTCGTCGGCACGACCACCGCTGCCAATGCAGGCGTCGGCGAGGACAAGGCCGGACTGGCGGCGGGACTGGTGAACACCGGTCAGCAGCTCGGCGGCGCGCTCGGCCTGTCGATTCTCGGAGCGGTCGCGACCGCGCACACGACGTCACTCGTCGTCGGCGGCGAGAGCCTTGCCCAGGCTTCGACCGCCGGCTTCCAGTGGGGGCTCCTCGGCGGAGCCGGCTTCGTGCTCGCCGCCGCGTTCGTGGCATTGCTGGCGCCGAACCGGCGCGACACGGTCGCCGTGGAGGCATCCGAGGCACCCGAGAGAGCAGAGGCGGTGCCCGATGCTGCCTAGCCTGCTCGGATCGTTGACGACGGGCGAGTGGATCGTCGCGGCCGGCTCCGCGGTGGTGCTGCTCCTCTCGGTCGCGCCGGTGGTCTGGCTCTGCTGGCGCTTCCTCCAGATCAGCGACGATGCGTTCGCAAGAGAGGTTGCCGACGTCGAGCGGTTCGCCTCGCTGCGCGACCGGGCCCGCCGCGAGCTGCGCTGAGGCTGTCACACGGCGGTGCCCTCCCTCGTCCTGGGTAACGACACGAGACGAAAGGAGCCCGTGATGCGTGTATTCGTTGCAGGCGCCGGAGGTGCGATCGGCCGGCGCCTGGTGCCGCAGCTCGTCGCCCACGGCCACGACGTGGTCGGGTCGACCACGCACGCGGAGAAGATCCCCGAGCTGCGGGCGCTCGGCGCGGAGGCGCTGGTCATGGACGGCCTCGACGCGGCTTCGGTCGGGGACGCCGTTGGCCGAGCCGCGCCCCAGGTGATCGTCCACCAGATGACGGCGCTGACCGGAGCCAATCACCTCAGGCACTTCGACGACACGTTCGCGGTCACGAACGAGCTGCGAACGACAGGCACCGGCCATCTGCTCGCCGCCGCCGAGGCTGTCGGCGTCCGGCGCTTCGTCGCCCAGAGCTTCACCGGCTGGCCGAACGCCCGCGAGGGCGGGCAACTCAAGACCGAGGCCGATCCCCTCGATCCCGATCCTCCGAAGAACCAGACGAGGACGCTCGCCGCGATCCGGCGTCTCGAGGTGGCTGTGCTGAACGCCTCGCTCGAGGGCATCGTCCTCCGCTACGGAAGCCTCTACGGCCCCGGCGCCTCGGAGGACCTGGTCGAGCTCGTCCGCCGGCGGAAGCTGCCGGTCGTCGGCGACGGCGGGGGCGTGTGGTCGTGGATCCACATCGACGACGCTGCCTCGGCGACGGTCGCCGCGGTCGAGCGTGGCCGTCGCGGGAACTTCAACATCGTCGACGACGAGCCGGCGCGGGTCTCGGAGTGGCTCCCGTACCTCGCGAAGTGTGTCGGGGCGAAGCCGCCGCGGCACGTTCCAGTCTGGCTCGGGCGACTCGTCGCCGGGGAGGTCGGCGTCTCGCTGATGACGCGGATCCGCGGCTCGTCGAATGCGAAGGCGAAGCGCGAGCTCGGCTGGGAGCCCCGGTGGAGCTGGCGGCAAGGCTTCAGGGAGGGGCTCTCGGAGCCGGGTGTGCTCGTCGAGCCGCGCCTGAGGCAGGCGGTCTAGAGTGGACGACACGATCGTGAGCCAGAGGACGCTTGTCGCCGAGGCGTACGCGGATCTCCGTCCGCTGCTGTTCTCGATCTCCTACCGCATGCTCGGCAGCGTTGCCGAGGCCGAGGACATCGTCCAGGAGTCGTTCCTGCGCTACCAGCAGGCGCTCGAGGATCAGACCCCGATCGAGTCGCCGAAGGCGTACCTGTCCGCGATCGTCACCCGGCTGTCGATCGACCACCTGCGCTCAGCGCGTGTCCGGAAGGAGGCTTACGTGGGCGAGTGGCTGCCCGAGCCGCTGCTGACCGACTCCGGTGCGCCGGAGGGCGCGCGCGACGCCGAGCGCGCCGACTCGCTGTCGATGGCGTTCCTGCTCCTGCTCGAGCGGCTCTCGCCCGTCGAGCGGGCGATCTTCCTGCTGCACGACGTCTTCGAGTACGACTTCCGCGAGATCGCGGCGATCGTCGAGCGGAGCGAGGACAACTGCCGTCAGCTCGCAGTGCGTGCGCGCCGGCACATCGAGGAGCACAGGCCGCGCTTCGATGCATCGCGTGAGGCGCGCGAGGAGCTCGCGACGCGCTTCTTCGATGCGGTCGGCGAAGGCGACTTCGGCGCCCTGATCGACCTGCTCGCCGCAGACGTAGTCGGCTACGGCGACGGCGGCGGCAAGGCTCCTGCGGCGCTGCGCCCGATCGTCGGCCGCGACAGCGTCGCCCGGCTGATGTCCGGACTGGGTCGCCAGGCGAAGGAGCTCGGCGTCACGATGCGGCGTGCGGAGGTCAACGGCCAGCCGGGCGCGATGTTCTTCGACCCGTCGGGTCTTCTCATCACCGTGTGGACGCTCGACATTGCGGACGGTCAGGTGCAGGCGGTGCGGTCGGTGACCAACCCCGAGAAGCTCGGCCACCTGGGCCCGCTCGCGGACATCGCCGCGCTCCTGCACGGGCGACCTAGTGGCGGAAGTGGCGTCGGCCGGTGAAGACCATCGTGCCCCCGGCCGCTTCCACCGCGGCGACGACGTCGGCGTCACGCTTGGAGCCGCCGGGCTGGATGATCGCCTGGACGCCCGCGTCGAGGGCAAGGCGCGGGCCGTCCGGGAACGGGAAGAAGGCGTCGCTCGCGAGAGCGGCGCCGTCGAGCTCGTGGCCGAGCTCCTGCGCCTTCCCGACCGCGATCCGCACGGCTTCGACGCGGCTCGTCTGACCGGCGCCGATACCGATCGTCCGTAGGTCCTTCGCGATCACGATCGCGTTCGAGGTGACGTGCTTGCAGACTCGCCAGGCGAAGAGGAGGTCGCCCCAGGTGGGCTCGCCCGGATCACCGGAGACGACGGTCATCGCGTCGCGGCCCTCTATGTCGGCGTCGCGATCCTGCGCCAAAAGCCCCCCGAGGACGCGCCGGAAGTCGCGCTCGCCGGCCGGCGCGCTGCGGCGCTCGGTCGATGCGAGCACCCGCACGGCCTCCTTTGTGCGCAGCGCGTCGAGCGCGCCCTCCTCGTAGCCGGGCGCGAACAGCACCTCGACGAACTGGTCCGCGAGCCGCGCGCCGACCTTCGCGTCGACCGGCCGGTTCAACACGACGACGCCGCCGTAGCCCGAGACCGGATCCGACCCCAGCGCCCGCTCGTAGGCGTCCTCGAGCGCTCCCGCGACCGCGACCCCGCACGGGTTCGCGTGCTTGACGATCACGCAGGCCGGCAGCGTGAACTCCTCGAGCAGCCGCCGTGCGGCCGAGAGGTCGTTCAGGTTGTTGTACGACAGCTCGTGCCCGTGCAGCTGCTCGACGCGGGAGAGCAGATGCCGCCGCGCACCCGCTTCCGCGTAGTACGCCGCGCGTTGGTGCGGGTTCTCGCCGTAGGCGAGGTCGCGGGCCTTCCAGAACGTCGGGATCAGCCCTTCCGGGAAGGCCTCGCGGTCGGAGAACCACGCCGAGATCGCCGATTCGTACGCCGCGGTGACGAGGAAGGTCTCGGCGGCCAGCGAGCGCCGCGTGTCGAGCGAGAGCCCGCCCTGCCCGCGGAGCTCCGCCAGCACGGACTCGTAGCGCTCCGGCCGCGCGACCGCGGCGACGTGCGCGAAGTTCTTCGCCGCCGCGCGCAGCAGCGCCGGCCCGCCGATGTCGATCATCTCGACCGCCTCCTCCTCCTTGACGCCGTACCGGGAGGCGACCTCGGTGAAGGGATAGAGGTTGACGACGACGAGGTCGAACGGCTGGATCTCGTGCTCGGCGAGGTCGGCGAGGTCGCCCGGCACGTCGCGCCGAGCGAGGATCCCGCCGTGCACCGCCGGGTGCAGCGTGACCACGCGGTGGCCGAGCATCTCCGCGAATCCGGTCAGCGACTCGACGCCCGTGACCGGCAGGCCCTGCTCCTCGAGGAAGGCCGCCGTGCCCCCGCTCGCGACGAGCTCGCAGTCGAGCTCGACGAGCCCACGGGCGAACTCGTCGACGCCCGACTTGTCGTACACGGAGATCAGCGCCCGCACAGTTCCCGCACCACCTCCGGCAGTAGCCGGTGCTCCACGGCGTGGATCCGCTCGACCAGCGACTCGCGCGGCTCCACGGGAACGGGCTCCTGGCGGAGCACCGGCCCGCTGTCGACGCCCTTCTCGACGAGATGGACGGTCACGCCCGTCGTCTCGACCCCGGCCGCGACCGCCTCGTCGATCGCCCGCAGCCCCGGGAACGCCGGCAGCAGCGAAGGGTGGACGTTGACGATGCGCTCCGGGAACCGGTCGAGGAACGGCCGCGTGAGCAGGTGCATGTACCCCGCGAGCACGACGAGCTCGACCCCGCGCTCCTCGAGCCAGATCGCCATAACGAGGTCACGCTCCTTCCGCGTCGCGTGGCAGTCGAGCGAGAAAGTGGCCGCCGGGATCCCGGCCGCCAGCGCGCGCCCGAGCGCCCGCGCCTCCTTGCGATTCGAGGCGACCGCGCAAATCGGCAGCCCGGCGTCGATCAGCGCCTGCAGGTTCGTTCCTTCCCCCGAGACCAGGACACCGATCACTCCACGCGTCCGATCACCATCCTGCCCGCGGGATCCGGGACGACCGCGCAGTAGCCGACGCCGAGGTTGAAGACCCTTCGCAGCTCCTCCTCGGCGACATGCCTCGCGAGCCACGCGAAGACCGGCGGCCGTTCCCAGGCGTCCCAGTCGATCGCGACCCGCAGTCCGTCCAGAAGAACGCGCGAGAGGTTTGCCTCGATCCCCCCGCCCGTCACATGCGCGAGCGCACGCACGTCCGCGTCGCGCCGGAGCGCTCGCACGTCCTCCAGGTAGAGCGGCGTCGGGGCGAGCAGATCGTCGCCGTCGTAGTCCTCGAGGTCGAGCACCTGCCGGACGAGCGAGAAGCCGTTTGCGTGCACGCCCGCAGACGGGAAACCGACGACCACGTCCCCCGCCGAGACCCGCGAGACGTCGATCAGCGACGCGCGATCCACGACCCCCACGCAACACGCGGCGAAGTCGAGCTCCTCGTCGCGGTAGACGCCCGGCATCTCCGCGGTCTCGCCCCCGATCAGTGCGCATCCCGCCGCGCGGCACACCTCGGCGGCGCCTTCCACCAGCTCGGCGACCTGCTCGAGATCGAGCCGGTTCGCGGCGACGTAGTCGAGCAGGAAGAGCGGATCGGCACCGGTCGTCAGCACGTCGTTGACGCAGTGCGCCGCTATGTCCATGCCGCAGTTCCGCAACGCGCCTCGTCCTCGGGCAACCATCGGCTTCGTCCCGATCGAGTCCATCGACGCGGCGAGGAACCGGTCGTCACCGAGCGGATAGAGCCCCGCGAACGCGCCGAAGCCCTCCGCCCCCGTCGACTCGACGGCAGCGCGCAGGCGCTCGACGACCGCGCCGGCCGTCGCCAGCGAGACCCCGGCCGCCTCGTAGCTCCCCACGCCACGAGTCTAAGCTCCCTGGATGCCGTCCCCGCTGACCAGCTGGACGTGGGACCCGGCCCAACTGCTGCTGATCGCTGCGGCTGCGTTCCTCTACTACCGCCGCGCTGCCACGCTCGCCGCCCGCCGCACCCCCGTCGCCCTCTGGCGCCGCCTAGTCTTCGGCCTCGGGCTTGCGCTCGCGTTCCTCGCGGTCGCCTCGCCGATCCATGCGCTCGGCGAGCAGCAGTTCTTCTTCGTGCACATGCTCCAGCACATCCTGCTCGGCGACCTCGCGCCCCTCTGCATGGTCGCCGGCCTGACCGGCCCGATCCTGCGGCCGGTGCTCGGGCTGCCGGTCGTCGTGCGGCTCCGGTTCCTCACCCACCCGCTCGTCGCCTTCCCGCTCTGGGCGGCCAACATCGTGCTCTGGCACCTGCCGATCGCCTACCAGGGCGCCCTGCACCACGACGCTCTCCACGCCGTGCAGCACATCCTCTTCTTCACCTGCGGCTGCCTGATGTGGGCGCCGGTGCTCGAGGTGCTGCCCGGCCCGGAGTGGTTCGGAACCGGGATGAAGCTCGCCTACATCGCGGCCGTGCGCGTCGTCGAGACGATCCTCGGCAACGTCTTCGTCTGGTCGGGCGGAGTCTTCTACCGCTACTACCAGCACCCGGTCGAGCGCTGGGGCATCTCGGCACATGCCGACCAGGGGATCGCGGGCGGGCTGATGATGATCGAGGGCTCGCTCGTCACGCTGGGCGCCCTCGCCTGGCTCTTCCTTCGCCTCGGCAGCGAGAGCGAGCTGCACCAGCAGCTGCTCGAGCAGGGCGTCGATCCGCGCGCCGCGCAGCGGGCCGTTCGCTACGGCCGCGGCCGAGAGCTATCCGGCCCGCGGTAGATCATTCGGAGGCCAGGCAGTGCCCTCAACAGGCGTCCATCATGTCGATCTCGTCGTCACCTCGATTCTGCGCAGCCTGCCCTTCTACCGCGACCTGCTCGAGCCGCTCGGCTGGCACCGGATCGGCGAGGTCGAAGGCGAGCGCGGTGAGACGATCTGGTACCTCTCCGGCCCCAGCAGCTCGATCGGCCTGCGCGAGGCACAGTCGCCTTCCGAGCCGTACGACCGCTACCGCGTCGGCCTCCACCACCTGGCGCTCGAGGCGCCCTCGCGCTTCGCCGTCGACGAGCGGGCCGAGTGGCTGCGCGCGCGCGGCGCCGAGATCGAGAGCGGCCCGGAGGAGTACTCCTACATGCCGGGTTACTACGCGGTGTTCTTCTACGATCCCGACGGCATCAAGCTGGAGATCGTGCACGTTCCGGGCCATGCGGCCTGAGCACGACGTCCGGCGGTGCCGACACGCCCGCGAAGCGCGCCGCCCGGCCGCGCTCTAGCGCGGCCTCGAACCGCTCGTCCCCGAGCGCCTCGCGCAGCTCCTTCGCGCGGTGCTCGACACGCTCGAGCGCGGCGCCCCAGAGGGGAACGCGCATGGCCTCGCGCAGCGCCGACGCAGCGCCGAGCCGCTCTGCTGCGAGCTCGGGTAGGTCCTCCAGGACCGCGAGCCGCGAGAGGCTCTCGAGCACGTCGGGCTGGATGTAGACGATGCCGGCGCCGTCGACCAGGTCGATCGCCTTCTTGATCGCGGTCCGCGTCCCTTCGACGTCGCGCTCGTGCAGCCGTTTCGTCGCGAGATTGTCGAACGCCATCGCCAGGAGCAGGTTGTCCCCTGACCGCTCGGCAGCCGCCAGCGCGCGTCGGAAGGCCTCGTCCGTGTCGTCGTAGCGCTCGGTCATCGTGTGCAGCCAGGCGACGGTGTTCGAGGCGAGCGCGCGTCCCCAATCGTCGCCGAGCTCGTCGAACCTCGCCAGGCTCCGTTCGACCTGTTCCCGGCCCGGCTCGTACTCGCCGAGCGCTGCGGTGATGATGCCCGTGACGCCCTCCGTGAGCGCGAGGGCGAGGCGATCGTCCGCGGCGAGCAGGAGCGGTCTCGACGAAGCGAGTGCCTCGGTCGCAGTCGCGTAGTCGCCCTGCACGAACGCGAGCAACCCGTCCAGCCCGGATCAGCCATCCGCGCTCGGCCGGTGAGAGCCGCTCTCCGTTGGCGAGCGCCAGGGCGAACCAGCTGCGGGACTCGTCGATTTGCCCGCTCTGCCACCAGTAGAGCCAGAGTCCGCGCAGGAGTGCACTCATCTCGCTCGCTCGCCCGTGCTCCCCGAGCCAGGCGAGCGTCGCGCGGACGTTGTCGATCTCGAAGTCCAGCCTCCGTATCCAGCCGCGCTGTTCCCGCGATCGCAAGCCGGCCCCTGCCTGCTCGGAGAGTGCGAGGTGGTAG
>JBKOVL010000167.1:0-5902 GCA_046723895.1 Actinomycetota bacterium | reverse complement strand
GCGAGAGGGCGAGCTGGATCAACACGCCCGCAATCGGGGGGATGATCAGCGCGGCAATCCCGGGCGCGAAGGCGGCCGAGCACGGCCAAGACGACGAGCACGGCCACGACCGCGGTCAGGACGATGCAGAGAACCACGATGGTGATACTAGGTCGGGTGGAAGCCGTCGTCATCGCCGCCGGCGAGGGTCGCCGGCTCCGGCCGCTGACCGAGCGCTACGCGAAGCCCGTCCTGCCGATCGACGGCCGGCCGGTGATCGTCACGCTGCTCCACGAGCTGCGTGCGGCCGGGATCGGCCGCATCACGGTCGTCACCGGCCACCTCGCCGAGGAGGTCGAGTCGCTCCTCGACGGGCTCGACGTCCGCTTCGTCCGTCAATCGGAGCCGGACGGATCTGCAGACGCGGTCCGCCGCGGGCTCGCGGGGTTGCCGGCTCTGATCGCGGGCGCCGACACGGTGTTCACGCCCGGCGACATCGGGCGATTCGCTGCGATCCCGGGACACGGGATCGCCGGCCGGCGCGACCCACCGCCGTCGCCTCCGCACCGGTACGCGCTGCGGATCGAGGACGGCCGGGTCACGAAGGTACTCGACGACGATCCGGCGAACTCGCTCGCCGCGGCTCCGCTCTGGCGCCTCGGCGAGGGCTTCGACCCCGAGCTGCTCGACCGTCTCGGCGGGCCACCCTACGAGCTCGCGGAGGCGTTTCAACGACTGATCGACGCGGGAGAGACCGTGCACGGCGTCGAGATCGGGCCGACCCGGGACTTGACGCATCCGCTTGACTTGGTGAGGGAGAACTTTCCGTACCTGAGGGCGTTGTGAGCGAGGTCTACGACTACTTCCAGCAGGGCAAGCGGCATCTCCGCAAGGGGATGGCCGCGCAGGCGACCGTGCCGCTCGAGAAGGCGAAGCGTCGGGAGCCGAACAAGGCGTCGATCCGCGAGTCGCTCGGGATCGCGTACTTCCGCATCGGCCGCTACGACGAGGCGGCCGAGGAGTTCCGGGCGATGCTCGAGCTGTCTCCGACCGACGACTACGCGCACTACGCCCTCGGGCGCTGTCTCGAGAAGCAGGGGCACGTCGCCCAGGCGAACGGCCACTACAAGCTCGCGCGCTCACTGCGTCCGGACGACGAGCACTACGCCTCGCGCGTGATGGACCTCGAGAGCTGAGAGCAGTCGTCCAACGAGTTGCGCGCGCGTCCGTGTCGCCGGGCGGCGAGATCGGGGCGGGCCTGTGCGTGCTGCTCGGCGTGGCACGCGGGGACACGGCCGCGGCGGCTGCGCGGCTCGCCGGCAAGGTCGCAAACCTGCGGATCTTCGAGAACGCAGAGGGCAGGTTCGATCGCTCGCTGCTGGACACGGGCGGCCAGGCGCTCGTCGTCTCGCAGTTCACGCTGATCGCGGACACGGCGAAGGGTAAGCGCCCGAGCTTCTCGGAAGCCGCACCGCCGGAGGAGGCGGAGCGGATCTACGAGGCGTTCTGCGAGGCTCTGCGCGCGCTCGGGGCGGGGGTCTCGACCGGCGTCTTCGGTGCCCGGATGGCGGTCGAGCTCGTCAACGACGGGCCGGTCACACTCATTCTCGAAATGTCACCGCGCGCCCTGGACGATCCGCTCTGAGAGCGCCTGCCTGATGTCGTCTGCAGCGCTCGAGTAGACGGCGAGGTCGAGGGGTAGCTCCTTGATCGCCTTCCGGTAGCAGGCGAGCCGGTAGGTGCCGTCGATCCGCCCGTCGTTCCAGTCCTTCAGCAGCCGGTCGACGCAACTCGCAGGTCTCGCGGCCCGCGCACGATTAGCGCTCCCGCTTGCGGGTTGCGGGGTGGTCGGACCACTCACGACCAGGAGTGCAACGGCCGCGGCGATTCCCCCGCCGACCACAATCCCAACGACAACTTGTGCCGCCCGGCGTCTTCTCATCGCATACCCATGCTTCCGCGCTGGACGACGCACAAACTATCGCGAGTCCCTGCCGTCAGCACCTCGCTGCTATCCTTCAATCACCACATTTCACCGGCTTGGCGAAATGGGCGCGCGGCGCCCATTTCTTGTGTAGGAGGTCTTTTGGCGCAGGTTCATCAGAAGGAACGGGAGTTGACCAGAGAGGTCTCGCAGACCGTGGAGCAGGGGCTCCCGGGCGTCGAGGTGCTCGCGGTCGAGCTCTCGGGGCCCGAGCGGTTCACGGTCTACATCGACCGTCCGACGGGTGACGACCACGCGCTCTGCGAGCGCGTCACCGGCCTGCTCCGCGGCTACCTCGACCGGTACACGGTCGACGTCTCGTCGCCGGGGATCGAGAGGCCGCTGCGAACGCCGGCGCACTTCCGCAACGCTGTCGGCCGCAAGGTCTCGATTCGCACCGAGAACGACATCGAAGGCCGCAGGCGCTTCCGGGGCACGGTCGCCGACGCGAAGCAGAGCGAAGTCGCGCTCGAGGTCGCCGACCACGAGCGCGTGACCATCCCGTACGACGCGATCGTCCGGGGCAACCTCGTCGACGAAGGGCACTAGATGAGCAGAGAGATCATCGAAGCGGTCAGGACGATCGAGCGGGAGAAGGGGATCGAGGAGGACACGTTGATCCATGCGCTCGAGGACGCGCTTCTCGCCGCGTACAAGAAGACGCCGGGGTCCTCGCGTCACGCAAGCGTCGAGCTCGATCCCGACTCTGGAGACTTCCGCGTGTTCTCGATCGAGCTGCCCAAGGACATCGAGGGGCGGCTGATCGAAGAGGCGCGCGAGCGGGCGATAATCGAGCTCGAGGCACAGGAGGAGGAGACGGGCGAGCACTCGCACGTCCTCGTCTCCGACGACGACCTGCAGATCGACTGGTCCGACGTCGACCCGGCGCTCGTCCGCCGTGCCGACGTCACTCCGGAGAACTTCGGCCGCATCGCCGCGCAGACGGCGAAGCAGGTGATCCTGCAGCGGATCCGCGAGGCCGAGCGCGAGATGATGTACGACGAGTACATCGACCGCGTCGGCGAGGTCGTCACGGGGATCGTCCAGCAGGCGGGCGACCGCAACAACGTGCTTGTCGATCTCGGCAAGGTCGAGGCGCTTCTGCCGCGCTCCGAGCAGGTGGACGGCGAGCGCTACGAGCAGGGCTCCCGGATCAAGGCCGTGATCACGGAGGTTCGATCGGGGACGAAGGGCCCGCAGGTGATTCTCTCGCGCCGCGACCCGGAGCTGATCAGGACGCTCTTCGAGCTCGAGGTGCCGGAGATCGCAGACGGGCTCGTCGATATCCGCGGCGTCGCACGCGAGCCCGGCTACCGCTCGAAGATCGCGGTCGAGTCGCACGCCCAGGGCGTCGACCCGGTGGGCGCGTGCGTCGGCCCACGCGGGTCCCGCGTCCGCATGGTCGTGTCGGAGCTCCGCGGCGAGAAGATCGACATCATCCCGTGGAACAACGAGCCGGCCCGGTTTGTCGCAAAGGCGCTCTCGCCGGCCCGCGTCCGCGAGGTCTACATCGACGACGAGACGAGGGAGGCGACGGTGGTCGTGCCGGACGACCAGCTCGCCCTTGCGATCGGCAAGGAGGGCCTGAACGCCCGCCTGGCCGCGCGCCTGACGGGCTGGAAGGTCGACATCCAGTCCGACACCGAGTTCGCTCATGCCGAAGCCGAGGCCGCGTTCGCCGGCGCCGACGGCGATGAGTTCACCGGCCGTTGCGTCGCGATCCTCTCGACCGGCAAGCGCTGCCCGAATGCCGCGCTCCCCGGCTCGCGCTTCTGCGGCGTGCCTGCCCACCAGGAGCTCGCCCAGCGCGAGGCCGCCGGCGAGGATCTCGGCGACCAGATCGTCCAGCCCGGAGTCGCCGAGGAGGAGGCACCGGAAGGCGGGGAGGGCATAGAGACCCTCGACGAGGGCGAACAGGTCTCGACCTCCGAGGAGCGCTCCGGCGCACTATCACATCTGCCTGTCGAGGCGCCGGAGGCGAGGGCGCAAGTGTCTGACACTCCTGAGCCTGCACAGGAGCCCGAGCCTGCTGCGTGAGCGCGCCCATCAGGACCTGCGCGGGCTGCGGGCGGAAGGCGCCGCAGCCGGAGCTCCTGCGCTTCGTCGCCCGCAACGGTGTCCTCACGCCGGGCGCGAGGCAGCCGGGCCGGGGCGTCTATACCTGCAGGCGGCTGCCGTGTTTCGAGCGTGCGGCCGCAAAGCGGGGGTTCGCACGGGTCCTCAGACGGCCCGTGAGAGTCGATCCGGCGCTGGCGGCGCTCTACACTGGTCCTTCCAATGAAGGACTCTAGCCATGGCTGACGGCCCGAAGAGACCCATCAGACCGCGCCAGGGAGGCGCCGCAGGGCGCCGCCGCCGCGTCGTAATCGACAGCGGCGCCGCCCGTCCGCGGCCCGACGACCGCCGCGCCCGCGAGCAGCGCCCCGCGCCTCAGAAGCAGACGCGCGAGGTCGCGCCGCCGACCGGTCCGGTCACGGTCCCGTCGGGGGTCACCGTGCGCGAGCTCTCCCAGGCGCTCGGGATCCCCGTCGCCCAGATCATCAAGATCATGCTGGGCCTCGGCGAGATGGTCCAGATCACGCAGTCGCTCACCGACGAGGCCGTGCAGCTGATCGGTGCCGAAGTCGAGCGCGAGATCACGATCAAGCACGCCGACGAGGAAGAGGTCGAGCCGGAGGCGTACGAGGACGACCCGAGTGATCTCGCCCCGCGCCCGCCCGTCGTGACGATCATGGGGCACGTCGACCACGGCAAGACGACGCTCCTCGACGCGATTCGCGAGTCGTCCGTCGTGGAGACCGAGGCTGGCGGGATCACGCAGCACATCGGCGCCTACCAGGTCGACCACGGCGGCCGCAAGATCACGTTCCTCGACACGCCGGGCCACGAGGCCTTCACGGCCCTGCGCGCCCGCGGCGCGAAGGTCGCGGACATCGCCGTCCTCGTGGTCGCTGCGAACGACGGCGTCATGCCGCAGACGCGCGAGTCGATCGCGCACGCGCGCGACGCGGCGATGCCGATCGTCGTCGCCGTCAACAAGGTCGACCTGCCGGACGCGAACACGGAGAAGGTGCGGACCGAGCTCACCTCCGAGGGGCTCCAGCCCGAGGAGTGGGGCGGGACGGTCCAGTTCTCGGACGTCTCCGCGCGCGAGAAGCGGAACCTCGACGACCTGCTCGAGAAGGTGCTGCTCGTCGCGGACGCCGAGCTCGAGCTGCAGGCGAACCCGAAGGCGGAAGCCTCCGGCCCGATCATCGAGTCTCGCCTCGACGTCGGGCGCGGCCCGGTTGCGACCATGCTCGTCCAGCGCGGCACGCTCCGCGTCGGGGACGCGATCGTCGCCGGGGACGCGTACGGAAAGGTGCGCGCGCTCCAGAACTACCGCGGCGAGAGGATCAAGGAGGCGCAGCCCGGCGATCCGGTCGAGATCATCGGCTTCGACAAGCCGCCGCCGGCCGGCGAGCACGCCCGTGTCGCCGAGAACGAGCGGCAGGCGCGCCAGGTTGCGCAGACCCGGGGGGAGCGTCTCCGCCGGGAGCAGCGCGCCGGGATGGCGAAGCGCGGCGTCTCGCTCGAGACCCTGTTCTCGCAGATGCAGGAGGGCGGCGTGCAGGAGCTTCGGCTCGTGCTCAAGGCCGACGTCCAGGGCTCACTCGAGGCGGCGCTGAACGAGCTCGCCAAGATCGACCACCCCGAGGTCGGCGTCAACGTGATTCACAAGGACGTAGGCGGGATCACCGCCAACGACGTCAACCTGGCCGCCGCGTCGGATGCGCTCGTCGTCGGCTTCAACGTCCGCCCGAATGCCGAGGCGCGCCAGCTCGCCGAGCGCGAGGGCGTCGAGATTCGCACCTATCGCGTCATCTACCAGCTCACCGAGGAGATCGAGCAGGCGCTCGTCGGCATGCTCGCGCCGGTCACCCACGAGGAGACGATCGG
>JBKOVL010000101.1:0-4653 GCA_046723895.1 Actinomycetota bacterium | reverse complement strand
GGTTGGTAATCGCCGGCGATGATCTTCACCAGGGTCGACTTCCCGGCTCCGTTCTCGCCGAGCAGGGCCAGTACGGAGCCGCCCGTGGCGACGAGGTCGACGCCGTGCAGGACCTCGACGCCGCCGACGGACTTGCGGATCTCCCGAGCCTCGAGCCGGAAGCGGGTTGAGCGACCGTCAGGCTGGTGGCTCAACCCGGCCTTCCCCGAGTTCCCCACGACGACCGGTTTCCCGATCGCTCCTCAGCAGTTCCTCGGCTGGTAGTACCTGCTGATGTTCGCCCCGGTGATCAGCACGTGCGGGACGTACAGCTCCGTCGGGACCCGCTGTCCCTTGACCAGCTTGATCAGGTAGGGGATGCCGATCATGCCGTACTTCTCGGGGAAGTAGGCGGAGTCGGCGATCCACTGCTTGTTGTTCTTGATCAGGCACCAGGCCGACGCGTCGGTCCCCTGGCCCGAGACGTAGAGGTCGTTCACGCGGCCGGCGGTCTTCGCCGCCGCGAGAGCGCCCTCGATCCCGTCGTCGTTGATCGAGACCACGATGATGTGACTCTGGCCTGGTAGTGCCGTCAGCGCGTCCGCGAACTTCGTGCGCGCCGGGTCGATGCGATCGGCGCCGTCGATCTTCTTGAGGTTGTGGATCTTCCCGCAGACGCTGGTGAAGCCAAGGCGGTACCCACCCATGCGCTGCGTGTTGACCACGCCTGCGGCCGTCTGCTCGAGCGAGACGTACGTGTCGTACTGGCAGTTGAAGTGGCGCTTGAAATACAGGCCGACGGCCTTGCCGGCGATGTAGCCGGCGTAGAGGTTGTTGGCGCCCATGAATGCCTTCTCGCAGGGCTTCTGGTGAATATCGATCGCGATCACGGGCACCTGCGGGCCCGCCTTGCAGATCGCCGCCGACGCGTTCTGGACGACGTCGAAGTTGAGGTACCCCTGGACGCCCTGCGTCTTGAACGTCTTCGCGCAGTCGAGCGCTTTTGCGGCGTCGAGTGCGGAGTCGCAGAACGCGAGCTGTGCGCCCGCCCGCCTGGCCTGCGCCTTGATCCCGTTCGAGACGAGCCGGGCGAACGGGACCGACTCGCCGAGCGTGATGTACCCGAGCTTGAGACCTTTGCCGCTGCCGGGCACCGCGTTCTGGAAGGCAACCGCCTTCGGCTGCGGCGGGGCGGCGAACACCGCACCGTAGGCGGTCGCGGCGAGCGCCCCGACGACCACGAGCGCAACGGCCACGATTCGCCAGCGCTGCTTGTGCATGAGCCTCCTCTCCTCCATGGCTGGAAACGGTTCCTGGAGTCTACGCCGGGTCGGCTCGGAAGGTCAAGCGGCGCGAGCTCACGCCTCCGGCTTACGCAGCCCGATGCGCTCGTACGCCTCGGATGGGATCGCCTCCAGCGACTTGTAGATCGTCCACGTGCACTGCTTCGGGCGCCCGCCGGTCGACTCGTCGGGGTAGAGCGGCGAGTCGACGACTCGGATCGGGTGTCCCCACTGCTCCGCCGGCCAGCGCTCGAGCGCGAAGCAGCAGTGGGCGCAGTAGTAACAGACTCCTTCCTCGTTCCACGCCCAGTCGTACCGTCCCCGCGTCACCCCGAACTCGTACGGCGACTGCGCCCGGGACGGTGTTCCCTCGACCGCGTCGCCGCGCTGCATCCGGCCGCCCGAGCCGCACGGGTCGAACCTGAGCACGACCCGGTCCTCGTCCTCCTCGAAGTCGAGGTTCCCCTCGCGACCGGGCCCGCAGAGGTGCGCCCGCATCGCCTCGAAGGCGAGGTAGAGGTTGCGGTAGAGCGTGTCCTCGTACGGACGCTCGCGGACGTCGAACGGCCGGTAACGCTCCTGCAGGTACGGCTCGAGCACGTGGCGGTAGCAGTCCTCGAGCCGTGGCTCGCCGAAGCGACGCGCGACGAAGGTGAGGAGGCCGGCCTGGAAGTCGGCGCCCCGGTCGTGCAGCTGCCGCCACGACTCGCGCAGCTCGCGGGTCGCTGCGATAGCCGCTGCCGCATCGGTCTCGAGGGCGCGCAGCCTGTTTGCGAGCAGCCCGGCGGCAGCGCCGAGCGCGTCCCAGCGCGGCTTCGGCTCGAACGGCTCGCCGTCCGGGAAGGCGAGCAGACCACGGAGCCGGGCGAGCTCAGCGGCAAGCTCGTCCTCCCCCACGCCCTCCTGCCGCGTCCAGTCGAGGAACCCCTCCGTCCAGACCTGGTAGATGACGTAGACGACCTTCGCCTCCTCCATCGAGTAGTCGACGAGCTGCGCCGCAACCTCCCACTGCCTGACCTCGACCGCCCGCTCGATCTCCGCGTACGTGGAGACCGCCTGTTCCACCCAGTCGCCCTCGCGGACGCGCTTGCCGAGCGCGTCCGACCACGTCAGCCGGGTGACCGGCGGCACGGGGCTCCCGGAGATGTTCTTCGCCGCCTCGCCCACGGATCAGCCGCGCGGCGGCGCGCAGCTCGGGCGCGGCACGAACTCGGTCGGGAGGACGACGTCGGCGGGGACGTCTCCGTCCTTCAGCCAGCGGAGGAGAAGCTCCGCGGCCGCGCGGCCGATCGCGACGTTGTCCCGGCGGACGACGGCGATCGGCGGGCGGTACAGCCCCGTGACCGGGATGTCGTCGCAGCCGAGGAACGAGATGTCGCGCCCGACCTCCAGTCCCCGCTCCGAGAACACCTTGAGCGCGCCGATCATCAGCTGGTTGCCGCCCGCGATGATCGCCGTCGGGCGGTCGCCGACGTCGAGGAGCTCGCGTGTCGACTGCACGCCGAAGTCGACCGAGAGACGCCCCGCGACCACCGGCCCCGGCACGAGGCCGCGGGCAGCGTGGGCTTCCTCGAAGGCGCGCCGGCGCTCGAGGCTCGGCCGGATCGGCTGGCCGACCGCGAGGCCGATGCGGCGGTGGCCGAGGTCGAGCAAGTGGTTGACCGCCGCGTGCATCCCGTGCGCGTGGTCGGAGAGGACGCGTGAGACCGGGATGGACGAGCGCAGGTCGCGGTCGATCACGACGATCGGCGCATCGAGCGCCGCCAGCGCATCGAGCGTCGGCTGGTGGTCCTCGCGCGCGAGCGAGAGGATCAGACCATCGGTCCGCCGCTGCTCGAAGAGCCGCACGTGCGCGGCGTCGAGCTCGGGGTCGCCCTCCGAGTTGGTCAGAAGCATCGCGTAGCCGGCGTCCCGCAGCGCAGTCTCCGCCCCTTTGACGATCTCGGCGAGCAGCTGATTCGAGATGTCGCCGACGACGAAGCCGATCGAACGGGTCTCGCGCCGGCGAAGGCTCTGCGCGAGCAGGTCGGGCTTGTAGCCCAGCTCCTCGACCGCGCGGCGAACCCGGTCGCGCATCACCGGGCTCACGTCGGGATGATCCGAGAGGACGCGGGAGACCGAGGACATCGCGACGCCGGCGCGCTCGGCGACCTCCCGCATGCTCGCGCGGCCGCGCCGCTCCACTACCCGGCTCCAGGCATCCCGGCCTTGACGTCCGGCAGGTCGGGCGAGCCGAGTGCCTGCGACCCGAACCGGTCGGGCTTCGCGCGGCCGCAGCGCTCGTAGTACTCCGCGGGCACCTGCGCCGGGTCCTTGAACATCTGCCACTGGCACTTCTCCGGCCTGCCCTCCTCGTCGACCGCATCGTGCCGAGGCGGGTCGATCACGCGCACGGGGTAGCCGAAGCGGTCGATCGGCATCTCCTCCATCAGCGCGATGCAGTGCGTGCAGTAGTGACAGACCCCGGTCTGGAAGTGGTTCCACGGGTGCGGCTCCTTCGAGACCGTCCAGTTGTAGGGCGGGTCCATCCGTGCGGGTGTCCCCTCGATCGGGTCCCCTCGGATCGTCCTGCCGCCTGAGCCGCAGGGATCGAAGCGGAGGATGTAGCGGTCGTCGGTCTCGATCAGCTCGAAGTCGCCGGTTCGCTCGGGCCCGACGAGGTGGCCGCGCATCGCCTCGCACGCGACCAGCATCAGCACCTCGAGCCCCTCGTCCCACGGGTGCTTGTCGATGTCGAACTTCTCGTAGCGCCACGCAAAGAGCGGGAGCAGCACCTTGTTCCACATGTCGCCGATCCGGTGCTCGCCCAGCCTGGCGACGATCTCGCTCATCAGCCCGTAGGTGTGGTCGACGTCACGGTCGTGGCAGCGACGCCACGTCTCTTTCGCCTCGTCGAGCGTGGCGAGCGCCTCCTCGGTGCGCTGCTTGTGGATCAGGCCGACGAGCTCGTCGACCCGATTGACGAAGTCGTCCCACTGCCGGTACGGGTCCCACGGCCGCCCGTCCGGCAGATCGAGCTTCGCAACGATCTCCGCGTTGACCCGGTCGAGGTCCCCCTTCGGGACGCCGTTCTCGGCGAGGAATCCGTTCAGGTCGGGGATCCACTGTCGGTAGATCTGGAAGCAGACCCTGGCCTCGTCGACGAAGTAGCCGGCGAGCTTCGCCGCGTCGTCGAAGCGGCCGTCCTCGATCGCCTCGCGGATCTTGCGGTAGGTGGAGATCTTCTGGTCCTCCCAGCTGCCGAGCCGGATGCGCCGCCCGACGTGAGGGGAGTACTCGATGTGCGTCTCCGCCATGGAAAGGACTCTATTGGTACCGATTCCAGCCCGCAACGTCTACGATCGCAGGGGTGGGCTCCCGCGCGCCGCGCGTCGGTTTCGCCGTTCCGTAT
>JBKOVL010000126.1:0-5855 GCA_046723895.1 Actinomycetota bacterium | reverse complement strand
CACCGAGATCTACACACTGCAGCCGTCGTCGGCAGCGTCAGATGTGTATAAGAGACAGCCCTCCCTCTCAGAGGTGGATCGTGGTCCGCTGCTACGCGGACTTGACCAACGACTCCGGCGGGTAGATCACCGTGTAGTCGGTGCTCTTACCGCCTCTGATCCGGTAGATCGCGACCGGGCCGCCCTTCACGTCGCCGTCCGCATTGAACGTGAGGTTGCCGGTGATGCTGTTCTTCAGGTTGGTCTTGAAGATCTGGTCGGTCACGCTCGCACGCGTCCCGTTCGAGCGCGAGATCGCGGACAGCATCGCCACTGCCGCCTGCGCGGCGTAGACGGCGTATTCGGCGACCGGCTTGCCCTTGAGCGACGCCTTGAACGCGGTGTAGAACGCCTTTCCCTTGCCCTTCAGGTGCGAGTTCGGGATGCCGGCGACGCTGACGAACGCGCCCTCGGCCGCTGCGCCGGCGCCCTCGACCACGGTCGTGATCGGCGTGAACCCGTCGGGCAGAAGCAGCTTCACATTCGGACCGAGCGCGGTCCGGAGGTCCTTGAGCAGCTTGCCGCCGTTCTCGCAGATGAGCGAGCCGACGAACACGCCCGTGGCCTTCTTGTCCTTGATCTTCGAGGCGAGCGCCTCGTAGCTCGAGGCCTTCGGATCGAGTGCCTCGAAGCCGACGATCTTGATGCCGAGCTTCTGCGCCGACCTTCGGAAGTTCTCGGCGACGCCGAGGCCGTAGGCCTCCTTGTCGTTCAGGACGTAGACGCTCTTCGCGCCGACTCGCCGTGCGAGAAGCGCGTCGGCGGCGCCCTGGTACTGGTCCTGCGCGACCACGCGGGCGTAGTTTCGCTTGCCGCTCGGGTAGTACTTGTTGGGCTCGCCCGCGGCCGTGCCCGGGCCCTTCACGGTCAGACCCGTGTACGTGTTCGCGGGGCTGACCATCCCCACCGGGCCGCCGGGAGCGCGGTTCAGGATCGGCACGATGATCTCCGCACAGCCCGAGTTGAACGTGCCGATCACCCCGATCAGGTCCTTGTCCCGGGCGTACGCGTTGCCGTTCGCGGAGCATTTCGCCGAATCCCACTTACCGGCCTGCGCAGTCGAGTCGTCGCAATCCTGGTAGCCGATCGTGTAGGAGCCGGCCTTCCAGCCCGCTCCGGCCAGCACGAACTGAATTGCCTGGGTCATCTGTGTCGACTGCGCGCGCTGCGCGCCCTGCCGCGGCAGGTCCGAGGCGATCAGGTACTGCGGGCTGCCCGAGCCCTTGTAGACAAGCGGGGCACACGACGACGCGGGAAGCGGCTGCGCCTGATTCCGGCCCGGACTGCCCGAGCCCACGGTGGCGACCACGAGTGCCCCGGCCAAGACCACAAGGGACGCCACGAGAAGACGCTTCGTCACACCTATCCTCCTCCTTCGGGTCACTTGAATGCCGCGAAAGTATCCGCTCGACCAGCCGCGCCCGCAAGTCGGAGTGGGTGATGGATCGGGGTCCGCTCGGGTGAGCCGCTACTGTCGGGCCGTGAGCGCATGCGAGGCGCCCTTCATCGACGCGCCGCTCGTCCTCGTCAGCCAGATCTCGCGGTCGGGCGGCAGCCTGCTGGCCCAGCTCTTCGACTGCCACCCGCAGGTGTACGCACACCCCTGGGAGATCCGCATCTGGCACCCGAAGAAGTGCAACTGGCCCGCGCTCGACCCCGACGCGACCGCGGACGAGTGGCTCGAGGCGCTCTCCGACCCGAAGTGGGCGAAGATCGCCGACGAGGGGTTCGCGAAGGCGGGCC
The DNA here is from genome assembly GCA_046723895.1 of Actinomycetota bacterium. Classification (GTDB taxonomy): domain Bacteria; phylum Actinomycetota; class Thermoleophilia; order Gaiellales; family Gaiellaceae; genus DATBLE01. The sequence continues at coordinate 4,073 of JBKOVL010000126.1, read as the reverse complement.
GGAACCCCTTCGCGAAGAGCGAACGGCATCCGTTCACGTTCTCGGTCGAGACGCAGCGGGCGCTCTTCCTCGAGCTCGTCGCATCGCGGCCGGTGACCCGGTCACGGGACGTGCTCGACTGCTGGTTCGCGTCCTTCTTCGCGTGCTGGCACGATTGGAAGCCAACGGGCAGAGAGGTCTCGATCACGGGCTTCATGCCCCGGCTGGCGACGAGCCCGGAGAGCGTGGAGCGCTTCGCGGCCGACTATCCCGACGGCGCCCTGATCTCGATCCTGCGCGACCCGCGCTCCTGGTACGCGTCGAGCCGGGTCGTCCACTTCCACAAGAACGAAGCGATCGGCGATGCGGTCGAGGAGTGGCTCGGGTGGGGACGCAGGCTCGAGGAGCTGATCGACACCAGCCCGGTCCCGACTCTGGGCGTGCTCTTCGACGACCTCGTGCTCGAGCCTGAGCCGACGATGCGCCGGGTCGCCGCGTTCATCGGGATCGAGTTCGACCCGATCCTCCTCCGCCCGACGTACGCGGGCCGCCCCGTCCTGCCGAACTCGTCGTTCGCCGTCTCGGACTACGGGATCAACCCCGAGATGGCGAAGAGCCGGAAGATCTCGAGCGAGGCGCGGGCGGCGATCGCGGAGGAGGCGCTGCCGCTCTACCGGCGGCTGGCGAATCGGCTCCGAGCCGATCGAGAAGGGCCGGCCGGCAGCCGTCGAGCATCCTGAGTTCGACGCGTGCTCGACCCTCGTTAGAGGTAAAGGTCGGCTGGACGCGAAAGGGCACGGGTACCTCGCCGGCGACCGCAAACCAAGGAGGATTTCTCGCCCATGCAACGACTTCGCAGCCTGAGACCGACGCCGTCGATGGTGATCGCGTGCGCAGCGCTTCTCGTCGCGCTCGCCGGTACGAGCGTCGCAGCGGTCTCGATCGTGGTTCCGCGCAACAGCGTCGGAGCGCTCCAGCTGAAGGCGAACTCGGTCAACTCGGCCAAGGTCCTGAACGGCTCGCTGAGGAGAGCCGACTTCCGGTCGGGCCAGATCCCCGCAGGGTCGCGGGGGCCGGCCGGACCGCAGGGTCCAGCGGGCCCGCAGGGGCCGGCGGGGCCGGCAGGGCCGACCGGCGCGTCGGGCGTCGCGGCGGCCGGTTACACGGCCGAGACGCTTTCCCAGAACAGCAATGCCGACTCGTCGACGAAGTCGACGAGCTACGCGAACCTCACCAACGCCTCGGTGAGCGTGACCGTCCCGACCGGGGAGACCGACAAGCTCGTCGTTCTCTTCTCGGCCGAGAGCGCCTGCTACGGAGGTACCGACCTCGGCAGCTGTCTCCTGAAGGTCACCGTCGACGGTACCGAGATCAATCCGGCAGCCGGGAGCGATGCGACGTTCGACAACAACGATCTCGAGCGGGACCCGTTTGAGGCGAAGCGCAACGGCGATCGGTACCAGCACGCCATCATTCGAACCAGCGGCAACCTGTCTGCGGGCACGCATCAGGTTCAGGTCCAGTACGCCGTCAGCAACTCTTCGATCGCGTTCAACCTGGACGACTGGGCGCTCGTCGTCCAGCGCATCAAGGTTTCCTAGCGGTCGTCGATCTCGGGGAGCGCCTCGGCTCTCTCCGAGATCGGTCGAGCCTGCGTCATCCCGATCGCACCGCCGCCGATCGAGTGTTTGGGGAGGAGCGTCGCGTGGCCGCCACCGTCCCGGCAGATGCGAAGGACAGCACGCCAACCATGAACGCCGGCACGCGTCGGAGCATAATCATGGCCGTGCGCCCGGAAAAAGAGCGGGGGTCAGAGGGCGAGGAGGAGCTCGCCGACGCCGCCGAGATCGGCGAGCGCCTGCTCGACAACGTCGCCGGGGTCCTGCGAGGGAAGCGCGACGAGATCCGCCTCGTCCTCGCCGCGCTGACCTGCCACGGCCACGTCCTCTTCGAGGACGTCCCCGGCACCGGCAAGACCGTCCTTGCGCGCGCGATCGCCGGCAGCATCGAGGACGCGGTCTTCGCGCGCGTCCAGTGCACGCCCGACCTCCAGCCCTCGGACGTGACCGGGATCAACATCTACAACCAGAAGACGCGCGATTTCGAGTTCCGCCGCGGCCCCCTGTTCGCGAACGTCGTCCTCGTCGACGAGATCAACCGGGCGATGCCGAAGACCCAGTCGGCGCTGCTCGAGGCGATGGCGGAACGGCAGGTGACGATCGACGGCCAGACGCTCGTCCTGCCGCAGCCGTTCCTCGTGCTCGCGACCGAGAACCCGATCGAGTTCGAAGGCGTGTTCCCGCTGCCCGAGGCGCAGCTCGACCGCTTCTTCCTGAAGGCCCGGCTCGGCTACCCGGGCGAGGAGGACGAGCTCGCCGTCGTTCTCGACCAGCAGAGCGGCCACCCGCTCGAGCGCCTGCGACCCGCGGTCGGCGTCGCCGAGCTCGCCCGCCTCGAGGCCGCGCTCGAGGCGGTCTACGTCGACGACCTCGTGCGTCTCTGGACGATCCGGCTCGTACGCGCGACCCGTACGCTCGACCAGCTCGCGATCGGAGCCTCGGTCCGCGGCAGCCTCGCGCTCGAGCGCGCCTCTCGTGCCTGGGCCCTGCTCTGCGGGCGCGGGTACACGATTCCCGAGGACGTCGAGCGGATGTTCGCGCCCGTGCTCGGCCACCGGCTCGTCTTCTCCCCGAGCTTCGTGGCGGAGTCCCGTGGGCGCTCCCGGGACGAGATCCTCCGGGACGTCTACCGGCGCTGCATCGAGATCGCGCCGCCACCGGACTCACCAACGAGGTGGACGCCGCCGAGCTGAGCTTCCCGCTCGTACCCCGCTGGCGGCCGGTCGGCTCAGCCTTCGGGCGTCTGCGGGCGGCGCGCCGCGGAATCGGGACGAGCGTCGCGGGCACCCGACCCTACCGGCCGGGCGACGACCCGAGCCTGATCGACTGGAAGCTTTCCGCGCGCCTCTCTTCGCTGCGAGGGGAGAGCGACTTCCTCGTCCGCGAGGACTTCGCCGACGAGGCGCCTCGGCTCGTCGTCCTTGCCGATCGGAGCCCATCGATGGCGCTCTACCCCGAGGATCTCCCGTGGCTCTCGAAGCGGCGCGCCCTCGACGGCGTCTGGCGGGCGGTCGCGACCACCGCCGTACGCGAGCTCGGCCTCGCCGGCTACCTCGACACCGCCGCGGGCGAGAGCTGGTTCCCGCCCCGCGGCGCCCACGGCTTCGACTTGATCGAGGAGCGCCGGGCAGCAGCGGCTTTCGACGGCGAAGCGGACGGCCTCGAGCGGGCGCTCGAGCGACTCGCCCAGAGCCGTCGCTCCCTACCGCCGGGAGCCTTCGTCTTCGTCTGCTCGGACTTCGTCCGCCCGCCGCGGCCGGAGGTGTGGGTGTGGGCGCTCGGGTTCCGCTGGGACCTCGTGCCCGTCGTGGTCCAGGACCCGGTGTGGGAGCAGAGCTTCCCGCCGGTCGGCGGCCTCGTCGTCCCGTTTGCCGAGCCCGGACACGGGAGGGTGAGGAAGGTGCGGCTGTCCCGTCGCGAGGCAGAGGCGCGGCGGGAGGCGAACGAGGCCCGCCTCGAGCGGCTGCTTGCCGACTTCCGCAGCCTCGGGCTCGACCCCGTGGTCGTCGGGGACGCGACACCGGCGGCGGTGCTCGCGCAGTTCACGACCTGGGCCGAGGCCCGGCTCGCCCACCGCCGGGGAGAGTGGCGATGAGGCCGATCGCCCTCGTTGCGGGACTCGTCGCCCTGGTCCTCGCGATCGCGCTCGCGCTCGGCTGGTGGCAGCGGGGCGCCTCCGGGCCCGCCCCGGACCGGCCCCTGACGGCGCAGGCGACGCTCGACACGCGCGCACTCTCGTTCGGCGACCCGCTCAGTGCCAGGGTCGAGGTACTCGTCGACCCGCGGCTGGTCGACGTCACCTCGGTGCGGGTGCGGCCGCGGTTCGTGCCGTGGCGAATCGTGTCTTCGAGCGCGCAGCGACGTCCGGCCGTGGGCACGCTGCTCACCTACCAGTACACACTCGAATGCCTCTCACCGGCGTGCCTGCCCGGACAGACCCTCGCCGAGCGACGGTTCCTGCCTGCGTTCGTCTCC